>JAKVCP010000081.1 GCA_022448925.1 Paracoccaceae bacterium
GAGGGGCGGTTCGGTGTGTCCTCTGGTTTTTGCGTTTTGTCAGAACGCGCCAACTCCCCCGTCCGCCATATGGCACGGTGAATAAAAATACCAAAACTGGGCGTAGGTGTTGGTCATGGCGGAATCGATAGACGGTTCGGCCTGTGATGTCGACAGAAAAATACAGACTTATCTCAATCCGGACTTTCCATATCCCGGGCGCCCCGTGCCACTCTGTTCCACGTCAAAATTCCAAACAACGATCATGTTCGTGGTGATCGCCCCCGCAAGCGAGTAGAGGATCAATGCACTGTCGAGCACCAAGGCTGAGACGGCAAAGATTGCAGCATCTACAAGCAATTGCACCCACCCCGCTTTGACACCAGTGCGTGCTTCGATCAGCACCGCAAGAATGGTCATCCCACCGGCTGATGCGTTGTGACGGAAAATTGCGATCAATCCGATTCCCGCAGACGCGCCCCCACAGATGGCTGCAACCAGCGGATCCAAATGATCAAAGACAACCAGCTCCGCCAACAGCTGCGACCCCCCAGAGAGTCCAATCACGACTGCGATTGTGCGAATCGCAAACACACGGCCACGCTGCGTCCATGCCAAGATCAAAAAAGGCAACGACAACCCAAAAAACAAAGGACCAAAATCAATGGTCAGTACATATGACAAAAGCAACGCCAAACCGGCAGTCTGGCCGCTGACCAGACCGGCCGACTTCAAAAACACGATCCCCAGACTGGCCAGAAGGACGCCAAAGAAAAGACCTTGCAGATCAAACAACGACAAAGGGAATTTCATTCATGTCTCCGTTTTCATGCATGGTCCGGCTGGAAGGATCTGAACGAACGTGCGACACCACGTCTCTGGCGCATGTCACGCCTTACCATATCTTTTGCGTGACACACGAGGTGACAATCTATGGATCATGATGCAAGAACCCGGGCGCTCTACAACGGAGATTGCCCTGTCTGCGACAAGGAAATGTGCCACTACGCCCGCTATTCAAGCAAAGCTGGTTTGCCGCTGGCGTTTGAAGACCTGAACAAGGTCGATCTCAATGATTGGGGTGTCACGGCCGATGAGGCAACACGGCTGATGCATGTCATGCACGAGGGCACACTCTACGTCGGGTTGGACGCTCTTTTGATTCTGTGGGAACAGATGCCTCGCTATCGCTGGATCGCTTGGCTCATCAAGGTGCCGGGCATCTATCAGACGTCTCGGGCAATCTATACTCATGTGATCGCTCGGGCGATCTATAACCGTCACCAAAGGCGGGTTGCGCGCGGGTTGGTCAAATCGGCGTGAAATCGAAAAAGCCCGCCTGATCGGCGGGCTTTGAATCCTTGGAGGCCTGTCCGTGACCGGCCTATTCGTCAGCGGCCTCTTCTGCTGCCACACGTGCCTTGTCTGCCGCGCCCTTGGCGTCAACATCGCGGTCGACAAACTCGATGATCGCCATTGGTGCCATATCGCCATACCGGAAACCCGCCTTCAGAACACGGGTGTAGCCACCCTGACGCTCTGCATAACGCGGACCCAGAACATCAAACAGCTTGGCAACGTACTGATCCTGTTTCAACTGCGCCGCAGCTTGACGGCGTGCGTGCAGATCGCCCCGCTTGCCAAGTGTGATCAGCTTTTCGACAACCCGTTTGAGTTCTTTCGCTTTTGGCAGCGTTGTCTTGATTTGTTCGTGCTCAATCAGCGAACCCGCCATGTTGGCCCACAAGGCCTTGCGGTGTTCATGAGTGCGGTTAAGACGGCGATAGCCTTTTGCATGACGCATTTTTCTTACTCCTGGTGCCTTCTACAGGCGGTTTTGCTTTGTCTGGTGACCCATGCGTGCGGGGCACTCTCCTTGGGGCATCACGCCCGTCTGTCACCCGCCCTTCCGACAGTAAAGCGGAGCGCGGCGGGTGGGTGGGTGGGGCCCGCTCCGCTGTATGCGGAAGGGCGGGCCACACCAAGTCTTAGAAGTTATCTTCCATCCGCTTGGCGAGATCTTCGATATTGTCCGGCGGCCAGTCTTCGACATCCATGCCCAGATGCAAACCCATGCCAGACAACACTTCCTTGATTTCATTCAAGGACTTGCGGCCAAAGTTTGGCGTGCGCAACATTTCCGCCTCGGTCTTCTGGATCAGATCACCGATATAGACGATGTTGTCGTTCTTGAGGCAGTTTGCCGAACGCACCGACAATTCCAGCTCGTCAACCTTCTTCAACAACAGCGGGTTGAACTCAAGACCATCATCTTCGTCCTGACGCGAGGCGCTTTCCGGCTCATCGAAGTTCACAAAGATCGACAATTGATCCTGCAAAATCCGCGCGGCATAGGCGACCGCATCATCAGGCGTCAAAGACCCGTCTGTTTCCACCTTCAGCGTCAACTTGTCGTAGTCAAGAACCTGGCCTTCGCGGGTTGGCTGAACGTCGTAGCTGACCTTCTTCACCGGCGAGTAAATGGCGTCGATCGGGATCAGACCGATCGGCGCATCGTCAGGCTTGTTCTTATCTGCCGACACGTAGCCTTTGCCGGTGTTGACCGTCAGTTCCATGAACAGATCTGCGCCATCATCAAGATGGCAGATCACGTGTTCTTTATTGAGAACCTCGATCCCGGCGCTGTCGGTGATGTCACCAGCAGTTACCACGCCTGGACCCTTGGCTTGGATCGACAACCGCTTGGGGCCTTCGACTTCCATGCGCAGAGACACGCCTTTGAGGTTCAGGACGATGTCAGTAACATCCTCGCGGACGCCTGCAACACTTGAAAATTCGTGCAGAACATTGTCGATCTGAACGCTGGTGATCGCGGCACCCTGCAGCGATGACAGCAATACACGCCGCAGCGCATTGCCCAGCGTGAGGCCGAAGCCACGCTCCAGCGGTTCTGCGATCACAGTGGCCTGCCGCATCGGGTTGTTTCCCGGCTTGACCTCCAACTGCGTTGGCTTGATCAACTCTGCCCAGTTTTTATGGATCATGCGTCCCTCCATTCCTGTCTCGACTTCCATGTCCAAAAAGCGCGAGACGCCCGAGGTTTAAAATGACAAAAAGAGGCCGCGCAAACCTGCGCACGGCCTCTGCCTGCATGCATCGTGTATCAGACGCGGCGGCGCTTTGGTGGACGGCAGCCGTTGTGAGCAATCGGCGTCACATCGCGGATCGATGTGATGTTGAAGCCAACCGCAGCCAAGGCGCGCAGCGCGGATTCGCGACCCGAACCAGGTCCTTGCACTTCCACTTCGAGGGTACGCATGCCATGTTCCTGCGCCTTCTTGCCTGCATCTTCTGCAGCCATCTGTGCGGCATAGGGGGTCGACTTGCGCGAGCCCTTGAAGCCCATGGTGCCGGCGGACGACCATGAGATCGCGTTGCCCTGCACATCAGAAATCAGGATCTTGGTGTTGTTGAACGACGAATTTACGTGTGCAACACCGGTTGCAATGTTCTTGGAGACCTTTTTCTTGCCCCCACGACGGGTATCACGTGCCATGGTTGTGCCTCCTTACTTCTTCTTGCCTGCGATGGGCTTTGCAGGGCCCTTGCGCGTACGAGCGTTGGTGTGGGTTCGCTGACCGCGCACAGGCAGGTTGCGGCGATGGCGCAGACCGCGATAGCAGCCCAGATCCATCAAGCGCTTGATGTTCATCTGCACTTCACGGCGCAGGTCACCTTCGACGGTGTAGTTGGCGTCGATGTGTTCGCGAACGGCCAGAACCTCTGCATCGCTCAACTCGTTTACACGGCGGGCGGCGTCAATTTTCACGGCTTCGCAAATGGCTTTTGCCGAAGCGGGGCCAATTCCGGTGATATAAGTCAAGGCGATCGGGACCCGTTTGTGGGTCGGGATGTTTACGCCGGCAATACGTGCCACGTGTCACTTTCCTTTTTCGTTGCGGTTCCGTAACCCCGGAACCTTTTTTCACAACTAGCGGCCCTGGCCTGTGTCGCCGTTGGGCCTTCGCTGATCAGGTGATCTGCAGACAGGGCTTTCCTGTCCGCAACGAACGATTCTCTACGAGAGATGGCGTCGTATGGGGTTTTTTGCGATGCAGGTCAAGAGCCATGAGCATGGACGTGACATTGCTCGATTTTTTTGGCCAATCGTTGCCAAGGCGCTGGACGCTCCGCGAACACCCCCTTGGCAGAGGATCACATCTGCAAGCCCAGGTTCAGCACCGCTCCGGGTCAAAGGCGCTGGTCATAATACACCGGGGGCGACATCACTCATCGACTTGCCGTGAAGCCAAACGAGATGCGCCCCCAAGCTGCCGCTTCGGGGCGCAAAATGCATAAAGACAGGATCAAGGATCAGTCTAGAACCCCGGCAATAGCGGCTTTGACCTCATCCATGCTGCCCATGCCATCAACCCAGCTGAGCGTGCCCTTGGCATGATAATATCCAATCAGCGTCGAGGTATCCTTGTAATACGCCTTCAGGCGCGTCTGCATGGCTTCGGCGGTGTCATCGGCACGCGGAGTGTTGCCCGCCGCCTTGGCTTCGGCAGCGCGATTGACCACACGCGCGACCATTGCATCGTCATCCACCTTCATGGCGATCACCGCATGAAGGGTTTCGCCCATTTCAGCCAAGAGATCCCCAAGGGCGTCTGCCTGCGGCAATGTGCGCGGGAATCCATCAAAGATAAAGCCCCCGGCTTTGTCCGATTCCAGCTTTTCACGAATCAGGCCGATGACAATCTCGTCTGTGACAAGGTTTCCGCGGTCCATCACATCGGCCACGATCTTGCCCATCTCTGTCCCGCTGGTGCGAGCGGCGCGCAACATGTCCCCTGTGGACAGCTGAACCATGCCACGCTCTTCCACCAGAAACTGCGCCTGAGTGCCTTTGCCCGCCCCAGGCGGTCCCAACAGAATAATGTTCATCGCCGCGCCGGGCCCCCTCGTTTCTTCCCTGCCCGCTTCCCCTTGCCGCGCAACTGCGACTTCTGGATCAGGCCCTCATACTGATGCGCCAGCAAGTGGCTTTGTACCTGTTGAATGGTATCCATCGTAACGGAGACAACAATCAACACCGAGGTCCCGCCAAAATAGAACGGCACGGCCAGTTGGCCCCGGATCACCTCTGGCAAAAGACACACAGCCGCAAGATACCCTGAGCCAAGCACAAGAACGCGCGTTACGACATATTCGAGGTATTCTGCCGTCTTTTTACCGGGGCGAATCCCGGGAACAAACCCATTCTGGTTCTTCAGATTGTCTGCGACTTCCTCAGGTTTGAAGGACACGTTGAACGTGTAAAAATACGCGAAGAAAATGATCATTGCCGCGAAGAACAGCAGGTACAGCGGCTGCCCAGGCCCAAAGTAGGCCAGAATCGTCGACATAATCGGCCCGGTCTGACCGGCCTGGCTGAAGGTCGCTATTGTCGTCGGCAAAAGCAGCAGAGAGCTGGCAAAGATCGCCGGGATCACGCCTGCCGGGTTCACCTTGACGGGCAGGTTGCTGTTCTGGGCTTCGGTCATCTTCATGCCGACCTGGCGACGGGGGTATTGGATGGTTATCTTGCGCAGCGCCCGCTCCATGAAGACGACAAAGGCGATGACGGCGACAACCATGACCATGATGCCAATGATCACGGCAGGGCTGATCGCTCCGGACCGGCCCGAGGCAAGAAACTGCGCCAGGGCCGCAGGGACCTCGGCGATGATGCCGACAAAGATGATCAACGAAATACCGTTGCCGATTCCCCGTGCTGTGATTTGCTCACCAAGCCACATCAGGAACATGGTGCCGCCCACCAGCGTGATGACGCAAGAGGCACGGAAATACCAACCCGAGTCGGTCACCAGGTCGCCGGCCTCAAGGCTGACAGCCAGACCATAGGCCTGAAACAACGCCAAAGCCACGGTGCCATAGCGCGTGTACTGGTTGATCTTCTTGCGGCCCTGTTCGCCCTCTTTTTTGAGCTGCTCAAGCGCCGGAACCATAGAGGTCAGCAACTGAACGATGATAGAGGCCGAAATATAGGGCATGATGCCCAGGGCAAAAATGCCCATGCGCCCCAGCGCGCCTCCGGTAAACATGGAGGCGATGCCCCCAATGCCCTGCCCGGCCTGCTCCATGAATTCACGCAGCGCTTCAGCGTCAATGCCCGGGACCGGGATAAAGGTCCCAAGACGATAGACGATCAGCAATCCAAGCGTGAAGAGGATGCGGTTGCGCAGGTCGGTGGCTTTGCCCAAAGCCGACCAGCTGGTGTTGGCGGCCATTTGTTCTGCTGCAGATACCATGCGGATCTCTCTTGTAAGTCAAACGCCGCCGAACGCGTCTTCCAGCGTCGGCGGCGTTGTCGGAAAACTCGGAGCTATATGTAAGCGGCGATGCGGCCGCTCACAACCCGGTTCATTCAGCAGCTTGCGCCGCCGTGATCGTCAGCGAGCCGCCAGCCTTTTCAACGGCCTCAACCGCCGATTTGGAGGCGCCGGTGACCTGCAGCTCCACCTTGCTGGTGATATCGCCTTTGGCCAACACACGAACACCGTCCAGTTTGCGGCGAACCAGACCACTGGCAACCAAGGCGTCTTCGGTGATTGCAGCGGCGGCGTCCAGCTTCTTTGCGTCGATGAATTTCTGGATAAGGCCCAGGTTCACCACGGCAAAGCTTTTGCGGTTAGGCTTGTTGAAGCCACGCTTTGGCAGACGCTGGTACAAAGGCATCTGGCCGCCTTCGTAGCCTGCAATGGCCACACCCGAACGGGATTTCTGACCTTTGATACCGCGGCCACCCATCTTACCTTTGCCCGATCCCGGACCACGGCCGATGCGCATCTTACGTTTGGTTGCGCCTGGATTGTCGCGCAGTTCATGCAATTTCATATCGCTTCTCCTTTGCCGGATGTGACCCACGAAGCGAGACGGGCCAACCACGGCGTTTCTTGATTTTTCAGTGTCGCCTCAAGGACGCACCGCGTGGCTCTAGCCATAATTGAACGGCGGTTCAAGCCTTTTTCATCCAGGCAACTGGTCCTGAGACAGAACGCTGCGGTCACAACCCAGGTGTTGCAGGAACACCCACGCGGAATATCCTGAGCGCAGTCCTTGTCCTTTCGTGACCACAGACCGATGCGTCCGACGGCGATTCGGGTGAGGGAACGCTGAAGGCTGCCCGTGGGACAAAGGCAAAGATACTTTGCTGAACGGTGTGTGGCACTGTCGTGTTGTCCGCTTCGCATACTGGTTTGATGAATGCTAACGTGTCTGCGCTTGCGTTGCAAAAATTGTCTTTGTGATGCCACTGGATGAGCAGTGTTCAAGACAGTATGCAAGGCCTTGGCCAACGACGCAGTCCTGGGCGAATTCGACCGCGCGCATCGCGAATCCTGTCGCAAAGAATAGTCTGAGAGTTCACTTTTGCTGCGTTGCAGCAAATGCATGGCGGCCCTGTCAAACTGTATGTTGTTAGCGCCAACGGCTGGGCCTATCTGTTCCGTGTCAAACGAAAACGATGACAAACGTAACCACCAGGGTCGTTTGCCCTGACCATAAAAAGGAGTGCCGAAATGGCTGTACTGTCCACCAATGCGACCACCGAATTCGCGCTCTCGCGCTGGATCCGCAACGCTGTTGACGCTGTGCGTGTTTCCCTGCGCCGTAAGGCTGAATTCAACCGAGTCTATGCCGAGCTGAATGCCCTGTCGTTCCGCGAGCTGGAAGACATTGGAATTGCCCGCGCCGACATTCTTGAAATTGCGCGTGAGTCGGCCTCTCGCGTATAAGCGCCAGGCTGAATGTCCGAACGAAAACCCCGGCTTGCCGGGGTTTTTTGTATTTACTGGCAGTTTCTAAAGCAAGGAAAGCGACGCGAGAGGTCAGAATGGTCTTCGGCCTCCAAATAGCACCTTATTATGGGTGCATCGCAACGGTAACGTTCCAGACAGTCGGCGCGAAACATGTTTTTCAGGTCCTCAGTGTCGATGACATCCACCCCTGTGCGCTTGGTGTAGAAGGAAGCGGGATGCCATCGGCCCTTCAAGGAGCCCTCAACAATAAACGCCCCTCGGAGATATCCGACGGGCGTTTTTATTTAAACCGAAGATCGGACCTAAGCAGGCCAGACATCCAGGACTGGATCAGTCACGCTCTTCGATAATCTCAACCAGATGCGGGATCTTATTGACCATGCCGCGGATCGCCGGGGTGTCTTCCAGCTCGCGGGTCTTGTGCATCTTGTTCAGGCCCAGGCCGATCAGGGTCTGGCGCTGCTTTTCGGGGCGGCGAATCGGGCTGCCGATCTGCTTTACGACGATGGTTTTTGCCATTGTGTGCTCTCCTTATGCGCCAGCGTCGGCCGAAGCCTCAGCTGCAGGGGCGTCATCGCGGCGCAAGATCTCAGCCACCTTTTTGCCACGACGTTGCGCGACGGCCCTTGGGCTTGTTTCCTTATTCAGGCCGTCCAGCGTGGCGCGGATCATGTTGTAGGGGTTCTGCGAACCGATCGACTTCGCGACGACATCCTGAACACCCAGCATTTCAAAGACGGCACGCATCGGACCACCGGCAATGATACCAGTACCGGTCGGCGCAGTGCGCATCACAACCTTGCCAGCACCGTGACGACCTTCGATGTCGTGGTGCAGGGTACGGCCCTCTTTCAAAGGCACGCGGATCATCTTGCGCTTTGCCTGCTCGGTGGCCTTGCGGATCGCCTCGGGCACCTCTTTGGCCTTGCCCTTGCCAAAGCCAACACGGCCCTTCTGGTCGCCAACAACAACCAGCGCGGCAAAGCCAAAGTTCTTACCACCCTTGGTGGTCTTCGAAACACGGTTGATAGCAACCAGACGATCTGCGAATTCTGGAGCCTGCTCTTCGCGGTCGCGGCGGTTGCCCCGGCGGTTTTCACGTTCTGCCATGAAGTGGCATCCTTTTCAGCTTCGGCGCATGGCGCCTACAATATCCGATCCCAGTGGGCCATCTGACCCCCGGATCATCGAGTGGCCCGGCATTCCGGGCCACCACACCTTAGATTTTCAGGCCACCTTCGCGAGCGGCATCTGCAAGGGCCTTGACCTTGCCGTGAAACAGGAAGCCACCCCTATCAAAATAGGCCTCTTCGACGCCGGCAGCCTTTGCACGCTCAGCGATTGCTGCACCCACCTTGGCGGCAGCCTCGACGTTGTTCTTTCCAACAACACCCAGTGCCGGCTCAAGCGACGACGCAGCTGCCAGGGTCTTGCCCTGCATGTCATCGATCAACTGCACGCTGATGTTCTTGTTCGAACGATGAACCGAAAGACGAACGCGGCCTGCGTTCACCTTGCGGAGTTTGTTCCGTACGCGCAGACGGCGCTTCAGGAACAGGTCTCTTTTACTGTTAGCCATTTTCGCTCCGTCCTTACTTCTTCTTACCTTCCTTCTGGAAGATATATTCGCCCTTGTAGCGGATGCCCTTGCCCTTGTACGGCTCTGGGCGACGCCAGTCGCGAATGTTTGCGGCCACCTGGCCTACAAGCTGTGCGTCGTGACCTTCGATGATGATCTCGGTGGGCTTGGGTGCAGTGACCGTCACGCCATCGGGGATTTCGAAGTTTACGTCATGCGACAGGCCAAGGTTCAGCTTCAGGACATTGCCTGCCAACTGAGCGCGGTAACCAACACCCTGAATTTCAAGCTCTTTCTTGAAGGTGTTCTGTACGCCGTGCACCATGTTCGCCACCATTGTGCGGCTCATGCCCCACTGCTGACGCGCGCGCTTGGATTTACCACGCGGGCTAACCGTGACAACGTTTTCACCGACTTCGATGGTTACGTCATCCGTGGCGGTGAAGCTTTGCGAGCCCTTTGGGCCCTTCACTTCAATGGTCTGGCCGGACAGGGATGCAGAAACACCCGAGGGCAGCTCGACCGGTTGTTTGCCAATACGAGACATCGCCTACTCCTTAGAAGACCGTGCAAAGCACTTCGCCGCCAACATTGGCCGCGCGTGCGTTTGCATCCGACATCACACCCTTGGGGGTGGAGACAATCGAAACGCCCAGGCCCTGACGGACCGAGGGAATTTCCTTGACGCCCAGGTACACACGACGGCCTGGCTTCGACACCCGCTTGAGTTCGCGGATAACCGGAATGCCGTCGTAGTACTTCAACTCGATGGAAAAGACAGGGTGGCCATCAACACCGGTGCCACCTTCGTAGCCGCGGATATAACCTTCGTCTTTCAAGACATCGAGGACACGGCCACGCAGCTTCGACGCGGGCGTCGAAACAGCAGTTTTGCCGCGCATTTGGGCGTTGCGGATACGGGTGAGCATATCGCCGATAGGATCGTTCATCTCTGCTCCTCCTTACCAGCTCGACTTTACCATACCGGGCAGCTGGCCTTTTGAGCCCAGCTCGCGCAGTGCGATACGGCTGATCTTGAGCTTACGGTAGTATGCGTGCGGACGGCCGGTCAGCTGGCAACGGTTGTGCAGGCGCGTGGGCGAGCTGTTGCGCGGCAGTTTTGCCAGCTTCAGACGCGCCTTGAAGCGCTCTTCCATTGGCTTTGACTCGTCATTTGCGATTTCTTTCAGCTCAGCACGCTTGGCGGCGAACTTGTCCACCAGCTTCTGACGCTTCTTTTCGCGTTCGATCATTGCTTTCTTAGCCATGCAATCGATCTCCTTAAGCGTTGAAGGGCATGTTGAAAGCTTTCAACAGTGCCTTGCCTTCCGCGTCACTTGGCGCGGTGGTGGTGATAACGATGTCCATGCCCCATGTCTCATCGACTTTATCAAAGTCGATTTCAGGGAAGACGATGTGCTCTTTCATGCCCATGGCAAAGTTGCCGCGGCCATCGAACGAGGGTTTTACACCACGAAAGTCACGCACACGCGGCATCGCGATGGTGATCAGACGATCCAGAAATTCATACATCCGGTCGCCACGCAGCGTGACCTTGGCACCCAAGGGCATATCTTCGCGAACACGGAAACCCGCGATCGACTTCTTTGCCTTGGTTGCAAGGGCCTGCTGACCAGCGATCGCTGTCAGATCTTCTACAGCCGACTTTGCTTTCTTGCTGTCCTTGACGGCCTCAGCACCGCAGCCGATGTTCAGGACGATCTTGTCCAGACGCGGGATCTGCATGTCGTTCTTGTAGCCGAACTCTTCTTTCAGAGCCGCGCGGATCGCGTCTTTGTACTGGGCCTTCAGACGCGGGGTGTAGGGTGCACTATCAAGCATCAATAACATCCCCAGTTGTCTTGGCGAAACGGACCTTCTTGTCGTCTTCCATGCGGAATCCAACACGGGTCGGTTTGCCGTTTGCATCGATCAGGGCGAGGTTCGACAGGTCAATCGGCATTGCCTTTGGCTGACGGCCGCCCTGGCTTGTCTGGGTTTGGCGCTGGTGACGGATGGCGATGTTCAGACCATCGACAACAGCTTTTCCGGCCTTCGGGTCAACGGAGGTGATTTCACCCTGTTTGCCCTTGTCCTTGCCGGTCAACACCATGACGGTGTCGCCTTTGCGGAGTTTCGCAGCCATTACAGCACCTCCGGAGCAAGCGAGATGATTTTCATGAAGTTCTTGGCGCGGAGCTCGCGGACCACCGGGCCAAAAATGCGGGTTCCGACAGGTTCGCCCGCGTTGTTCAGGATGACAGCTGCGTTGCGATCAAAGCGGATGGCGGTGCCATCTTCGCGGCGTACTTCCTTGGCTGTGCGAACGACAACGGCCTTGCGAACGTCACCCTTTTTCACACGGCCACGCGGAATAGCTTCTTTCACCGACACCACGATGATGTCGCCGACAGAAGCGTATTTGCGTTTGGAACCGCCCAGAACCTTGATGCACTGAACTCGGCGCGCGCCAGAGTTGTCAGCGACATCCAGATTGGTCTGCATCTGGATCATATGGTTTCTCCCGACTTCCCGGACCGCCCTTGGGGGACATTGATCCGGGGGTTTCGATCAAACTGAAGAGTGACCTCGGCTTACGCCTCGATCACTTCCCAGCGTTTTGTTTTCGATTTCGGCGCGCATTCGATGATGCGGACAGAATCGCCGACCTTAAAGGTCTCTTTCTCATCGTGAGCCCGGTATTTTTTGGACTTACGGATGGTCTTTTGCAGAACCGGGTGCTTGAAGCGACGTTCAACCGAAACGGTAACAGTCTGAGCATTCGCGGTGCTGGTAACGGTGCCTTGCAGGATGCGTTTGGGCATGGATCAAGGCCCCCTTATTCGTCTGCGGCTGCAGCAGCAGCCTTTTGGTTCAACACAGTTTTGACGCGGGCAGCATCACGACGGACAGTCTTGATGCGTGCGGTGTTTTCCAGCTGGCCGGTGGCCTGCTGAAAACGCAGGTTGAACGATTCTTTCTTGAGGCTGACAAGCTCTTCCCGGAGCTGATCCGGCGTCTTGTCATTCAGTTCGCTGGCTTTCATCGCCATTCTTCCTTTTCTCGAACACCGGTCAGCGCCTGTCGTTGCAGGGTGACTGACAACCCGGTGGATCAATAAAAAACACGCGATTCCCGTCACCGGGAGTCGCGAGATGCGCCTACATAGGGGGGAACGCGGCTCAGGGCAAGAGAAAGCTTGGGTTTTTCGTCCCGCGCCGAGGTAACAGGTCTCTGGCGCCAACTCAGCGCTTTTCGCCAAGCAACGCGTCGGGTATCACGCGAATATGGCCCAAATCTCTTCGCTCTTTGTGACCCGCCTCTACCGTGCCGCTCTGTCAGAGCTCGGCCCGACACTCGATGCTCAGGAATTGGAGGCTTCGTGCTATGCCAGCGCCCAGGATGATGAAGCAGGTCAGGACTGGTGCGAAGAAAATGGCTATCCCGGCTACACGTCTTATGCTTCGCTGACCGACCTGCCATGGCGGTTCCCGATCTTTGCCGATCTGGTCAAGGCGCTGGACGCCCATGTGGCCGCCTTTGTCGAGGACCTGGAATTTGACCTCGACGGCCGCGCGCTGGAACTGGAAGACATCTGGATCAATATCCTGCCCGAGGGCGGCACGCACAGCTCGCACCTGCACCCGCATTCGGTGATCAGCGGCACAACCTATGTCTCGATGCCCGAGGGCACCAGCGCGCTGAAACTCGAAGACCCCCGTTCGGCCCGCATGATGGCCGCCCCACCCCGCCACAAGAACGCACGGGAGGAGCTCAAGACCTTCGTCTACGCCGCACCGCAGGTCGGCGATGTGCTCTTGTGGGAAAGCTGGCTGCGCCATGAGGTGCCGATGAACATGGCCGAGGCCGAACGCATCTCGGTCAGCTTCAACTACAAGTGGGCATGAGCGGTTATTCCGACACGCCGCTAAAGGACCTGACGGTCGAGTGTGGCACCCGCCCTCATGCCCCCGCCCTGCCCGGCGTAACAGAAGATCACCGCCGTCAGGGCCGCAAGCTGGCGGCGATCCACCGGATGCATCTGATGGACATGGCCCGCATCGCAGCCCTGCTACAGCGGATCGAGGCCGGCACCGAAGGGCCAGAGGCGTTGAACGAGGCCGTGCAGGGGCTGGACCTGACTGAAAACATGCGCAGCTTTGGCTCGCTCTGCGGGCGGGAATGCAAGGTGCTGACCTTTCACCACGATGCTGAGGAATACAGCGTTTTCCCTCAGCTTGAAGCGCAGCAGATCGAGGGGCTGTCGGCCCTTTTTGCCCGCCTGCGGGCCGAGCATGAAGTGGTGCACGAGTTGCTGCAGCGGCTGGAGCGCGCGGCGATGGCGCTGATGTTTGAGACGACGGAAGCCAAGTTTGCCGAGACTCAGGCCGTGTTCGCGAAACTGGAAGAGGTGATCCGGTCGCACTTCGGCTATGAAGAGACCCAGTTGGAAGAGGCGATTGGGGTGTTTTTGGAGGGGATCTAGCCGCGTAATCGCCGACCCGAGCGGTGGCGATGCCACGGCTGGCCTGCTTAGTTT
>JAKVCP010000082.1 GCA_022448925.1 Paracoccaceae bacterium
TGGACTTGTACTGCCACAGATTGAACTTGTCCCAATCTTCCCGATATTCTTCCTGAACATCGAATTCGGTATATGCGACCGAGTGTTTGGGTGCCTCGATCTGGATATAGCCACCGGCGCGGAAATTCACGTCTTCGCCGTCTGGCAACTCCAGAACCAGATTCTTGATAAAGGTCGCCACGTTCTCATTCGAGCGGACGGTGCATTCCCATTTCTTGACGCCAAAGACCTCTTCGGGGACTTCGACATCCATGTCTTGCTTGACGGCCACCTGGCATGAGAGACGATCGCCACAAGCCGCTTCGCGTTTGGTGATGTGGCTTTCTTCGGTGGGCAGAATGGATCCGCCACCCGAGTGGATTTTAACGCGGCATTGCGCGCAGGTTCCGCCCCCACCACAGGCCGAAGGCACAAACAGTTTCTGTTCCGCCAAAGTTTGCAAGAGCTTGCCGCCCGCCGGAACCGAAATCGTTTTCTCGCCGTTGATCGTGATGTTGACATTGCCCGACGAGACGAGTCGCGACCGGGCAGCCAGAATAACCGTCACGAGGATCAGAACAATCACCGTGAACAGAAGAATTCCTAGGCCAAAAGTTTCCATAGAGTCAGCCTCTTAGAGTTTCACGCCAGAAAAGGACATGAACGCCATCGCCATCAGGCCGGCGGTGATGAAAGTGATGCCTAGGCCCTGCAGGCCATCGGGAATGTCTGAATACTTCAGTTTTTCGCGCACACCCGCCATTGCTGTAATGGCCAGCGCCCAGCCAAAGCCTGACGACACGCCGTAGGTGACGCTCTCCCCAAAGTCGTATCCACGTTCCACCATGAAAAGTGACCCCCCAAGGATGGCGCAGTTCACAGTGATCAGCGGCAGGAAAACCCCCAAGGCGTTATACAATGGGGGAAAGTACTTATCGAGCACCATCTCAAGGATCTGCACCAGCGCCGCGATGACGCCGATGTACGAGATCAGGCCAAGAAAGGTCAAATCCACGTCCGAGAACCCGGCCCAGGCCAGCGCGCCCGGCGCCAGCAGGTAGTTCAGGATCAGATTGTTGGCGGGCACGGTGATCGATTGCACGATCATGACCGAGATGCCCAGGCCAATCGCGGTCGAGATCTTTTTCGACACCGCGATAAAGGTACACATGCCCAAAAAGAATGACAGCGCAAGGTTTTCGACAAAGATCGCTTTGACGGCAAGAGCAAGATAGGCTTCCATCAGTGGGCCTCGACGGTTTGAATTTTGTACTCTCGTTCTTCAACCTGTGCCGGCTTCCATGACCGGAAGGCCCAGATGATCAGACCAATGATAAAGAACGCCGAGGGCGGCAGCAGCAGCAAGCCGTTGGGAACGTACCAGCCACCGTTGTTGACCGTTTCAAGAATGGTGATGCCAAACAGGCTACCAGACCCAAAGAGTTCCCGGAAAAAACCCACCAGCATCAGGATCAGACCGTATCCCAACCCATTGCCGACACCATCCACAAAGCTGTCAAGCGGAGGGTTCTTCATCGCAAAGGCCTCGGCCCGGCCCATCACGATACAGTTGGTGATGATCAGACCAACAAAGACAGAAAGCGTTTTGGATATCTCGAAGGCATAGGCTTTCAGCACCTGGTCCACAAGAATGACCAAAGAGGCGATGATCACCATTTGCACAATGATCCGGATCGAGCCCGGAATATGATTGCGGATCATCGAGATGAACATCGATGAAAAGCCCGTAACCAGTGTCACTGCGATGGTCATCACAAAAGCCACCTGCAGCGATGAGGTCACCGCAAGTGCTGAGCAGATGCCCAGGACCTGCAGCGTGATCGGGTTGTTGTCGACCAAAGGATCAGTCAGCATTTCCACGCGTTTGTGCGCCATCACACGTTCCCCGCCTTCAAATTGTCGAGGAAAAGCTGATAGCCTGCTTCCCCCATCCAGAAATTCACAAGATTGTGGACACCGACGGTGGTCAGTGTTGCCCCTGCCAAAGCGTCGATATGGAACTCTTTGCCCGCTGCCGGGGCGGTTTTCGTGACGCTGATCTGCAAGGTACCGGTGTCATCGGCCAGCTTTTTGCCCTTCCAAAGTGCCTTCCAGCGCGGGTTGTCCACCTCTGCGCCCAGTCCCGGTGTTTCGGCATGCTCATAGAATTGCAAGCCGAAGATATCATTGCCGTTTTCTTCAAGGGCGATGAAGCCGTAAAGCGTCGACCACAGGCCATACCCGTGGATGGGCAGCACAACCTTGTCGATGTTTCCCGCCTCGTCACGCAACAGATAAACGGTGACATACTTGCCCTGCCGGCCAATGCCGGCAGGATCCTCGGTCAGCGCCACCGAGGTCGCAGGATCATCTGCAACGTCGCGATCGTCAAAGGTGGCGACGTCAAACTGCTGTGTAAAGGTACCGGTATCCAGTTCAAGGATATGAGGCTCAAATGCGGAAAAGGCCTCCACCACATCCTGGGCCGGATCATAGATGCCCGCCACTTGCAGGATATTGATCTGTTTGTCCTTCAACGAATTCACGGCCTGCGTTGGGCGCAGCGCCACAGCGGCTGCCGAGACGATCATGGAAGCGACAAGGCAGACTGCGATTGCCACAAACAGGGTTTTCGGAACCGAGTCCGTCGGCAATGCGAGGAAGCGGCCGATCGCTCCTTTGCGTTCTTGTCCGTCAGGCATGACGACGCGCCCTCCGCTTGATGTTGGACTGAACAACGAAATAGTCGATGAGCGGGGCAAAGACGTTGCCGAACAGGATCGCCAGCATCATGCCTTCGGGGAAGGCCGGGTTGATGACACGGATCATGACAACCATAAAGCCGATCAGCGCCCCGTAGTAATACCGCCCAAGGTTGGTGTGCGAACCCGACACGGGTTCGGTGACCATGAAGACAAGGCCAAACGCAAATCCGCCGGTGACAAGGTGCCAGTACCACGGCATGGCGAACATCGGGTTTGTGTCCGATCCGATCAGGTTCAACAGCATGGAAAAGCCGATCATCCCGGCCAGACAGCCGACGACCATACGATAATTGGCGATCCGTGTCGCCAACAGAAAGACCAACCCCAACAGGCAGGCCAAGGTCGACGTTTCCCCCATGGATCCCGGGACAAAGCCCAGAAAGCTGTCCCACCAGGTCATGCCGCGCGCCGCGAGGGCCTGAAACCCATCCGCAGCAGAGACCGCAAGGGCCGTTGCCCCGGTAAAGCCGTCTACCGGCACCCACACACTGTCCCCTGACATCTGTGCGGGATATGCGAAGTACAGGAATGCACGCCCAGTCAGCGCCGGGTTCAAGAAGTTCTTGCCAGTGCCGCCGAACACCTCTTTGCCGATCACCACACCGAAAATGATCCCCAGCGCAACCTGCCACAACGGCGTCGAGGCCGGCACGATCAATGCATACAGCATCGACGACACAAGAAAGCCTTCGTTCACCTCATGTTTGCGGATTGTCGCAAACACCACTTCGAACAGCCCCCCTGCCACCAGTGTCGTGATATAAACCGGCAAAAAATACAGCAACCCGTGCGCCATGTTGGCCAAAGGATTGGCAGCGTTGAAGCCAATCCCAAGAGTTTCAATGAGCGTGGCACGCCAGCCAGAGGCGCCGTACTCGGCGATGGCCAGGTTGGTCTGATAGCCTGTATTGTAAAGCGCCATCAGAATGCAGGGGACGGTGGCCAAGACCACATAAGTCATGATCCGCTTCATATCGATGTATGACCGCGCATGAGGCGCAGCGGTTGTCACCGTCTTCGGCGTGTAAAGAAAGCTCTCCACCATCTCGTAGATGGGGAAGTAGCGCTCCCACTTGCCGCCTGTCTCAAAGTGCGGCTCTATCCGGTCGAAAAAGTTTCGCAGACCCAAGACTCAACCCTCTTTCTCGATTTTGGTCAGGCAATCGCGAAGCGCCATCCCGTATTCGTATTTTGCCGGGCAGGCAAAGCCCACCAGACCCAAGTCTTCTTCATCCAACTCCAGGGCGCCCAGCAGTTGCGCCTGGTCGGTGTCCATGACCAACAGAGCGCGCAGCAACTGCGTGGGCAGGAAATCCTGCGGCATCAGAGTCTCGAAAGTTCCCAAAGGCACCATGGCGCGACGCCCACCATTCAGGTTTGACGTCAACGGAAACGCCCGGTTCGAGGGCGCGGACCCCAGCACCGGCTGCACCGCATATTTGGAAAACATCGGGCGAATCCACCCCATCGGGATCTGCTTTTTGTCTTCTTCGATCAAGGTGACCTGACGCGCGTAACGGCCCAGATAGCCGCTTGGTCCGGCACCGGCCTGACCGGACAGGACAGAGCCCGATATCAAGCGAACCGGGTAGTCCGGCAGATCGTTTTCCGCCAGCTCCAGCATCGAGGCCCCCGCGACCGTACGCACCAGACGTGGATCAGCACAGGCCGGACCTGCCAGTGAAATCACGCAGGAGGCATCGTAGGTTCCGGTCAGCAACAAGCGGCCAATCACCAGCACATCAGTATATCCGATGGTCCAGACCGATGTAGACGCCGAAGGCGGCGTCAGAAAATGCATGTGCGTTCCGGCCAGGCCCGCCGGATGCGGACCGGTGAACTGCACTGCCTCGATGCCCGCCTGATCGGCGCCAGGCAACGAGGCGTCATCAGCCTGACACAGATACGTTGTCCCGTCTGTCAACATCGCCACGGCTTCAAGTCCCCGCGCGAAGGCCTCGGGCTCGTCCTTGATGGCCATCTGCGGGTCTGCGGCCAATGGCTCTGTGTCGAGCGCGGTCACATAGATCGCAGCCGGTTGCTCATCCAGGCGCGGCACTTTCGAATACGGACGCGTGCGGAATGATGTCCACAAACCGGCCGCGCACAGCCGCTCAACCAAGCCGCTGCGGGTTGCCACGTCGCCGACGGCAGAAAAATCAACCGGCTCAGCAGCATTGTCGTCGACTTGAATTTCAACGCTGATAAGCTTGCGCCGTGCACCTCGATTGATCGCCTTGATCCGTCCAGCGACGGGTGACACGATCATCGCCTCTGGCAGATCTTTGTCGAACATAACCGGAGAGCCAACGCCAACGGCATCGCCCTCAGCTACGGTGATCCGCGGCTTCAATCCGATGTAATCGTTGCCCAACAGCCCAACTGTGCGGATGGAGGCGGCAACAGGAGTATCAGGTCGGGGCGCGCCCGAAATTGGCAGGGTCAGCCCTTTGCGCAGCGAGAAACGCTTCACGATATTCTACCTCGTAGGGACATTTTGGGCGCTTATGCACCCAGCAGCGCGGGAGCGAAAGCGACTTTTCGCTGCACCCGCGATACTTTCCTGTTGAAAAGCCGCGTAATGTCGTGAAAAAGCCGCTTCCAATGCGTTGTCGCTCCGTTCTCGATCCGAAAAAGGATGCTCTTGTGAAAAATCCTGCCACCTTCAGCCGCCGTTCTTTCATGGTCATGCCGCTTGCGCTAATGGCGTGCAAGCCAAGCGAAAGAATGTTTGAAATCAGCGGCTTGACCATGGGAACGACCTATACTGTCGTCGCACTGGATCACACCCGCGGCCTTGACGAATCGACTGTGCGCACCGCTGTCGAGGCGGCCCTGGCGGACGTGAACGCCAAGATGTCCAATTGGGATGCGACGTCAGAGATTTCGCGCATCAACGCGTCACGTGATTCGGGTGCTGTGACATTGTCATCGGATCTGGCGCAGGTGATGGACGCCGCGGCAACTGTCAGCCGTCATAGCGGCGGTCGTTTTGACACCACCGTCGGCCCGCTGATCGAAGCATGGGGTTTCGGCGCACAAGGCAGTCTGGCCCGCCCCTCCGAAGAGGTGATCGAGGCCGCACTCGACCGTTCGGGGCACGCAAACACCCTGCATGTTACCCCCGTAACCCTGACCAAGACACGCAGTGACGCCCAGGTGTATTTGTCGGCGATCGGCAAGGGCTATGGTGCCGATCACGTCGGGCGTGCGCTCGAAGCACTCGGCATGACGGACTATCTGGTAGAGATCGGCGGCGACCTCTATGCCTCGGGCCGCAATGCAGACGGCATGCGGTGGCAGATCGGCGTTGAAACACCCAACGCATTCGATCGAGGCGTAATGGACGTCGTCCCGGTTTCCGGGATGGGTCTGGCGACCTCGGGCGATTACCGCACGTATTTTGAACAGGATGGCATGCGTTATTCTCATGTGCTGGACCCGGTGACCGGTTATCCGATCAACCACAGGACGGCCTCGGCCACTGTTTTGGCGGACACCGCAATGTTGGCGGATGCCTGGGCCACGGCAATGCTGACTTTGGGCCGTGACCGCGGTTTGGAGGTGGCAAAAGAGCATGACCTCGCGGTATTGTTTGTTGATCGCGACAGCCTGTCCGGTGCGCAGGTGTTCCGTACGCACACAAGTCCAGCGTTTGACGCGCTGACCGCCTGACCCAAGGAACGCTGTCTTGGCCACCTTTCTGCTCACGTTCGTCCTGCTGCTGCTGATCATGCTGGGCATGGCGCTTGGGGTGTTGTTGATGGGGCGGCGTATCAAGGGCAGCTGCGGCGGGCTGAATGCAATCGGGGATGCAGACCAGTGTTTGGTCTGCAACAAAGAAATCGACCCTGACAGCCCCCTGCGTGAGCGCCTTCAATGCCCGCGCGCAAGAAAGATGCTTGAGCAAATGCAGGCGGATGCCTAGGCTCATTCCTAAAAGGGAAGAGCCATGCCAACATCATACCAAGCCCCAATGCGCCAAGATCGGGAGGCCCCCGGCTCCAAAAGCCAGGCAGTGACCCTTTCGGACCAGAATGCCAGTGTTTCAAATATTATTGATACAAAAGGCGCGGAAGTCTTTTCGATAACACCCGGCGAAACACTGGGCCGCGCGGTCGAAGCTTTGCGTGATCACCGCATAGGCGCCTTGATCGTGACCGATGCGTCGGGCACGCTGGCGGGCATCCTGTCCGAACGCGATATCGTGCGAAAACTGGCCGACACACCGGGCCAGACCCTGCCTCAGCAGGTGGGTGAGGTTATGACAACAAAAGTGCAGACCTGCACGCCTGACGAAAGTCTTGTGTCGGTGCTAAAGCGGATGACCAGTGGCCGGTTTCGTCACATGCCGGTTGTGAAGGACGGGAATCTGGTCGGCATGGTGACCATCGGTGACGTGATCAACCATCGCCTTGTTCAGCTTGAACACGAAGCGCTTCAGCTGAAACAATTGATCGTCGGGTAAAGTCCAGATCACGTCGGATTGGTTAGCGGGACAAAGCCCAAAATGCTTAGTCCTGCTGCCGCCAACAGGCCAAAGACCCACAATTGCCATTGGGGTCCCTCGTCTTTCCAGAGACGTCGAAACCGGTGACCGCATAGACAGGACAGCACGAAAATCACGGTGGCAAGCGCAGGTGTCAGGCTGATGTCGGGCACGGTGAGTCCTTTGATAGGGATATGCTGTGATCTATGCGGTTTGGCCAGAAATAGCCAATCAAGGCAGGGTCCCAAACAGCTGATTTTACGCGCTATTCGCCGCAGATCACATAAAATTCTTGACGAAATGTCAAACATCCTGAAAAATATCCAACATTCAATGCCGTTGGGAGGCAGATGATTTTTGGCAGCGCAAAGAACGAAGACGAGTCCATCGTCGCCATGCTGGCTGCTGCCCTGCGCAAGGACATCGCGTTCGGGACACTTCGCCCGGATCAGAAACTGAAGCTCAACGAACTGCGGGCGCGCTATGGCGGGTCGAATCATTCGATGCGTGAAACGTTGCGCATTCTGTCCTCCGAAGGCCTTGTCGAGGCCACCTCGCAACGCGGGTTCCGCGTGGCCTCGGCGACAGAAAACGACCTGCGTGACATTGCCTTTGTCAGGGTCGAGATCGAAAAACTGGCGTTGGGCCTTGCACTGGACGCTGACGATGTCGCCTGGGAAGGCCGCGTTATCGCGGCACATCACGCGCTGCAGAAAGCGGAACAGACCGTGTCGCAGACCTCGGATGACGTGACCGCGTTAGAGTGGGATGAAGCATGCCGCGCGTTTTCAGCCGCAATCGTCGAAGGCAGCGGCAGTCCCCGCTTGATCGAGATGCAGCGGCGGTTGTTCGACCAAAGCCGGCGATTTCGCCTCGCACATCTGCGCGAAGGACAACTGAATTTCGCTGCGCGCATGGCCCGTCAGAGTGCTCTGCTGGATGCCATTCTAGGCCGAGACCGCGACACCGCGCTGAAAGTTTTGCAGGACGACATTCGGGCAGACCTGTGGGCAGAACCATAAGTCGAGACAATTATTCAACGGGAGGACACCATGATAAAATTTACGCGTCGCGGGGCTATGACCCTGCTAGGCGGCAGCGCAGCCGGGGCTTTGGCCTCGCCCGCACTTGGCATGAACAAAAAAATCAAGGTCGGCGCGCTGCGCTTCACATCGCACTCAGGCAGCTTCATCGCCTTTGAGCGCGGATATTTCGCGGAAGCCGGATTGGATGTGGAATTTGAGTTTTTCCAGGCAGCGCAGCCAATGGCCGTGGCCATTGCAAGCGGTGACATCGACTATGCGGTGACGGCTATTTCCGGCGGGCTCATCAGTCTTGCCGACAAGGGAGCGATCAAGGTTATCGGCGGCGCGCTTAAGGAAGAGGCAGGAATCGACGGGCAGAAATACCTGATTTCGGATGCCGCGTATCAAGGTGGCATCAAGACGGTCAAGGATCTCGACGGCAAAAAATACGCCGTGACCCAGGCCGGATCGTCGTTCCATTACATGGGCGCAAAGATGGCAGCAGCCGAAGGAATCACGCTGCGCTTTATCCCGCTACAAAAGGTCGGTGCGATCATTGGCGCAATGAAATCGGGGCAAGTTGATGGATGGTCAATCGTACCGCACATTGCAAAGCCGCTTGCCAATGCTGGTGCATGGCACATGGTCGCCGATGTCGCAAAGTACATACCGGACTATCAGGTCACGACTGTTTTCACCTCATCCGGAAACGCCGCAAACGAACGTGGTTTGACCCAGAGCTTTCTGAACGGGTTCTCACGGGGAGTGGACGATTATGCCGCTGCGATGATTGACGGCACGGCTGACCGGGATGACATGGTCGATCTGATTCACAAGTATGTCTACACGGATCGTCCTCGAGAAAAAGCGGCACCGTCCATTATCAACGGCACAATGCGTCTGGCCACTGGGGCGGCGCTGAACCTTGCATCGGTTCAAGATCAGCTAAGCTGGTTCCAATCAGAGGGCCTGGTCGGGTCTGACATATCCCTGGATACACTGATCGACGGGTCATATGTCGAAACGACAGGCGCCTAGGTGAACTTGGCAATGGGGCGGGCTGGGGCCGGCCCCGTATTCTCAACAGGAAAACAGCATGGACATTCGCCTCGACAGCATCTGTCATTCATATGACAGCTTTGAGGTCTTGCGCGACATCTCGATCGACATCGCGTCAGGACAGATTGTATGCATCGTCGGCCCGTCAGGCTGTGGCAAATCCACCTTGCTGCGCTTTATCGGCGGGCTTGAGCGTCCGACATCCGGGCAGGTTTTGCAAATTGGCGCCCCACCAGCCGACAGCCTGAACCCCTTGACCTATGTTTTTCAGGATTTTGCCCTGCTGCCCTGGCGCAGCGTGGCCGGTAATATTTCACTGGTGCTTGAAGATCATGGCATCCGCGGCAAGGCCGCGACCAAGATCATCAAGGATGTGCTGTCCCGCACCAAACTATCTGATTTTGCCGAGGCCCTGCCCAAGCAGTTGTCAGGCGGCATGAAACAGCGCGTCGCCATCGCCCGAGCCCTGGCTGTTCGGCCCGCCGTGATGCTGATGGACGAACCCCTCTCTGCGCTCGATGCCCAAACCCGCGAATTGTTGATGGATGATCTTGTAGATCTCTGGACCCGTCAGCCATTCACAGCGGTCTATGTCACGCACAATCTTGCCGAAGCCGTGCGGCTGGGACACAAGGTTGTCGTTCTCTCACGGCGGCCAGGCCAGATCCGCGAGATCGTTTCGATTGATACCCCCCTTGGTCAGCGTGCGTTCGGTGACGCCGATTTGGACGCACATCAAAAGTATTTGTGGCACCTCATGCGCGACGAAGCCCGCGCAGCAGACGCGGAGTTGCTGCATGGCTGATACCAACGCGCGCGCAAAATCGGTGACACCCAATGGCAAAGCCGTGGCTTTTCGGGGCGGAGGGTTTGCACCCAAACCGCATAGATGGGTCGGAGGATTGGTCTTTGTCGTCCTGATTCTTCTGGCCGAATGGGGAACGCGCACGGGCTGGATATCGGCCCTTACATTGCCCAAGCCGTCAGATGTTCTGGTCACTTTCCTACAGCTCTATGACAGCGGGCTGCTGTTTCGCCATCTTGGCCCCTCTCTCAGTCGTCTTGTTGTGGGGGCTGCCATCGGGGCCAGTCTGGGAATCAGCATGGGCGTCCTGATCGGTCTGTTTTCCTACATTCGCTCGGGTCTCGTGCCACTTGTGGCTGCCATTTTCCCCATCCCGAAAATCGCCCTACTGCCCCTGTTCGTGATCTGGTTCGGGATTGGCGAAGGATCAAAATACGCTCTGATTGCCTTTGGAACCTTCACCCCCACCGTCGTGGCCACCTACGGTGCAGTCGACAATGTCGATAGGACCCTAATCCGCATGGGCCAAAGCTTTGGCTTGTCGTGGTGGTCAATCGTTCGCAAGATCGTGCTGCCCGGAGCGATGCCAGGAATTCTGTCGGGACTGCGCATCAGCCTGGCCATTGCCATCATCCTGCTGGTCGCCGCCGAGATGCTGGGCGCAGAGTATGGCATCGGCGCCTATATCCTTGAGGCGGGATCACTTTATGATCTTGAGCGGTTGTTTGCAGGCGTGGTCATCCTGTCACTTCTGGGTGTCGGCGTAAGCGCCATCATCGGAGCGGTTGAACGGCGCCTGCTGACCTGGCGAACATAGACATCACCTGTAATGTCTTGGGCCGTCTGAAAGGCCCGTTTCTCACAAAATTTGCAGAGCGCCGGTGCGATCCTGCCTCAAACCGGGCCAGATCGGCCCCTCTGGGCAAGCCAGACAGGGGGCAGGCCAGACAGGGGACAGGCCATACAGGGCGCGCGATCATAGGTGCGCCAGGACGATACATGTTTTATCGGCATCTGCATCACATGGTTTCACGCCGGATCTGACCCGCGCCGAAGTCTCCCTGCGAAGCGGGCACGGCTCTTTGCTTGTCTCGGGCGGCCGGTTTGCATAGAAATTTGCCAACACAACGGAGACCGGCATGGCCAACACCAGCGTCAATCCAAACGAGGACCGCGCAAAATCAAAGAAGATCGGCGTCCTGAGCGCACTCTGGCCATTTCTGAGCCCCTACCGCGGGCTTGTTTTTGGGGCGCTGTTGGCAGTGCGCCGCGTTGTCGACAATTTTGAAGGTGGATCCAGCGACGTTCTTGACCTGTACTTTGCCGCGGCGCTGGGTATTGCGCTTCTGCTCGCGCTTGGAACGGCGCTGCGCTATGCATTGGTGACGCGATTGGGTGAACGCGTTGTGGCAGACATGCGCATTGCCGTCTTCAGCCGCGTGATCGAAATGAGCCCTGCCTTTTTCGAACGCATCATGACCGGCGAAGTGCTCAGCCGGATTACCACAGATACAACGCTGCTGTTGTCGGTGATCGGCTCTTCGATCTCAGTCGCGCTGCGCAACGTCCTGATTTTCGTCGGCGGGCTTGCCTTGATGCTGTATACCTCGCCCAAGCTGACGCTTTTGGTCCTGCTGCTGGTGCCCGCCGTCGTTGTGCCGATCCTTGTGCTGGGTCGACGGTTGCGCAAACTGAGCCGCGAAAACCAGGACTGGATCGCGGCCTCGTCAGGCAATGCCTCTGAGGCGCTGTTATCGGTGCAAACCGTTCAGGCCTTTACCCATGAACCCCAGTCACGCGGCGCTTTTGTCGACGTGACAGAAAAAAGCTTTGATGCAGCCCGCCGCCGGATCACCACCCGGGCCGTGATGACGGCGATCGTGATCTTTCTGGTCTTTTCCGGCATCGTCGGCGTGCTTTGGATCGGCGCATGGGACGTCCGTAGCGGACAAATGAGCACCGGAACCCTTGTGCAATTCGTCATCTATTCGGTGATGGTTGCAGGCGCCGTAGGCGCGCTATCCGAGATCTGGGGCGAGCTGCAACGCGCCGCCGGCGCGACCGAGCGGTTGATCGAGCTGCTGAATGCAGAAGATGGCGTTCGCGATCCTCGCGCGCCGGCCGCACTGCCAATACCGGTCAAAGGCGAAATCACTTTTGACACCGTCCAGTTCACCTATCCGGCGCGCCCAGAAGCGCAGGCCCTGCAAAATGTGTCGTTGACAATTGCACCCGGGGAAACCGTGGCTTTGGTTGGTCCATCGGGCGCTGGCAAGACGACCATCATTCAACTTATCCAACGGTTCTACGACCCAAATTCCGGCAAAATCGCCCTCGATGGGGTGCCGCTGGACACCATGGATCGCGCTCAGTTCCGTCGCCAGATCGCCTTGGTTCCGCAGGACCCGGTGATCTTTGCAACCTCGGCCAGGGAAAACATCCGCTTTGGTCGCCCGGGCGCAAAAGATGCGGAAATCGAGGCCGCTGCCGAAGCCGCAGCGGCACATGAGTTCATCAGCAAACTGCCTGACGGCTATGACACTTACGTGGGCGAACGCGGTGTGATGCTGTCGGGCGGTCAAAAGCAGCGCATCGCAATTGCCCGTGCCATTTTGCGGGATGCCCCGGTGCTGTTGCTGGACGAAGCGACCTCGGCGCTTGATGCAGAAAGCGAACGCGCCGTTCAAAGTGCCGTGGATCGGCTGTCGAGAAACAGAACCACAGTCATTGTGGCCCACCGGCTTGCCACGGTCAAAAAAGCCGACCGGATTATTGTCCTTGATCAGGGGCAGATCGTGGCACAGGGCACGCATGATGCGCTGGTGGCTGCGGACGGGCTTTATGCTCGACTGGCCCGTCTTCAGTTCACAGGTGGGCTTGCGGCCGAGTAAGGCTGCGGAAATAGCGCGAATGACACCGCAGGCAGGCTTCGACGCTGCGTCAGAGCGTCCTTGCCCTAGCGTCGCAACGCTTGCACATGGGGCATGGGATTTTGCAAGGTGGGACCCAGTTATCACTCCGGGTTGCCCGGGATCATCAGGAAGGGGAGAGGCTGATGAGTTTTGCGTCCAAGGCCGACCGCGACGCCATCGAGAACGAAATGCCGTGGGAAGACCGCGATCTGCCAAAGACTGTTTTTGGTCTTTTGGCACGGTCAGCCGCCTCATTTCCAGAGCGTCCGGCGGTCAGCTACCAAATCACCTCGGGACCAAAGGACAAGGCCGAAACCGTCAGCTGGAAAGAGCTGATGGAGAAAACTGCGCAAGCGGCCAACCTGTTCCGCGAACTCGGCATCGGCGAAAAGGATGTGGTCGCCTATGTGCTGCCCAATTGTAACGAAACGATCTACACGTTGCTGGGTGGCATGGTCGCAGGCATCGCAAATCCGATCAACCCGCTGCTGGAACCCGAACAGATTGCCGCCATCCTGCGTGAAACTGATGCCAAGGTTGTCGTGACGCTCAAGGCCTTTCCCCGAACGGATGTTGCCCAGAAGGTGGCAGAAGCCGTGCGCCATGCGCCGCATGTGCACACAGTTCTGGAGATCGATCTGTTGCGCTACCTGACCCCGCCAAAATCATGGCTGGTGCCGCTGATCCGCCCCAAGAACCCCGGTGATCACCACGCAAACGTGTTGAACTTCAACGCCGAGATGGC
>JAKVCP010000083.1 GCA_022448925.1 Paracoccaceae bacterium
GAAGCCCGGCAGCGTGCCCGTGAACTTGACGAAGCGCTGACCGTACTGTCAAGCTTTGACGAAGGCACCGATCTGGTCCTGTACTACAAACATCTTCTGGTTCTAAACGGCGACGAGGACTACCGGCTGCACCTGAATGATACCGATGCCCTGTCGGCATCGCAGCAAGGCTACTGCGAGGCGCAATATGCGCTGTTTCAATCCTGGTTTGCCGACTGGTCCCGTCAGGGAGGCGTGATCGCACAATGCATGTGATTGACAGCCACACAGGCGGCGAGCCGACCCGCGTCATCCTCGATGGGGCTCCGGATCTGGGCACCGGCCCACTGGCAGAACGGGCAAAACGGCTGGCCGACAGCCACCATGCATTCCGAAACGCTGTTCTGCGGGAACCGCGTGGACAGCCCGCCATGGTTGCAGTGGTTCCTGTGCCGCCCACCCGCTCCGATTGTCTGACCGGGGCCATCTATTTTGACGCAGGTGCTGTTCTGGGTATGTGCGGACATGCGACGATCGGGCTGGCGGTGACCCTGGCTCACTTGGGGCGCATCTCTTTGGGCTCTCACCGCATTGAAACTCCGGCCGGCATGGTCGAGGTCACGCTTGATGATCCCAACACCGTCACTTTGCAGAATATTGAAAGTCGACGGGTCAGAAAATCTGCACCGGTCACCCTGCCGGGACAGAGACGTGTCACAGGCGACGTTGCTTATGGCGGCAACTGGTTCTTTATCGTCGACCCTAGCCCTCTTTCGGTGACTGTGGACAATATTCCGGCGCTGACCGACCTGTCGATTGCCCTGCGCGAGGCAGCCAATGCTCAAGGCATCGGTGGTGAGGCAGGGCAGCCAATTGACCACGTTATCCTGAATGAACCGCACCCGGATAACACGGGTCAGCACCGCAACTTCACGCTGTGTCCGGACAATGATTATGACCGTTCGCCTTGCGGGACCGGCAGCTCGGCCAGACTGGCCTGCCTTGCCGCCGACGGGCTTTTGCCACCAGATACGGAAATCGTGCAGCACAGCGTAATCGGAAGCCAGTATCGTTTGAGCTATCAACCCGGCCCATGCGGAGGCGTTGTCGCCTCGATCGTTGGTCAGGCGTTTGTTCATGCAGAGACCCGCCTGTTCTTTGACCCACGCGATCCGTTCAACTCAGGAATCACGACATGATGACAGATCTTGCACCAGGCCCCACCTCGCGCACCGTGGTGATCGGCGCCGGCGTGATCGGCATCAGCATTGCGCTCGAGTTGCAACGGCGGGGGCGCGAGGTTCTGGTGCTGGACCGAAGTGGCGTCGCCGCCGAGACCTCTGGCGGGAATGCAGGCGGCTTTGCCTTCAGCGTCGTCATCCCACTTGCGACGCCGGGCATTATGCGCAAAGCGCCGAAATGGTTGATTGATCCTCTTGGGCCCTTGTCGATACCTCCCGCATATGCGCTGCAAATCGCACCCTGGATGCTGCGCTTTTGGCGCGCCAGCCGCGCCGACCGCTACGCGGCGGCAGTGCAGGCTCAGGCGGATCTGATGGCGCATTGTCAGGCCGCACTCGAACGGCAAATTCAGACAGCCCAGGCCGAACCCCTTGTGCGCCGAGAGGGACAGCTTGAAGTCTATGAGGGCGCACGCCGGTTTGAGGCAAGCCTACCAGCTTGGAACGTCACCCGCCAACATGGGGTGCCCTTCGAAATGCTGACCTCTGCCGACGCCCTGGCCGACGTTCAGCCCGGTCTTTCTTCGGCCTTTACGCATGGGGTCTATACACCCAGCTGGATGAACACAGTCGATCCAAAGCTTTGGACGCGCCACCTGGCCAACTGTTTCCTGTCAGGGGGCGGTCAAATCGCCCAGGTCGAGGTTCAGGCACTGCAGCCCGAGGACGCGCATGTCACAGTGGTGACCGCGGATGGGTCGATCACAACGCCTGACGTTGTTGTCGCTGCAGGCGCATGGTCGCATCAACTTGCGCTGGGGTTGGGCGATCGCATTCCCCTGGAAACAGAGCGCGGCTACAACACCACTTTTACATCCTGTCCAATCGAGCTGCGCACCCAAGTGACGTTTGGCGATCATGGCTTTGTCGTCACCCGTCTTGGCCAAGGCCTGCGCGTCGGTGGCGCCGTGGAACTGGGTGGCCTGACCTTGCCTCCGCGCTTCGGCCGTGCCGATGCCTTGCTGGCCAAAGCCGCCAAGTTCATGCCCGGCCTGCCAACCACGGGCGGCACGCAGTGGATGGGCCATCGCCCCTCGCTGCCCGACAGCCTGCCAGTGATTGGGCGGGCGCCCAAGGCTCAGCGGGTCATCTATGCCTTTGGCCACGGGCATCTTGGGCTGACGCAGTCTGCCGGAACCGCTGAATTGGTGGCATCGCTTGTCACAGGCGAAGCACCGGCCCTGTCACTGGCTGCCTTTTCGCCCAGCCGATTTTAACTGGGTGGCGGTTCACTCTGTGACCAAATAATCAAGGCCTCCGTTGCCCACCGCGCGCCACCCATATCAAAGGATCTATCGTGCCTCCGACCCGCCCCCTAGCCCCCCAAAGCCTGCCAGACTTGATCGCCAAGGACCTGCGCGAGCGCATTCTGAGCGACGAGCTGGCCGAAGGCAGTGCAATCCGGCAAGAGGCACTCGCCAAGGACTATGCTGTTTCGCGGATGCCGATCCGCGAAGCGCTTAAGCGCCTTGAAGCTGAAGGGCTGGTGCAGTTGACAACCAACAGGGGCGCAACGGTGACACAGCACTCACTGGATGAAATTGGCGAAATTTTCGATCTTCGCCTCATGCTGGAGGTCGACCTTCTGAGTCGCGGCGTTCCCTTGATGACTGCCGAGGATTTCGACCGGTGCCAGCAGATGCTTGAACAGATGGAGGACTCTTACGAGTCTGACGATGTGGCGGCCTGGGGGGCGCTGAACTGGGCCTATCACGCCGCGTTCTACGCCAAGGCCGACCGCGGGCTGACCCATGATCTGCTGAACCGTATCAACCTGTTATGCGATCGATATGTGCGGATGCATCTCAGCGTCATGGAACAGCGCGATGCTGCCAAGCAAGAGCACCGCGAACTTCTGACCCTTGCCCAAGCCGGCGAGGTATCGGCTGCGACCGATTTGCTGACCCGACACATCCAACGCACCCGCGCCGAGCTTGTAAGCCTGATCGCAACAAAGCGCGCGCCGGAATAGATGCCATTGCATATGCGAGGGCATATCTTGGCCGGAAAAGCTCATGAGATCTTGGAATACCGACACCGCCACGGGCATGAATGATACAGATCTGCGTCAGGGCCAAACCACTGTGGACCTCTGGGCCGCTCACCTCCGGATCCTTAACGGCTATGAAGACCGCACCTCATAAAGACCGACACCGGCAGAACACATCCACGCGCCAACGTGCTTAGCAGACAGACTGAACAGGTGGTGCGATGCCTTCCCGGTCGAACGAGGCATCACCCATGCGGCAGACGATCCTTTTTACGCTGCAGTTCATAGTGGCCAAGAGGCGTCCAACCGACCATCGCGGTTTCAACCCCATCCGTCTTGAGTGCACCGCGCAGAGCGCTTTCAAACTGGCGCCGATCTTTTTTTGCCATCGGAGCCAGATCAAGAACGATTTGCCCGCCCAGCCCGCGCAGGCGCAGCTGACGAGGCAAGTCCCGCGCCATCGCCAAATTCGCCTTGATCCCTGCCGCAGGCGACGTATCTCCGCCTGTGTTGACATCGACGGCCACAAGGGCACGTGTGGGCTCTATCCAGCAGCTGCCACCGCCGGACAGGGCCACCTCGGGTGAGGCGAGCGCATCGAGCGCATCCAGTACACCCAACACCTCAAAGGAGCCCGCGCTTGTATCGACATCGGCGGGTTGGGTCCACTCCCGCCAGGCCAGAAGATGCGGACCGTCGCCTTCGCTCAGGACATCGGGGTGGCGGGCTTCAGCGTCCGCCAGCACCTGCTGTGCCAACAGCGCGGTCTGGTGCAGGTCATCGACCAGCTCTTCGTCGACAGCCCCCTCGCAGGACGAGCGCAAGATCACACCATGTCCCCCTGCCCCACCCACATCATGGGCAAGCTCAAGCAGGCGGTCGCGCTCCTGTTCATCGCGAATGCTGCGCGAAACGTTCACCCCCGGAGCACCCGGCGTAACGATGACATAACGGCTTTTGAAAAGCAGCTTTGCCGTGACCGGGATCGCCTTGCCAGGTTCTGCATAACCGGTGACCTGCACCAGGATCGGCTGACCCGGGGCCAATCCTTTGACCTGCCGCAGAAACGCTGTTCCGTCCGGGGTTTGCACAAACATTCCACCCTGCCCCTTGACGGGACGTTCCGCGATGGCGCGGTATATCGTGCCGGGACGCGGCAAGTCGGTGTCGATATATAGATCTTCCAGCCGACCGTCGACCATCAGGGCCGCAGCCTCTGCTCCGTCATGGTGGTCAAGGGCAATCACGCGTCCTTTCATCTCGATCCTTTCCAAACAGGAAACCCGGCTGTTTGTAACAGCGTCGCCGTTTCAGTCAGAGGCAAACCGACGACAGCTGTGAAACTGCCGCTGATCCACGGAATGAAAGCGCCGGCTGGCCCTTGAATGCCATATCCCCCCGCTTTGCCCTGCCAGTCCTCAGTGTCAAGATAGGCACTCAATTCTGCGTCTGACAGCACTTTCATCTTGACCTGGGTCACGACGTCCCGCTGCCAGATCCTGGTGCCACGACGCACAGCAAGTGCAGTGATGACACGATGGCGCCGACCGGACATGGCCAAAAGGAACTTGGCTGCCTCTGCGGCATCGGCAGGTTTGCCCAGAATCCGGCGCCCCAAGGCGACGGTCGTGTCAGCACTCAGCACAATGTCACTGTCGTCGGCCTGCACAGCTTGGGCTTTTTCAAGTGCCATCCGCACGCAATACGGCCGCGGCAATTCTGACTTTGCTGGCGTTTCGTCAATATCCGGTGGACGGATATCATCAGCAACCACCCCCAGTTGGCCAAGCAATTCTCGCCGGCGCGGGCTGCCAGAGCCCAAGATCAATCGAGGCCGTGTCATCAGCAAACGCTTACCTTCTGTACTTGGGACCTTCTGCGCGCGATCGATGCGCTTTGGCAAGCCTGTGTCGCAAGAAAATGCGCAAGGCCCGGGTTATCTCTTTGCGTACCACGATGGACAATGTGTTGGATTGGACACCATTTTAGGACGCGCATTTGTGCATAGGCCTCTGCTGCATATCGTTCCTGGCGTATTTGTCGCCCTTCTGTCCTCACCCTTTGGATTCGGGCGGCCTGCAGGTGCAATGACTGAGTTCGAGGGCGCCTCTCCAAAAATGCAAAGCGGCACGCCTCTCCATCTTCACAATGCCAAACTTGCAATGTTTGCTGTCCAGCGGCGGATTGCAGTGTGCGCCAAGGTCACAGTTCTTTGCGATCCATGAAACCAAAAGACAGTGCACCTGTTCAATTCGCAGTATCAAGCGGGCCCATATGCCCAATCTCCACAGGCCAACGCGCTGTTTGGATCCAATGGCGGGTCTGTCACTGCCGTTCAGAACATCGGATCGCCATATTCAAAATGAATAGAAGTGTTTACCCTCTTTTTACAGAACACTCTTTGAGCAACGTCTGACAGACTGGACAGCATGCCCAAAGCGCAAAGTTTCCCGCACAGCTGCACGAACCCTTGATGTTCAGCTTGTCCATCAGCGCATTGCGCCCGCCCTTGGAACAGGCGACCGCCAATGTCTTGACACCTCAAGTCGCGACAGAGCTGGAAGGGTCATTTGCCTACGCTGATGTCGAAGTGAGGTGTAGCACCTCAATGCGATAACCGCTGAGTGGTTGAGACCCGGGACAGTGGCGCCCGGGTCCAGGCTTACTTGAAGCGGTAGTTGATCCGGCCTTTGGTCAGATCGTAGGGGGTCATCTCGACCTGAACCTTGTCACCTGCCAGAACACGAATGCGGTTCTTGCGCATTTTGCCTGCCGTATGTGCGATGATCTCATGGCCGTTTTCAAGCTCGACCCGGAACGTCGCATTTGGCAGAAGTTCCTTAACGACACCGGGAAATTCGAGCGTATCTTCCTTGGCCATGGGGTCTCCTGAATACCTGAATCTGCCCGAACTGGCAGACGCGCCCTTAAATGGCCCCCTGGGCTCAATATTTCAAGGGTCAAATGGGTCCAATCGAGCAGTTGTGACGGTTTTTACCCGTTCGTCCTGTTCAATCCAGTGGGCAAAATTGCCAACCTGGCCCAAGTCGCGTGACGCAGAGATCACACTGAGATCCAAATTTGCACTGACAGGGCCGGCCAGATCCATCTTGCCCTCGGCTAAAATGCCATCTGAGGGCAAGCCATGATCCGGCGGCCCAAAGATCGCCGCTCGCCCGGTTGATTGGTCAACGATGTCACACCCTTCAACCGATCCGACCAAGGGCGCATGCACCACAAGGCATTGGTTTTCGATCGCTCGCGCACGGCATGATTGGCGCACACGGGTTTGTCCTGCCGGGAAATCCGTTGCAGCAGGCACGAGGATCATCTGCGCGCCAGCTTCCGTCTGAGCCCTTGCAAGCAAAGGAAATTCGCTGTCATAGCAGATGTTTACGCCGATCTTTCCAAGCGTTGTATCAAAGATGCGCAAATCTCTTCCCGGGGTCAGCGCCATGTGCTGGCGTTCGTAGGGGGTCAGGATCAGTTTGTCTTGATGCTGAACGTGCCCCGAGGGTGAAATCAGCCAACTGCGGTTCACAATGCCTGTGGTGTCCCGGCATGGCCCCGATCCTGCAAGCACATGACAGTTGTAGCGCATCGCCATTTGGCGGAACTGATCTACCCAGTCGCCTGCGCGATCGGCAGCAGCCGTGACCCAATCCTGGACCGATCCCTCGGGCGGACCGGCCATAATACCGGCTTCAATCGCGGCATATTCCGGCAAAACCACCAGATCCGCATCGGCCTGTTCGAAAAGACGCGCCAACTTTGCTTCATGCGCAACCCAGCCCGACACGCGTTGAATGTGATAGGCAACTGCTGCAATCTTCATAGGTCGCGCATCCAGGCCTGAAGGGTATGAGCAGATTTGCGGGTGTCACCGACATCCGTCCAATGAAAGGTGGCACAGGCTCCCGGAATGGGCGCATAGCCACGCTTGCGCCAGAACCCCTCCAATGGACGGTACTCTGGCGGACGCAGAGGATGCGCTGTTGGCCGGACGACCGCGCAAAACACAGCATAGCGCAAACCAAGATCCCGCCCAGCGGCCTCGCGGTGATCAAAAAAGGCATGCCCAAGCCCGCGTCCCCGGTACGCAGGCAGCAATACAGATTCGGCGCAGTACAAAATCTGGTCAGCCTCAGGCAAAGGCCCGGTCAGCTGCGCGGCGTCTTCGTGATCGACCAGTGGCATGGCGGTCGCCGCCCCGACCACATCTGCACCGTCGCGCGCCACCACCAGCACAGCACGCGGATTGTGCCGGTAAGAGCGCAAATAATCTGCCTCGTTCTCGGGGTCACCATCGTACAGATACGGAAAGGCGCGGAAAACCTCGACCCGTAAACGCGCCAGATCGTCCAGCGCCGCCTCGACCGCGGCGCCTGCAAGACGCTCAACAATCATGAAACCTGCCGAACCCAGTCAGCCAGGTTGTAATAGGTGACAACCCGCGTGATCTTGCCATCCGCAATGCTGAAGAAAGACCCGGCAGGCAGACGATATGTCTGTCCAGCGGCCTCAGGCAGGCCGCTGTCTGTCGCCAGATAGGATCCGTTTACTATGAACTCTGCCGCAGCGCGGGTTCCGTTCTCAGCTTCAAAAATCACAAGATCGGTCAGCATCTCGTCGTAACAGTGGCTCATATGCGCACAAAAATCCGCAAATGCCTGCTTTCCAATGCGCACCTGCCCTTCATTCACATGATGCGCGAGGTCATCCGCGAGGCAGTCCAGCATCGCGCCGATATCCTTTGCGTTGAAGGCCTCGAAGTAACGGCGGACAATCGCGCTGGTGGTCATTTCTGGCTCCAATTTCGTTCAATCTGAGCGAGGATCTGGTCGCGCGTCTGGCGATACACGTTCAGTTTCTGATCGCGTGTTTCGCCAAGACCGGTCGGATCCATGATCTGCCAATACTCGACTGTCAAGTGAAAATAACGCGTCAGCTCAAGCGCCCGCCGTTGCGAGGCCGGAGACAATGCGACAATCACGTCAAACCCAGCAAGCGCCTCACCAGATTGTTCAAGTTCATCGAAACTGCGTGACCGGTGGCGCGCCAGTTCAACGTCGATTTCCTTGCAGGCGGCAATGGCAAAGCCGTCGATCTCGAGGTCATTGATCACGCCAACCGATTGCACGTAGACATCAAATCCAAACAACTTTTTCATGATGCCCTCAGCCATGGGCGAGCGCACCGCGTTGTGATCGCAGCAGAACAATATCGACTGAGGAAGGCCAGCCGACACCGGTCAGCCTCCGAAATGCAAAACGCAGATCAGGGTAAACAGCCTGCGTGCCGTGTCGCTGTCCAGATCGGCTTTGCCGTCGAGACGTTCCTGAAGAATGCGTGCCCCTTCATTGTGAATCCCGCGCCGGGCCATGTCGATGGTTTCAATTTGACTTGGCGGCAAGGTCTTGACCGCATCAAAGTAGCTTTCGCAAATCTGAAAATAGTCCTTGACCACTTGCCGAAATGGACTGAGCGAAAGATGAAATTCAGCTGCTGTGCGGTCTGTGATTGTCTTGACATGAAACACGAGACGCTTTTCTCGGATCGAAAGTCCCACGTTATAGGGGCCTTCCGGCACCTCGCGGTCGTCGCGTTTGGGCAGACTGAACGTATTTTGCTCCATCAGATCGAACAACGCCACACGCCGCTCCTGTTGGATCTCTGGTGTTGGGGTCGGAAGATTGGCGTCATCCAGCTCAATCTGAGCGATATGGCTCATCGGTCTCCCCTCTGTTCATTGTGTCGCATCCGCTGATCAGAATGCGGGCCGACGCTGCGCACTCAAGCAGATATGTGCGGGCGAACGCAAGGTGTCAGTCATTCAGGCGCTTTAATCGTGCTGTCACGCTGAGCCCATGCGCCTCTAGGCTTTCCGATCTGGCCAGAACCTCTGTCGCTGGACCGATGGCGCGCAGGGCCTCGGGTGTCATGCGAGACAGCGTCGTGCGCTTCATGAAATCAAGGACGGAAAGACCCGAACTGAACCGGGCTGATCGTGCCGTCGGCAGAACGTGATTTGGACCACCGGCGTAGTCGCCGATCGCCTCGGGCGTCCACTGACCGATGAATATCGCTCCGGCGTGGGTGATCTTGCCCAGCAGTGACTCGGTGTCGGTGACGCAAAGTTCCAGGTGTTCCGGCGCAATCCGATCAGATATCCGCGCAGCTTCGTCCATGTCACGTACGGTGATCACCGCACCAAAGTCACGCCAGCTGGCACCGGCGATGGCGCGGCGTTCGAGCGTGCTCAGACGGGTTTCAACCGCCTGCGCCACGGCCCGTCCGAATTCCGCGTCATCCGTGATCAAAAGCGACTGTGCGCTCTCGTCGTGTTCCGCCTGGCTGAGCAAATCCAAGGCCACCCAATCAGGATCGTTGTCACGATCTGCAATCACCAGCACCTCTGAGGGGCCCGCGATCATATCGATACCAACCTTGCCAAAGACACGGCGTTTGGCGGCCGCGACAAAGGCATTCCCCGGGCCAGTGATCTTGTCAACAGGCGCAATCGTCTGTGTCCCGTAAGCCAGCGCAGCAATCGCCTGCGCGCCGCCGATCCGATAGACCTCATCCACGCCGGCAAGTTTCGCCGCCAACAGAACCAAAGGATTTACAACACCATCCGGGGTCGGGACCGTGATCGCCAAACGCGATACACCTGCGACCTTGGCCGGGATGGCGTTCATAAGCACCGATGACGGGTAGCTGGCCAACCCGCCCGGGACATACAGACCTGCCGCCACGACAGGGGTCCAGCGCCACCCAAGCTCTGCGCCGGTGTCATCGGACCAAAGCGCGTCTTCTGGCAATTGCTTTTCGTGATACGCCCGTATCCTGTCCGCCGCCAGCTCGAGCGCCCTGCGCTCTTCGTCGGACACACGTGCGACCGCCGCATCAAGCTCATCAGGACCAAAGGCCATTTCCGTTGCCGTCATCTCAAGCCGGTCGAATTTGGCCGTCAGTTCAAGGACCGCTGCATCACCGCGCGCCTGAACGTCGGCGATGATCTCGGCCACAACGGCGTCCACATCGGGACTGTCTTCGCGCTTGGCAGTCAAAAGCGCGTTGAACTCTTGCTCGAACTGCGGCGCGGCGGTGTCGAGGAAAACAGGCATGGGCGTTCCTTTCGTCTCTTGCGCCTCTTAACGGCGCAAGGCCCAAGGCTCAATCAGGATGTACCGGTGATTTGCGTGAGGGCGCCACATAGGGCCGCGTCACATCGCGCAAGGACACCTCAAGCGCCTCAACCTCGGCCCGGAATTCACCGTTACCTGCGAGCGTGAGCTCAACGAAACCAGCCCCGTCCTCAGTCGGAGTGAAGGTCACCGATAGGACCGACAGCACAAGATCGCTATCCGTTCGGTCCACCCCCTGACTCGCCATGCGCAACACATGATCAATCACCAACAGCGATTGCACGCGTTCGACACGACGGCCCAGCCTGTCAGCCGCATCTTTGTCTTCGTGCCGAAAGCGGTTGATCAAAAGCCCAAGCCGACGGGCCTTGGGCTGCCAGGCCACCTCTGTGACGGGAAAAACCGCATCCTGAACCAATGCCGAGATCACCTGAAGGTCATCCCCATCCAGGGCGCCAAGGTTCAGCGGCCGGTCACCGGCGTCTTCGAATCGTGCATCCTCAGTCATTCCCCCGGCACCCTTTGAATGATTGCACCAACCCCGGACAGCTTTTCTTCGACATTTTCGTACCCTCGATCCAAATGGTAGACGCGGTTCACACGTGTCTCGCCCTCTGCGGCAAGCCCCGCAAGGATCAACGATACACTTGCCCGCAGGTCCGTCGCCATGACAGGCGCACCCTTCAACTGCGCCACGCCCGCAACTTTCGCAATTCCGCCCTGCACTTCGATCTGGGCCCCCATGCGCATCAGTTCTGGCGCATGCATGAATCGGTTCTCAAAAATCGTTTCTTCCAGGACCGAATTGCCTTCGGCGGTACACATCAAAGCCATCATCTGTGCTTGCAGATCCGTAGGGAAGCCGGGGTAAATCTCGGTCTTCACATCGACCGCGCGGATACGTCCATTAGGGCGTGAAACCAAAACGCCCGCATTGGTCTGAGACACCTCAACTCCAGCGGCCTGCAATTTCTGGGTCAGTGTTTCGACCAGAGCGATATCGCCCCCCAGAAGTTCAACCTCGCCACCTGCAATAGCCGGGGCAATCATGTAGGTGCCCAGCTCGATCCGGTCAGTCACAACCTGATGGGTCGCGCCGTGCAACCGATCAACGCCATCGATCACGATGGTATCCGTGCCTTCCCCATCAATCAGCGCTCCCATCGCGCGCAGACACCGTGCCAGGTCAACGATTTCAGGCTCGCGCGCTGCATTTTTCAGAACGGTCGTCCCCTTGGCCAGGGTCGCCGCCATCAGCGTATTTTCAGTCGCACCCACAGAGGCAAACCGAAGTGTGATTTCTGCCCCTTTCAGTCCACGCGGCGCGGCCGCATGAAGATACCCGTCTTTCAATTCGATTTCGGCGCCAAGCTGTTCCAGCGCGGTCACATGAATGTCCATCGGTCGCGCACCGATCGCACATCCCCCCGGCAAAGAGACCTGCGCCTGTCCAAGCCTTGCCAGCAAGGGGCCAAGCACAAGGTTTGAGGCACGCATCTTTCGCACGATGTCGTAATGCGCCAGCGGGTTGTCGACACCATGGCCCGACATCGCCAGGACCTTGCCGTCGTTAAGCGCCGTCACCTCTGCTCCCAGCGACTGCAAGAGTTGCGACATGGTCTTGATGTCCGACAGACGCGGAGCATTGGTCAGTGTCAGCGGTTCTTCGCTCAAAAGCGTGGCCGGCATCAATGTCAGACAGGCGTTTTTGGCACCGGCAATCGGGATTTGCCCCTTCAAGGGCCCATTGCCCGTCACTAATATCGAATCCATCGTCTTATCCTTTGTCCGCCTCTTTGGGCGCTTTATCCGCATCCCCGACAGCGGTACGGGCCTTGGCCTGCGCTTTCCGTCGGCTCAAGTTTGCTTTCAGCGCCGCTTTTAGCCGGTCCGCACGCGCATCAGCGCCCGTTTTTGGGGGTTTCGGTTTCTGCTCCATGCCCTTCTCTACCTCAGCACAAAAAAAGGGTCCAGATTGCCCTTGCAAGGCTGGCAATTTGGGTCTAATCAGCCGCCCACGCCCAATGGTGTTAGACGCTGCTGTAGCTCAGAGGTAGAGCACTCCCTTGGTAAGGGAGAGGTCGAGAGTTCAATTCTCTCCAGCAGCACCATCTCGCTTTTTGAGCCCGAGAATCCCCCTAAGTATCTAAAAAAAGAATAATTCGGGAGCTCCATACATCCCATTTAGGCCATATCGCAGCGGCTCCGAAAATGCCAATCTGAGCGCGGTTTGGCGCAGGGCGAAATCACTATTCTTTCATATATTCCAAGGGCTTGATAGGAGTTTAAGGGAGAGTTCAATACAATCCTCCAGCCGTCCCTTTGGCGGCACGGTTTTGTTGATCTTCTCCTGCAAGACCATTTTATCGCGTTCCAACTTCTCAATACGCGACTCATGGGCCCGCACCACCGAGGCACTGTTCGCCTCGACGATCCGATCCAGCATGCCTTCACGCTGGCCATCGATATCGGCAAGCTGTTTGTGAAGCGCTTCCTTTTCACCAAGCGCCAAGGCCAACCGCATGTTCCATGCATCGCGCAGCATGGCCTTTGCGAGTTCGAACAATTCTTTGGCTGGCTGCATACCTTTCAGGATATTCGCAAAGCCTTCATCCATCTTGGCGACGGGCACTGACTTGCATTTGTTCTCGCAGGTGCGTGTCTGGCAGCGGTAATGTCCGTCGTGGATGTGTCGCGGAATTGTTTCGCTCCTTTGGTGGCATTTATTGCCACCAAAGGAGACGAACTATGGGACTGAAATGGACGAATTCCGGGCTGATGCGGTGCGGAACGCGCTAAACAGCGGTCTGACAGGCAAGCAAGTGGCTTCGGATTTGGGTGTTGGCCTATCGACGTTGAACAAATGGGTCACGGCGCATCGCGACACCGAGGTGGTATCCGACAAAGACTTGGACCTTGCCCGTGAGAATGAGCGGCTTCGACGCGAGAACCGCATTCTCAAGGAGGAGAGGGAAATCCTAAATATGGCAACGCAGTTCTTCGCGGGTCAAAAACCATGAAGTTCCGATTCATCGAAGAACATCGCGATGCCTTTTGCGCGAAGCGCATGCGCGACGTCCTGGAGGTTAGTTCCCGCGGCCTGCGTGCTTATCACGGCCGACCTGCCAGC
>JAKVCP010000084.1 GCA_022448925.1 Paracoccaceae bacterium
GATTGTCGAACAAGCCGTGCAGGCGGCGCAGGCCGCAGCCCGGCCCGGCACATTGTGCAGCAAGGTCGACGCCGCCGCCAGACAGGTGATCACAGATGCCGGGTTCGGCCCGGCCTTTACCCACCGCACCGGCCACGGGCTGGGCATCGATGTCCACGAACCACCCTACATCGCCGCAAACATCAACGCCCCGCTGAAACAAGGAAACGTCTTTTCAATTGAGCCAGGTATCTACATCAAAAACACTTTCGGTATCCGACTGGAAGAGATCGGCTTTCGACCGTCTCAGACCATGGAAATCCGGTCAGACCTGCCGCGCACAGTGCGCCATCTTGGCGTCCGCAACGGACCCCGGACAGCGCATCCGCCGCCACTTGCACCACCTCACTTTTCTGCCGGAAAACTGCCGCAGCCACCGCACCGCGGATCCAATGACAAGGGTCACCCGACATGGCACCAAGTTCCAGGGACATGACCAGACGTGGCAGCAATGCAGACAAGCTACACGACAGGCACAGCCTGCTCCATTCGCCAGAAGCAACATTGTTCCATCAGATATTTCTGTATCCGATCGCAACGAAGAGACTATTTCGCTAATAATCGGCTTGACCCTTTCGGGAGTGTGAATTACCCACTCTTCCTGCAGAGCGGGCGTTGTGTAATGGTAAGACCCTTGCCTTCCAAGCAAGAGATACGGGTTCGATTCCCGTCGCCCGCTCCAAGATCCCATCGTCGCGACTTTGCCGTACCGAAGCCAGGATAGGGCGATGCGCGTCAACGCGGTGACATCGCCGAACACGGCCTTGATCGCCCGCCCCCAATGGCGCGCCGAAACCACCCATGTGGCGAACCTCGACAGACGAAATCGTTGACTTGAGCAACGAAGCTACCGACAACAAGGCAATCCACTCGCAACGTTTTTCTGGAAGACTGAGATATGGCCAAAGCCTTTGCCTCTGCCGCTGACATGGATGACAAGACCATCAGCTTTACGCCAATTGGCGAAGACCTCTATGCCTTTACCGCCCAAGGCGATCCGAACACGGGCGTGATCATTGGCGATGAAAGCGTCATGATCGTCGAGGCACAGGCCACGCCGCGTCTGGCACGCAAAGTCATCGATTGCGTCAGGTCCGTGACCGACAAGCCGATTTCGCACCTTGTGCTGACGCACTACCATGCGGTGCGCGTCTTGGGGGCCAGTGCGTATGACGCGCGCGAAATCATCATGTCCGACGTGGCCGCCGCAATGGTCGAAGAGCGCGGACAAGAAGATTGGAACAGTGAATTTGACCGCTTTCCTCGTTTGTTCCAAGGCCATGAAGAGATCCCCGGCCTGACGCGACCCACCTTGACGTTTTCAGACCGGATGACAGTCTACCTGGGCAAACGTCGTGTCGACATCATGCATTTGGGGCGCGCCCACACTGCCGGAGACGCCGTCATCTGGGTTCCCGACCAAGAGGTGATGTTTACAGGCGATATCGTTGAATATCGCTCTGCCTGTTATTGCGGCGATGGTCATTTTGGCGACTGGCCTGACACGCTGGCGGCCATCGCAGCATTCCAGCCTCAATCTGTAGCGCCGGGTCGGGGCGACGCGCTGATTGGGCCGGAAATGGTCAGCAAGGCGCTTTCATCGACCGCAGATTTCGTCGCCTCGACCTACCAGCCTGCAGCCCGCGTCGCGGCCCGTGGCGGCGGGTTGAAAGAGGCTTGGCAGGCAGTGCGCGCTGCCTGTGACCCGAAATTCAGCGACTATGCGATTTATGAACACTGCCTGCCCTTCAACGTCGCCCGAGCCTTTGACGAAGCACGCGGTATAGACACGCCGCGCGTCTGGACGGCCCAGCGCGACAAGGAGATGTGGGCCGCCTTGCAAGCCTCACAAGAAACGACGAGCTGATGTTGCAAGACCGTTACGATCTGGCGTTTCGACTTTATCCCTATGAACGGGCTGCCGATCAGGACGCACAGGACCCGGTGCGTCACCCCGCGGTGATTGTCGGGGCCGGGCCGGTCGGGCTGACCATGGCACTGGATCTTGGACTGCAGGGAATCCCCGTGGTTTTGCTGGATGACCATGAAGGCGTTGGACAGGGCTCTAAGGCGATATGTTTTGCCAAACGCACACTTGAAATCGCTCAACGCCATGGCTTTGGCCAAGCGTTGGTCAACACGGGTGTGACATGGAACCTGGGCAAGGTGTTTCACGATGACCATCAGGTTTTTGAGTTTGATCTTCAACCCGAAGACGGCCACCGCTGTCCGGCATTTATCAATCTGCAACAGCCCTATTTTGAAAAAACTGTCGTCGATCGCATTGCGCAGGCACGCGCTGAGGGCGCGCCTATTCAGTTGCGTGGAAGGAACCGGGTTGATGGGATAGAGCAGCGTGATGATCACGTCGTCATGCAGATCAGCACGCCCGACGGCCCCTACCGCCTTGAGGCCGACTGGCTTCTGGCCTGCGATGGGGCCGCGTCTCCGCTGCGCAAGATGGTTGGCGCCGATTTCACCGGACGTGTTTTCGAAGACAGCTTTCTGATCGCCGACATCCGCATGTCTGCCGACTTCCCCACAGAGCGCTGGTTCTGGTTCGAGCCACACTTCAAATCCGGCGCCTCGGCCCTGTTGCACAAACAACCCGATGACGTGTGGCGGGTCGATTTTCAAATCGGTTGGGATGTGGACCGCAAGGAAGAACTCAAAGACAGCAAGATCCGCAAAAGGCTGGACGCGATGTTGGGCCCAAAAGTCGACTATGAGCTGGTCTGGAGCTCGATCTACACGTTCCAATGCCGCCGCATTCAGAAATTTCGCCATAACCGCGTGATCTTTGCTGGTGACAGCGCGCATCAGGTGTCCCCATTTGGTGCGCGCGGCGCAAACTCTGGCATTCAGGACGCAGATAACCTGGGATGGAAGCTGGGGCGCGTCATCAGATCCGAATCGCCAGAACAATTTCTGGACAGCTATCATGATGAACGCAGCCTTGCCGCAGATGAGAACATTCTTAACTCTACGCGGTCGACGGATTTCATCACGCCCAAATCCCCGACAAGTCATCTGTTCCGCAACGCCGTCCTAGACCTTGCACAGAGCTGCGAATTTGCGCGCCCAATGGTCAATTCAGGCAGGTTAAGCCTGCCCTGCCACTACAAAAGTGCGCTCAACGGGGTTGATGCGCTGCCACATGGCCCCAAGGCCAGCGCCCCCGGATCCCCCTGCCCCGACGCGCCGCTTTCTGCGGGCTATGTGCTGGACCATCTGGGCGCTTGTTTTGTCCTTCTCGTTCTTGGTGGATCTGCCCCAGCGCTGTCTGAGCCTGCGTGGTCTGGGCCAGCGCGGTCTGTTCCGGCCGAACTCAGGCTTGTGTCGGTGCCCGATGATGCTCTGACACCGCTTTTGCGTGCCCGTTATCTGGGCGATGCGCCGCAAGCAGTCTACCTGATACGCCCCGACCAACATGTCACAGCCCGATGGGCCGCGTTCAACAGCGCTCAGATTGAAAATGCGCTGAAGATCGCCACCGGAAAGGATTTGGAATGCCCCAGCTGAACACCGCCCCAAATCTGCCGGATGCCGATCAGTTCTACGAAAAGCTGATTGCCGCCCATGCCGAACTGAGCGACCAAGACAGCCAGGCCATGAATGCGCGCCTGATCCTTATTCTGTGCAACCACATTGGTGATCCCGAGGTGCTGGACGAGGCGCTGGCCTGCGCCCGCGAAACCGGGCGTTAGCCACCCGCCAGGACATCCTCGAACGGCAGACCGATATAGTTTTCGGCGATCGACCGTTGCGCCGCCTCCGAGGTGAAAATGTAGTCCAACTCCGCAGCGCGAATGCGTTGGTCAAAATCTGTTGCGTCGTCAAAATCGTGCAAAAGCCCGGTCAGCATCCAGGAAAAACGCTCAGCCTTCCAGACCCTGCGCAGGGCGACGTCTGCATAGGCCTCAAGACCGCGCGTTTCATCTCGGGCATAGAACGCCCCCAGCGCCGTGCTCAGGTAATGCGCGTCTCCGATTGCCAGATTCAGACCCTTGGCGCCAGTTGGCGGCACAATATGCGCCGCATCCCCCACCAGAAACAGCCGCCCATAGCGCATCGTCTCGCAGACATAGCTGCGAAGTGGCGCGATGCTTTTTTCAAGTGCGGGGCCAGTTGTGATCCCAGAGGCAACCTGAGGTCCAAGCCGCCGGCCAAGTTCCTCCCACAGCCGGTCGTCTGGCCACGCGTCGAGATCCTCATCGACCCGGCATTGGATATAATATCGAGAGCGCGTCTCAGACCGCATGCTGGCCAAGGCAAAACCGCGCTGTGATGTGGCATAGATCAACTCATCGTGGCAGGGCGGCACATCGGCAAGGATGCCCAGCCAACCGAAAGGATATACCTTTTCGAACTCAGAGCGGCAATTGGCGGGAATCGCCTGTCGGGAAGCTCCATGAAAACCGTCGCAGCCTGCGATAAAGTCAGCCTCTATCCGCCAGGCCTGACCGCCGTGATCAAAGCTGACCGACGGTCTGTCCGCGCCCAACGCGTGCAATGCAACGCCAGAGGCTTCGTGAAACATCTGTGTTCCACTGGCCCGGTGAGCGGCCATAAGATCCTTGGTGACCTCTGTTTGGCCGTAAACGGTCACGGTCTTTCCAGTCAGCCTTTCTAGGTCAATGCGAAGTAAGCACCCGTCACTGGCCAGTTCGAAACCGCCATGAGTCAGTCCATGCTGCGCCAACCCCTTGCCCACACCGGCGCGGGTCAGAACCTCGACAGAGCCTTGCTCTAGAACACCGGCGCGAATGCGGCCTTCGACATGGGCTGCGCTTTGACGTTCGATTATGACGCTGTCGATGCCATCAAAATGCAGCAGACGCGCCAGCAAAAGGCCAGAAGGCCCACCGCCGATAATGGCAACTTGGGTTCGCAGGCATGGTTGGGTCATGTTCTTCCCCCGTTTTGCAGTCACGTCCCTGGTGGTCTCTGGCCACTGCTGGAAACAGGCCCACCCTGACCTAGCCCGACAAGACCCCCGGCAACCAAAGGGTCAGCGCCGGAAAGGCAATCAGGACCGCCACGCGCAGCAGTTCCGCACCAAAAAACGGCATGACCCCAAGAAAAGTATCCGACATTGGCACATCCTTGGCCTGAGCCGAAATGATGAAGACATTCATGCCAACCGGCGGCGTGATCAGCCCAAGCTCTACAACAATCAACGCCAAGATCCCGAACCAGATCTTAAGCTCTTCGGTTCCAAGCCCAAAGGGACTGTCCGCTGCCGTCGCCCAATCACCTCCGTTGAGTTCAACAAGCACCGGCCAGAAAAACGGTATCGCCAACAGGATCATCGACAGGCTGTCCATCAAACACCCCAGCAAGATCAGCGCCAGCAACAGGATCATCAAGGTGGTCATGGGCGCCAGGCCAGAGGTTGCCATCATCTCGGCCATAGCCTGCGGCACACCGCCCCGGGACATGAAGATCTTTAGCAATTCCGCGCCCAGCAGAATCAGGAAAATCATGCCGGCCGTGCGCGCCGTTTCCAACAGGGACTCTTGTACCTGCACCCATGACAAACGGCGCCGCAGAGCCGCGATCAGAGTGACCATAACCACCCCGACAGAGGCCGCCGGGGTCGGATTGAAAAACCCAAAATACAGACCACCGATCACCACGAAAAAAACAACCCCAACCGGAGCGACATTGAGAGTCGCCCCAATCAGTTCAGAACGCGAGACCGCCTCGCCCTTTGGTCCCGCCTCGGGCACGATCAAGACATAGATCAGCACCGTCAGAATGAAAAAGACCACGGCAATCAGCCCCGGGATCAGCGCTGCCATGAACATCGTGACGACATTGGCCTCGACGATGATGGAGTAAATAATCAGGACCACCGAAGGTGGGATAAGGATGCCCAACACTCCTCCCGCTGCAATGGTTCCAGTTCCCAAACGATTTGAGTAATTGTATTTCTTGAGTTCAGGCAGCGCCACTCGGGCCATGGTTGATGCCGTTGCCAGGGATGATCCACAGACCGCCCCAAAGCCAGCACAGGCTGCGATTGCGGACATGGCCACTCCGCCGCGCATCCAACCCAGCCAGGCATTGGCCGCACGGAACAAATCCGCGCTCAGCCCGGTTCGGGCAGAAATCGCTCCCATCAGAATGAACAGCGGCACTACCGACAAATCATAGATCGAAAACTGCCCGTAGGCCAAATCCTTGAGCTGTGACAGGACAATGGCTGGCCCGTTCAACAGCGCGATTCCGCCTCCCCCGACAGCGATCATCGCAAAGGCAATGGGCACCCGGATCCCGATCAGAACCACCAAGGCAAAGAGGCCCAGCAGGCCAATCGTCAAACTATCCACGGGAGGGCCTCGTCAAGGTTGCCACGGCATCGCGCAATGTCATCAGGGACGCCACCAAAAGCAAGGCCAACGAGATCAACGCCGGCACGAAAGCCCACCATAGCGGCACACGCAAAATGAGGGTATATTCCTCATACTCTCGATAATCCTGTAGCCCGGCGCTCATGCGCCAGAAAAGAATACCGGCAATCAGAACGGCAAGCACGCCCGAAACCATCGACATCAGCGCAACCGACACCGGACCGGCGCGCATTGTGAAAATGTCGGCCGAAACATTGGCCCCAACAAGCTGACAATACGGAAGAAAACAGAAAACGGCGATTGCCGTACCCATTTCCGTAAGCTCAAAATCACCAGGCAAAGGCTGGTTGATCAAAGCCCCCGCCAGGATCGACCAGGCATTGACCAGCACGACAGCCGTAAGAACCGCACCCCCAACGAGGGCCCAGCCAACAATGATCCGATGGGCGAGGCCAGAAGGCCCCGCCATAGTTTTTTCGACACCGGCCATTACTGGGTCGCTGCGTTTTCGCCAATCAGTTTGACGGCCTGGTCATAAATCGCCTGACCATCGATGCCCCTGTCTGACATCTCTGTAATCCAGCGGTCGACGACCGGCGCTGTGACCTCTTCAAAGGCGGACCACTCATCCGCGCCAAGCTGCACATGCGTGTTACCGGACTTTACCGCCACTGCAATGCCGTTGGCTTCGTTGCCGTCCCACATCTCACCAACGCGCGCATGCCAGGCGGCATCTGAATTGTCGTCAAAGATCTTTTGGATGTCTGCCGGCAGGCCGTTCCACCGATCAGCGTTCATGATCACCGAAAACGACGCTGTGCCCAGCCGTTTTCCGCCTTCACCCTCGATCTGATATTGCGTCTGCTCCTGAATTTTCAGGGGCGGAATGATTTCGAACGGGATCAATGCTCCATCGATGGCCTTTTTCGACAGGGCGACCGGGATCTCTCCGACCGAGGTCTGCACCGGGTTTGCGCCCAGCGCCTCGATGATCCAGGCCCCAGTGCGCGAGGGGGTGCGCAGCTTCAGCCCGGCCAGATCCGACGGTTTCCGCACTTCGGTGTCGGCCATGTGCAAGGCCTGGCCACCGTGCACATGCATGAACATCGGCACCAGCCCCTTGAAGTCGGCCGACAGGTACTCATCGTACATGTCATACATTGCAACGTTCACGGCCGCACTGCTGCCCTGGTGCACCCCGGGCAGTTCAAAGACCTCGGTCCGGGGAAACGAGCCGCCTGCATACGCGTTGACAATCCAGGCCATGTCTACCACCCCGTCGCGCACCTGGCGCGGCAGTTGCGGCGGCTTGCCACCCAATGTCATCGCGGGAAAGATCTCGATTTTCACGCGCCCGCCAGAGTCCGCCATGATATTGTCCGCCCATTCGGTCAGCATAACCGCATGCGCCATGGCCTTTGGACTAAGAAAGTGGTGCAGCTTGAAGTCGAATTCGGCTGCGAAACTGGCCACCGAGCTGGCGGTCAGCAGCGTGGCTGAGGCAAGCAGCGTCTTTGCTGAAGTCATGAGTGTCATGGTGTCCTCCCTTATTGTTTCGGTGTTAGTCGGTTTGCAGCCCTATGGGGATCTGCACAGACAACTGGTCCTGTCACAGTCGTGGCCAGCTTTTCACAGCGGGTCAAGCACCCATGGCACACTCTCAGCGGTCGTCACACAACAAGTGGGGTGGAAAACAGTTGTGCACCAAGCGGGACAGGGGCAAATTTGCGCCGCAATCAAACATAATTTCCCTATATTTATCAGATGACTGGACAGGAAACGATCGGAACACCCCAAACAGGCCAATGGACCATCTGCCACAGGTCTAAATCAATCTTGGGCTCAAAAAAGGCAAGGGATATGTCCTCGCGGACTGGCCCAACTTGTCCGATATGCGACGTGGACCAAAGATGACTTCGGCCCTGTCCACGGGCTGGGGAAACGCCGTCCGCAGACGCGATGCAGTCAGGCCGTACCAAACTGATCTTGCGAGGATCCCAGATATGGATAGGCTGGCTTTGTCATTCGAAGGACAGCTGCCATGCCAAACACGCCCGCCCCCACCAACGCCCCCGTGCTTGTCGATATGGAAAACGGCATCGCTACGGTGACATTGAACCGCCCCAAATCGATCAATGCCCTCTCTGAGGACATGATCGCAGCTTTGCAAGACACCTGGGACGGTATCGCGGCGAACCGCGCCGTGAAAGTGGTGATCTTGCGCGGCGCCGGGGATCACTTTTGCGCCGGCCACAACTTGAAAGAGATGACTGCGCGCCGCGCGGATGAGGACGGTGGGCACAGCTATTTCAACGCGCTTTTCGCGACCTGTTCCAGAATGATGATGTCCATCGTATCCCTGCCGCAACCTGTTATCGCTGAGGTGACTGGCATTGCCACCGCTGCGGGATGTCAACTGGTTGCGACCTGCGATCTGGCAATCGCCTCAGACGAGGCTCGCTTTGCCACATCAGGCGTTAACATTGGTTTGTTCTGCTCAACCCCGATGGTGGCGCTTAGCCGGGCCGTTGGGCGCAAAACAGCGATGGAAATGCTTCTTTTGGGGGAATTCATGAGCGCCGAAACCGCCCGGGACGCAGGTCTGATCAATCGTGTCGTGCCGCTTGATCAAGTTGCAAACACCGCACGCAATATGGCCGAGATCATTGCCAACAAGTCGCCGGTCGCGGTTAAAACCGGCAAGGGGGCGTTCTATGCGCAGGCTGAAATGCCCCTCGCAGAGGCCTATGACTTCGCGGGTCGTACCATGGCGGACAATATGATGGCGCGCGATACCGAACGCGGAATCGGAGCTTTCGTCGCTAAGAAACCCATGCCGGACTGGCAGGGCGATTGATCTTAGGTGATGTAAAATACCCACCGCCGGACCGTTGTCCACGAGCAGATGCGACACCTTGCATATTGGGCACCGCACCCAAACCCTGATCCAGCGACAGGGCCGGTCACGCCCTCAACGCGTGCCCGCATTGGTTCCCCAGACGCCGACCCCAGTGCCAAAACTGACAGGCATCACCGGGGACGCATCAAAAGCGGGATGAGCCCCAAACTTCATGCCGCCCCGGATACAGTTGGGCGGCCTGCCAGGGGCAAAACACCTGCTGGCGGATCCAATGCACTGGAACAAGCATGACGTGCTGGCCTCAATGGCGTTTCCCCCACGCCACCACGTAAAGGTGCACTCAACCAACGCGCTTGAATGGTTGAGCAAAAAGCGGACACTTTCAGCCGATGTCGTTGAGATCTTTCTCAACAAAGCCTCTAGTATGCGCCTCAAAGACGCCGCTCTTTTCGGACAGAACGACACCCTGCAGACAGCAAAGCCGCGACATCCACACCACGGCTTTCGCACAAATGGACCAAGCTCAGATGGCATCGTGGCTCGGCAGTGCAGCGTAGGGCGTCTTTCATCACATCAGGCGCGCTTGGAAATCACCAGAAATTGACGCACGTCACACCAGAGGTTGCTGAAGGTGACAACGCCAGACCATCCAGCCCAAGTTTGAAGATCATGGTCATCGACCATGGCGCGCGGCCGCCGTCCCGACCGGTCATCAGATCGCCCTATGCCAAAATCAAAAGCGCGACCCACAAGGGGCCGCGCCTTTTCAGACAGGTCAATGCGTCGCTGCGTCTTAGAAATGCAACGAGCGTGCGCCAATGGGTGATTGCTGCGGCGGTGCGAACTTGGTCAGGTCGATGCCCTCGACGGCGACCTTGTATTCCTCAAGCGTCGGCGTGCGGCCCAGGATCGCCGAAAGAACCACGACAGGGGTCGATCCAAGCAACGATTCCCCCTTTTTGGTGGCGCTGTCGCCGACCACCCGGCCCTGGAAAAGACGGGTTGAGGTGGCCAGAACCGTGTCACCTTTGGCCGCCTTCTCTTGGTTGCCCATGCAAAGGTTGCAGCCAGGGCGTTCGAGGTACAGGATATTTTCGTACTCGGTACGCGCGACCTGCTTTGGGGCTGCGTCGTCGAACTCGAACCCTGAATATTTCTGCAGAACTTCCCAGTCGCCTTCCTCTTTCAATTCATCCACGATGTTATAGGTCGGCGCGGCGACAACCAGTGGGGCCTTGAATGTGACCTCACCGTATTCTGCCTCCAGGTTGCGCAGCATCTGAGCGACAATCTTGATGTCCCCCTTGTGCACCATGCAAGAACCGACAAAGCCAAGGTCCACCTTCTTTTCAGCACGATAGTAGGAAATCGGGCGGATCGTATCGTGCGTGTAGCGCTTTGAGACGTCGGCGTTGTTCACATCCGGGTCGGCAATCATCGGCTCGATGATTTCGTCAAGGTCGACAACCACCTCGGCAAAGTACTTGGCGGTGTCATCGGGGGCCAAGGCCGGTTTTTCCCCAGACGTGATCTGAGCAATCCGCGCATCTGCAATATCAATCAGGCCCTGCAGCATCTGAACGCCATTGTCCATGCCTTTGTCGATCATGATCTGAATGCGCGATTTGGCCAATTCCAAAGAGGCGATCAACGTTTCATCGCTTGAGATACAGACCGAGGCCTTCGCCTTCATTTCGGCCGTCCAATCGGTGAAAGTAAAAGCCTGATCTGCCAGCAAGGTGCCAATGTGCACTTCGATGATCCGCCCCTGGAATACGTTGTCGCCGTGCTGTGCCAGCATCTGAGCCTGGGTCGCGTGAACCACATCACGGAAGTCCATGTGATCGGCCATCTTTCCCTTGAAGGTGACCTTGACCGACTCCGGGATTGGCATGCTCGCCTCTCCGGTTGCCAGCGCCAGCGCAACGGTGCCACTGTCCGCGCCAAAGGCCACCCCTTTGGACATCCGGGTATGGCTGTCCCCGCCAATGATCACGGACCAGTCGTCAACAGTGATGTCGTTCAACACCTTGTGGATCACATCCGTCATCGGATGATAGACACCCTTGGGATCGCGCCCGGTGATCAGCCCAAAATTGTTCATGAACGCCATCAGCTTGGGCGTGTTTGCCTGCGCCTTTGCATCCCAAACCGAGGCCGTGTGGCAGCCCGATTGGTACGCCCCGTCAACCGCCGGAGACAGAACAGTAGCGGCCATCGCCTCTAGCTCTTGGGCGGTCATGGGACCAGTGGTGTCTTGCGATCCCACGATGTTGACCTTGACGCGGACGTCCGACCCAGCGTGCAGTACCTTTCCGGGTTCCACCCCCAAGGCATTGGCGTTGAAAATCTTTTCAACCGCCGTCAGTCCCTGCCCCTCATGGCTGACTTCCTTGGCAGGCGCAAAGGCGGACTTCATCGGGATTCCCAGTGCCTGGCATGCAAAGGTCTGCAGCTTTTTGCCAAAGACGATGGCATAGGATCCACCCGCCTTCATGAATTCAAGCTTCTGGGGCGTGAACGATCCGGCCATATCAACCAGTTCGGTCGTGCCATCTTCGTTATACAGCTTCTTGGACTTGGTATTGATGGTCAGCACAGTGCCAGTTTCTACCGAGTATTTCTGCTCGAGGATCGCGTTGCCGTCGTTGTTCAACACGGGCTTGCCATCCTCACCCAGTTTCTTGACCCAGTTTTTCAGGTCCACACCGATCCCGCCAGTCACACCAACGGTGGTCAGGAAGATCGGCGAAATGCCATTGGTGCCTGCCACGACCGGCGCAATGTTGATGAAGGGAACATAGGGCGAGGCCTGCCTGCCCGTCCAAAGTGCCACGTTGTTCACACCCGACATCCGGGAAGAACCGACGCCCATGGTGCCTTTTTCGGCGACCAGCATGACACGGGCCTCAGGATGCTTGATCTTGAGTGCCTCAATCTCTTTCTGCGCTTCTTCCGAGATCAGGCACTTGCCATGAAGCTCTCGGTCCGCGCGTGAGTGGGCCTGGTTTCCCGGTGACAGAAGGTCAGTTGAAATGTCGCCCTCGGCCGCGATGTAGGTCACGACCTTGATCTCTTCGTCGACCTCTGGAAGCTTGGTAAAGAACTCTGCATCCGAGTAGCTGAGCAAGAGATCCTTGGCGATTTCACTGCCCGCATCATAGGCCGCTTTGATGCGATCGGTATCCGCTTCGTACAGGAACACTTGGGTTTTAAGAACCTCGGCAGCCTGCAAGGCAATCTTGGCATCCTCACCCAGGGCCAGGTCAAGCAAGACTTCGACCGAAGGGCCGCCCTTCATATGTGACAGAAGCTCAAATGCGAACTCAGTCGAAATCTCTGGAAGAGCGCTCTGGCCCAGTATGATCTCTTTCAGGAACGCGGCCTTGGCGCCTGCCGCGCTGGTCGTGCCAGGAAGCGTATTGTAGATGAAAAACTGCAACGAGTCGTCGCGGTGCGGATTCTCGGGCTCCTTGATCTGCTCGATGATCTCAAGCGTCAAGGCTGCATCGTCGATCGGCTTGGGGCTGAGGCCTTGGGTTTTGCGAGCTTCAATCTCTTCGAGATAGGCTGTGTAAAGGCTCATGGCTTTATCCGCTTCCTTTGTGTGTTCCTGTCAAAAAATCGGCGCTTGGCCGGCTTCACCGCTTTGTATGCAGCGGTATACATTTGTTTCACAACTTTGCAAGTGAGTCGGCCATTCGGGTGTGCCCTGCATGACCCTGGCGCCACTCGGCCGTTTCCCGGCCAGATCACACCCCGGCCCCGCAAAACACAAACACGAGGCAACCGCTCTGCGCACCTCGTGTTTGGGTTTCATTATTTTAGCAGCTTAGCCGCCAAAGTCATCCAGCATGATGTCTTCACGGTCTACACCCAGCTCCAGAAGCATGTTGATGCAGGAGGAGTTCATGATGGGCGGGCCGCACATGTAGTATTCACAATCCTCTGGCGCTGCGTGGTCCTTGAGGTATTCGTCGTGCAAGACATTGTGAATGAAACCGGTATAGCCGCCCCAATCGTCCTCTGGCAGGGCATCAGACAACGCGACGTGCCAGGTGAAGTTTGGGAACTCCTTGGCGAGTTCGTCGAAATCTTCGACGAAAAACATCTCTTTCCGAGAACGTGCACCATACCAGAACGTGATTTTGCGGTCACGGTTCTTAAGCCGCTTGAGCTGGTCAAAGATATGACTGCGCATCGGCGCCATGCCCGCGCCACCGCCAATAAA
>JAKVCP010000085.1 GCA_022448925.1 Paracoccaceae bacterium
GAAAGGCACCACGTTCCCCTCATCCCCACGCATGAAGGCCAACGCAACGTTGGCTTCGAGTTCCTTCACAGCTTCGTTGCGGGCGTCTCGGTCGGACTTGAAGGTATCGTCCCAGACGTGGCTGGTGCCTTAGTGGTCCATGACTTCCACGGCAGGTTTCGGGTTCATTCCCCTAAGGTCTTGATATTCTTGGAAAACGGCGCTGAGCATCTCAATTGGGCTACTCCCTTGATTCTATTGAATTAACAAGGAGTATTATGGTGCCGGTCGAGGGACTCGAACCCCCGACCCCCTGATTACAAATCAGACGCTCTACCAGCTGAGCTAGACCGGCACTGCGCGCTCATTAATGCGAGAGTTCTTCCTGCGCAAGAGGATTTGCGAATTTTTCACAAGCTTTTGTGTTGTGGGCAATATGGTTTCCACAAACCGTAAAACAACTATAGTCAAGCAGGGTACTAAGGACGGTCCAAATGAAAGTCATTCTTCATGCCGGTGTGCACTGCACCGACAATGATCGGTTGGTCAAGGGATTGCTGCGTAACGCAGATTTGCTTCGCCAGCATGGTGTCGCTGTTCCAGGTCCCGGGCGTTACAGAACCTTGCTGACCGAAGTTGTAAATGAACTTGATGGTGCCTCGCCTGCGCCGGGTGCACGCGATGTGGTGCTGGACGAAATTCTGTTTGATGATCCGGAATCCGTCTCAAGGCTCGTCCTGAGCCATGAAAATTTCTTTTGCGTTCCAAAACTGATGTTTGGCGGCCGAAAAATCTATCGCAAGGCGGAAGGCCGGATCAAGTGCCTGAGCCAATTGTTCGATGGCGATGACATTGAATTGTTCCTCGCGCTGCGCGATCCCGCCAGTTTTTTGCCGGCTGCCTTTTCCTCTACGCCTTTGACAGAATTTGGTGAATTCATGGACGGGGTAGATCCTGCGCACCTTAGGTGGTCTGACTTTGTTGGGCGTGTGCGCGAGGCAGTCCCAGAGGTGAAGATCACCGCTTGGTGTAACGAAGATATACCTTTGATTTGGGGCAGTGTCTTGCGCGCCATGGCTGGTTTGCCTGATGAAACCAAGATCGTAGGTGCTTTTGACATGTTGTCTGAAGTGATGGCTCCTGAAGGCATGCGCCGGTTTAGGGCGTATCTTGGCGAACATCCGACGATCAACGAAATACAGAAACGGCGTGTTATGGTGGCGTTTCTGTCAAAATACGGCATGGTTGAAGCAGTTGAGGAAGAGCTGGATCTGCCTGGCTGGACCGTTGAATATGTTGAGGCGCTGACGCAGGCTTATGATGCCGATGTGGCCAATTTGTCAGGCATCGAAGGAGTGCAGATGATTTTGCCGTAGGGTGCAATATCTCGTCGGCCCGGCGCTGCGCTTCAGAACAGTCGGTCAGCCCCGCGCGCGGGTGCGCAAATGCAACTGAGCAGTCAGTCTGCCGGCCTCGCATGTGCTGTGCTGAATGCGCCGAGTTCATAACTGGCGACTGTGCGCCAAGATTTGCGTTGGTCTTCTGTGTGGGCACTCGGATTCAGGATCTTCCGCCCGACCCCACGAACCCTGGCACACCGTCGCCACCGGCTGGCATATCTGATCTCGCCCCCACCGCATCAAAAGATGGTAGAAAGAGGCGCAGCGCCGGGGTCACCCTTATTGCCGGTTCCCGGCTACCCAAATCCCAACCGCCACAAAATGCCAGGCAGCACACACCACTCAAGACCGCCTGGCACCCCGCGAGGCCTGCACGGCAAAAGCGCTTGCATGATCGAGCATCTGAAGATCGGTTCGCAGCCACGCGCCTGCCTGCAGGTTGGATCAAGACGCATGTGGTCTTAAGACGACCTGGGCAATCCCACAGGCCGCAGGATTACAACGCCAGTTTCTCCAGAAGAATGTCATTTGACACTTCTTTGCGGGCACCGCTGAGTGTGACCTCTCCGCGGTTGAGTACCAAAAAGTGATCAGCCAGACGGACCGCGAAATCGAAGTATTGTTCGACAAGGACGATGGCCATCTCTCCGTCTGCGCGCAGGGCCTCTATGACCTCGCCGATTTGCGTGATGATGTTGGGTTGAATGCCTTCAGTCGGTTCATCCAGAAGCAAAACTTTTGGCTGGGTGATCAGGGCACGGGCAATCGCGAGCTGCTGTTGTTGCCCGCCTGACAGATCGCCACCGCGGCGGTCCTTCATCGTCTTTAGAACCGGAAAAAGATCATAGATACGATCTGGAACGCGATGCCCTGATCCGGGCAGGCAGGAAAACCCGGTTTCCAGGTTTTCGGTCACGCTCATCAGGGGAAAGATCTCGCGGCCTTGAGGAACATAGGCGATGCCGGCACGGGCGGCCTCAACGGCGCTGGGATGCGCCAAAGCTCGTCCGTTCAGCGATAAAGTGCCCTTGTCATAGGGATGGCGGCCCGCGATGGCGCGCAAAAGCGAGGTCTTGCCAACGCCGTTGGTGCCCATGATGCAGGTCACCTTGCCTGCTTTCGCCTGCATGGACACGCCTTGCAGGATTTGGCTTTGGCCGTACTTGAGTGTCAGGTTTGAAACGTCCAGCATTCTAGCGCCCGAGGTATACGTCGATGACGTCTTGGTTGGCAGTGACGTGGTCCAGACTGCCTTCGGCAAGTACCGCACCTTCGTGCAGTACGGTTACTTTGCAGTCGAGACGGCGAACAAATTCCATGTCATGTTCCACAACGATCACAGCCCGGTTCAGCGCCATGCGCCTGAGAAGATCTGTGGTGTGCGCACGCTCTGCAGGTGTCATGCCCGCGGCCGGTTCATCGACCAGCAACAGGCGGGGATCCTGGGCAAGCAGCATGCCGATCTCTAGCCATTGTTTCTTGCCATGGCTCAGTTCGCCCGCTGGACGCGCCAAGTCCTTGGTCAAACCAACTTCGTCAGCAACCGTTTCGATGCGTGAGGTCCCCGCAGGGGTTTTCCTATGGAACAATACGTCGAGCGGACCCCGGTCGCCTTTCAGCGCCATTGCAAGATTTTCGCGGATGGTTTGGGCCTCGAATACGGTTGGTTTCTGGAATTTGCGCCCGATGCCATCGCGCGCGATCTGGCTTTCGGAACGTCCAAGCAGAGAGGTGGCCTTGTCGCCCCAAAGAACATGGCCTTCGTCCGGTTTGGTCTTGCCGGTGATGATGTCCATGAAGGTGGTCTTGCCGGCTCCATTTGGGCCAATAATTGCGCGCAATTCGGGTTCGCCGATTTGAAAGCTCAGGTTGTTGATGGCCTTGAAACCATCAAAGCTGACCGAGACGCCAGACAGTTCAAGAAGCGTGTTCATCTGGAGCCCTCCTTGCGGATCAGCAGGTCAAAAAGACCGCCTATGCCCTTTGGCGCAAACAGCGTGACGGCAACGAATGAGAGACCCAAAAGCACAAGCCACCAGTCGGTCCAGTGAATTGTGTAGACGCCAAGCGAGATGTCCGGTGCGCCGCCACCCGTAAACCAGCTGGACAGCAAAGAAACGAAGGCCGCACCGATCACCGCTCCATACAAGCGCCCACGCCCTCCGATTGCGACCCAGACAGCAAGGTAGATCGAAGCAATTGGGGCGATCTCGGCCGGATTGATAATTCCCGCCTGCGGATAATAAAGCGCGCCGGCGATTCCCGCGATGATGGCCGTCAGTGTGAAGATGAAGAGTTTGTAGCTTTCGACGTGATAGCCCAGGAAACGGACGCGTGCCTCATCATCGCGGATACCACGAACGACGGATCCCATTTTGCCCGACGTCACAAAGGCAAAAAGTAGATAGCCCAAGCCAAGTGCGAGCGCTGAGGCCCAGAAAAACGCGATAGAAATCATAGATTGCGGTGTCGCATCGAAACCGGGAATGTTTTGAAGGCCTGACAGGCCATTGTTGCCCCGGAGACCGCTGTCATTTTGAAACAGGTAAAGCGACAGGGCCAGTGTCATGGCTTGGGTCAGTATCGACAGGTACACCCCGGTGACCCGACTGCGAAAGGCAAGCCAGCCAAAGACAAGCGCCATGAGGCCAGGCACCAGAATGACCATCAAAAGTTGCAGGCCAAGACTATCGGCAAAAGCCCAGATGACAGGAAAGTCTGAACTTCCGACCACACCAAAGATCTGTGTGCCAATGGCCTCCACGATCTCCTGATCGGTTGGCGGGATGACGGCGGCTGACAGACTTTCCGACACGATGGACTCTGTTCGCGCGTACATCAACCACATCCCGATCGCGTAGCCGCCGATGCCGAAAAAGGCAAAGTGACCCAAACTCAGGATGCCGCAGTACCCCCAGACCACGTCCATCGCGATGGCTATCAGGCAGAGGCAGAGGGTTTTGCCCAGAGTTTTGACAAAGGAGGTTGAAAGCGCACCGGTTCCGGTGGCCTCGGCCAGAGCGGTGACGCCAAGAGTGAACATTCCCAAGGTGGCGAGAAACCACAGGACTGATTGATTTTGCGAAAGGAAACCGGGTTTCATCATTGGCTGTCCTTGGGGTCGGTGTCTTCTATCAGGCGGGGGGCACGCCCCCCGGACCCCCCCGAGTATTTGGAGAAAGATGAAAGACGCAGTGGTCGGATTGTGTGACTTCGAAACATTTGGTCAGTCCCCAGCGGCACGGCCTCTGAGGGCGACGATGCCTTTTGGCCGGAACTGTATGAACAGAATGATGAAGAGGATCATGTAGGTCTGAGCCGCAAGGGTATTGGATGGGTTAAACCATTCTATGCCTTTTTGTAGGAAGCCGATCATCGTGGCACCCGCAAGGGTCCCCCAAACGTTGCCCACGCCTCCGACGACGACGGTCATGAAGCTTTGTACGATATAGTCGGCACCCATTTCGCTTGTGACCTTGGCGTAAAGGCCAATGGCGACGCCTGCGATGCCTGCGATGCCAGAGCCCAGACCAAAGGTGAGCATATTGATGCGATCGGGGTTGATGCCCATTGATGCTGCCATGCCGGGGTTTTGGGTGACAGCGCGCATTTCGAGGCCCAAACGGGTCTTGCGCAGGATCCAGACGATCAGAGAGAGGAAGATTATGGCAAGCACGAAGATCGCAATTCGGATATAGCTTATGGCAATCACGTCATTGATGACCCAGGCACCATCAAGCCAAGCTGGCGAGGTCAGTGGCCGAGCCTGTGTTCCGAAGATATTCTTGGCAAGTTGCTGCAGAGCAATCGATATGCCAAATGTTGCCAGTAGTGTTTCGAGGGGCCGATGATAGAGCCAACGGATCACCAGCCGCTCTAGTGCAACACCGGCCGCAAATGTGACAGCAAAGGCCAAGGGCAATGCCACTATAATGGACAGTGTATAGTTCGGCACAAAGAGTTGCACCACATATCCCGTGTAGGCGCCCATCATGATGAATTCACCATGTGCCATATTGATGACGCCCATGACACCAAAGGTGACGGCAAGTCCGATTGCAGCAAGAAAATAGATTGATGCAAGCGAAAGGGCATCGAGTGTCAGGTCTGCGGCGTGGCTGATCGCGACACGGGTTTCAATCCCATCGAGAGCGAGTTTGGCTGCCGCCGTTACTCTGATGTCACTTTCGGAGTAGCTATCGAAGAAAACATGCGTTTCGATCAAGCGTTGGGCCGCAGCGTCAGTGATGCGAGTGGGGGCAGCGCCTGCGGCTGCGAGGCTGTCATAGGCTTTCTCTCGGGCTTCGATTGTGTCGAGAAGCCGCACGGGCGTGCCCGCCACTCGGCCATTTTCAATATTGGCCGAGAGGACCGAAACGATATCGGATGCCTTTACGCGTGGTTGTGCAAGGTTTGCATCCACCAGCATGGCATAGGCGTCGAGACTGGAAATATCCTTGCCCACCATGAGTTGGGTGGCGACATTCAAATCTGAAGGTATGCTAACTGCTGCGTGCCGTTTTGTTGTCAAGATCTGGTTCAGAACAGCGCGGGTATCGACCGAAATATCATCGCTTAATGCTGTGATCGCAGCCAGACGCGCTTCTGTGGTTGGTGCAAAGCTGGCACGCAGCATGACTGCGAGACGCATTTTTTGCGCCTTCAAGTCCGCATCCGCCTCGTTGTCGATGGCCGCCTCTAGGGGAGCAAGCTGATCTGCGGTCATCGCGCGGGCGATGGCATCTACGGCGGCCTTGCGGCGGGTGATGTCAGGGTCGTTGAGCTGAAACTGCACCAGCGCCGAGGCGATCGCTTTGCGGACCCCGCCATTCGGACGGATCTGTTTTAGGTGCTTTTTGCTGGTTGTGCCGACGACTTGGCCGGTATCAATGTCCAGCAACGTCAGCTGCGCCTCTGCCATGGCGGTGTAGAAAAATCGCCCGTCTTCTTTGCGGACCCACAGGTCCTTGTTACGCCATTTCTCAAGAAAGTCAGCTGTGCCTGAAAGGCCCGATGAGGCCAAATCATCGAGTACAACGCCAACCGTTTTGGCCGAGGGCTTCGCGACCAGGCGTTGGTGGGATTGCAAAAGGCTTTGTAGGTCTTGGGCTGCCGAAGTGTGCGGCGCCGTCACGCACACCGCCAGAATGATCAGGATCGTTCGAAGCATTTTGGAGGGTGTCTCATTCAGAGGAAGGGGCATGCGGTGACGCATGCCCCGAAAGTCAGCTTAGTAATTAGAGGTCAGCTGAATGCAGGTTTTGGTTTCAGTGTTGTACATGCCGCAGCCGAGGTCCTTCCAATCCGAAACCAGAACCGCCGATTCAGGTAAGAAATCGGTCCAGGCGTCGCCGGGAACTTCGGATGTCTGGCTGATGATGTCGAACTGACCATCTTCGGTGATTTCACCGATCAAAACTGGTTTTGCCAAATGGTGGTTGGGCAGCATGACCGCAGTGCCACCTGTCAGGTTCGGGAACTCTTGGCCATACATGGCGGCACGTACGGCGTCGACTTCAGTGGTTTGTGCCGAAGTGACGGAATTGATCCACATGTTGAAGCCAATGTAGTGGGCCTCCATGGGATCATTTGTAACGCGTTCTTCGCCCATCTTGGCTTTCCAAGCTTCGATCCAGGCGTCGTTTGCATCGCTTTCAGCCGACTGGAAATAGTTCCACGCCGCGAGATGACCGACCAGGTTTGTTGTATCGAGGCCTGAAAGTTCTTCTTCACCGACCGAAAAAGCCACCACGGGAATGTCATCTGCCGAAATTCCAGCCGCTGCGAGCTCTTTGTAAAAGCCTATATTCGCATCTCCGTTGATTGTTGAGATGACGCCAACCTGCTTGCCATCTTCGCCTAGTGCGACAACGTCAGCGACGATGGTTGCCCAGTCTGAATGGCCAAAAGGCGTGTAATTGACAAAGATGTCTTCCTCGGCAATGCCCTTGGATTTCAGGTAGCTTTCCAGAATGTTGTTGGTTGTTCGCGGATAAACGTAGTCGGTGCCCAGCAGCGCGAATTTCTCAACCCCCAATTCATCGAGGTAATAGTCAGTTGCCGGGATCGCCTGTTGGTTTGGCGCAGCACCGGTGTAGAAGACATTTTTTGACGACTCTTCGCCTTCGTACTGAACGGGATAGAACAACAGACCGTTCAACTCTTCGATGACAGGCAGCACCGATTTTCGGCTAACCGACGTCCAATTTCCAAAGATGACGTCGACTTCGTGAACTGTCAGCAATTCGCGCGCCTTTTCCGCGAACAAGGGCCAGTCAGAGGCTGGGTCGACGACCACGGCTTCAATCTCACAGCCCAGCACACCGCCCTTGGCGTTCTGTTCTTCGATCAGCAGCAGCATGGTGTCTTTGAGTGTGGTTTCCGAGATGGCCATTGTGCCCGACAACGAATGCAGGACGCCAACTTTGACCGGGTCTTCACAGTCCGCAAGAGCGGGCGCAGCGCTCATTATGGCGAAAGTCGAAGCGGCGCATAGAAGCCTTTTGAAGTTCATCGGGTGTATCCCCTTTTTTCGATCGCTGCGCTGCAGAATTGCTAAGGGTGCAATTCATGCTATAGCACGCGAACAACGTTGATGTTGTCGTCGCGCAGGGGTGTATCTGCCAGGATCGGTCTGCGCGGCGTTTTGAAGGCGCCCTCAACGGGCTGAAGCAAGAGTGGTCAACACGGCGCAGTAAGAGCAAATCCTGCGCCGCATTGTGCTCTGAATTGGCCGCCGTTGCTTGTAAAACAGACATCATATCGATTGTGGGTGAAAAAATAGGCGAAGTGTTAAGCTGCAGCGCAGAAAAACTCGGCTTTGTCAGGCCCGACGGCACCCATAGCACGAGCCTGGGAACGGGCACACAAGTCCCTTTAGATTGTCTTTGCGTGAACAATAGTCCCGTGCCCTATGTGATAGGGATTGCCAGGTATATCGTCGGGGGAATAGGTCGTTTGGGACGCGGGCCTGCGCAGCGGTCAATAGCAGATAGCCTGCGACAAAGGCCCGGTGCCCGTGGTGTTAATTTGTATCGCTGAGTTCTACACCGGCTTGCCTACTGTATTGTAGCATCCACTGTCGTTGCGGAGCGGTGCGGGCGCGCAAGCGATCCAGTTCCCAGCGCGTTTCGCCTGTTCGGTGCGCTGGATTGAGTCGCCAGCGACTTTCCACGCCTTGCGCACCGCCGTCCCCCGGGGTCAGAAGCAGCCCCAGGGGGCGGCATTTGCCTTCGTTGGCGCCTGTTTCGGCCGCCAGGTGCAGTCGACGTACCGGGGTCAGTCCGGGCATGCCGGGCAGGTCGGCCACCACCACGGGTACCGTTCCGCTGCGCAGAATTTCCTCCATGCACCATAACAAATCTTCGGGGCGGCGGGGGGTGAAAAACGTAAACTTCTGCGGCGCTACATAATCTCGCATCCCGTCAGGGTTCAACGGATCTGCCGCCCAAGAAGGCGCGATCCAGAAGACAGGTCCCTGAGCGCGCGCTGCGACCATGATGGCCAAAGTTCGGCGTGACCGTCCGCACAGTTCATGCACACGCGGCAGTGCAAAGCTGAGATCACCCTTAACGGAGAACTGCGGGGCTGGGCGGTGCGATTTGCGGGACATGAGCATATGAGACATGAAAGCATCATATTTGTTCTTTATTTGTTCTCAAGGGAAACTTGTCAGTTGATGGCAGTTTCGCTGTTGCGTCGCGCGATCGAGGCGGATTTGACAATCGCATAAAGGGCCTGTCCCGGAGCCACCTGTAGTCGAGCGGCAGACCGATTTGAAATCTGTGCCAGGATGGCATCTGTACCGGCACGCAGCTTGACAATGGATTCGCTGGACGAGTTGCGGTGCAGCGTTTCCACGGTCACAGGAAGGATATTCAAGGCAGACAGCCCAACGGGACGTTCGCGTCCCAGCATGACGTCTCCGGCAGCGATGCGCAGGCGTATGGGATCGCCCACTGCACCGATTGTTTGCGGCACGAGCAAGGATCCGGCTGAAATCGCGATTTCGCTGAGCCCATCATCATGATGTTTCACCACATGTCCTGACAGAATGGCGCCGGCTTCTCGCATGCCCAATGCCGGAACCACCTTTGGGTCTGACATAACCTCGGAGGCGGGGCCGGCACATGTGACGCGACCGTTCTGGAGTGCGACAACAGTGGTCGCCAGCTGTGCCACTTCTGATATTGAGTGGCTCACGTATAAGATCGGCACCCTGGTTTGGTCTCGCAGGCGCTCGATGAACGGCAAAATCTCAGCTTTGCGGGACTCATCAAGTGCGGCCAGCGGTTCGTCCATCAGCAACAGCTTGGGAGCTGACAACAACGCGCGCCCCAAAGCCACGCGTTGACGCTCTCCGCCGGATAGGGTGCCAGGCCGGCGGCGTAGCAGGTGGCCAAGGCCCAGGAGGTTGATGATCTCTGCATCGTCCACATCCCTTGCGCCGGTCATCCAGCGACCGTAGTGCAAGTTTTGCCGTACAGTCAGATGCGGGAAAAGTCGCGCCTCTTGAAAAACATAACCGATGCGTCTGCGGTGAACCGGGACATTCCGTCCTGTGTTGGTATCCAGAAGTGTGGCGCCGTTTACCATGACTTTGCCGCTGTTGGGCTGCAGAAGGCCAGCAACTGCGTTCACCACAGTGGTCTTGCCGGCACCAGATTGGCCAAAAAGGGCGGTCAAACCGCCCGCAGTTTCGAAGTGAACATCAATGGCCTGACCCGGGAATTGATGCGTAAGGGTGACAGACAGGCTCATGTTCCTGAAATCCGCTGTTGAACCCGGCGTGCCAACAACTCGGATGTCAAGAGTGCCGCGAGCGAGATAACAATTGCGATCACCACAAGCCGTGTGGCCTGTGCTTCGCCACCCGGGACTTGCAAAAATGCATAGACCGCCGAGGGCAAGGTTTGGGTTGCTCCTGGAATGTTGGCAACAAACGTGATCGTCGCGCCAAATTCACCCATTGCCTTCGCAAAGGCCAGAATCGTGCCTGCGACGATACCCGGCGCAATAAGCGGAAGCGTGACTGTCAAAAAGATCCAGACCCGCGAAGCGCCCAATGTTGCTGCGGCCTCTTCCAATTTGGGGTCAACAGCTTCGATCGACAGACGCATCGCGCGCACCATCAGCGGAAAGGCCATGACTGACGCAGCCAGGACGGCCCCTGTCCAGCGAAAGGCAAACACAAAACCAAATGCGTCTTCCAGGAAACGGCCAACAGGTCCATTTCGCCCAAATGTCATCAACAACAGATAGCCGGTTACGACGGGTGGCAGGATTAGTGGCAGATGTACAAGACTGTTAAGCAGTTGCCGACCGGGAAAGCGTCCGCGTGCCAAAAGGAAAGCGACTGCCAGACCAACGGGCAAGCTGCAGACGGTTGCCCAAAAGCTGACGCGCAACGACAACAGCACCGCATCCAGTTCTTCTGGACCAAGCCAGTTCATTTTGCTGCCCCGGGGGCCGAAAAACCCAGATCACGAAACCTGGACAGGACGTCAGCGCTACGCAAATAAGACGCAAACATCATGGCCAATGCTGTGTCGGGGTAATTTACAACCGCCAGTGGGTAAACGATCGGTGCATGCAGGGCGTCGTCAAAAACCGCAACAACGGATACAGTTTCACTGATCCTGGCGTCGGTCAGATAGACCACGCCGTAAGGCGCCTCGCCCGATGCGACAAGTGCCAGAGCCGCCCGGACGTTGTCTGTTTGCGCGACCTGTGGCGCAACCTTGTGCCAAAGCCCCAAGGCTTGCAAAGCCTGCTTGCCGTATTGCCCGGCCGGGACTGCGTTCACCAATCCCATTGCAAGGCGCCTGTCTTGTAGCAAGTCAGGCAGGTCCATTGGATCAATCTTTGCGTGGTGCCCGTGCGCAACAATGACCAAACGGTTTCCCAACAGGTTGAAGCGCGATCCGCCGACCAAAGCCCCGCCTGCCTCTGCTGCATCCATCCAGTCCGTACTGGCAGACAGAAACAGATTTGCCGGCGCTCCGGCCAAAACTTGTCGCGCCAATGTGGCGCTGCCGCCGTACGAAATCCGCACGACATGGCCCGTTTCTTGTTGCCATTCCGTTGCAATCTGATCCAGCGCTGTCTTTGTACTGGCGGCTGCGAACACGGTCACGGTCTCGGCACCGGATAAACGAGGGGCGCTGATCACGCACAGGCAGATCAAAAAAGCCGCAGCGCAACGATATAGGACGGGGTAGGGCAAAGATCCATGCATCGCGGCAACTATCCGTCATGGTGCGGCCTGTTTCAAGGTGTTGTCGGGACCGAATTGTCCCGCGAAATGCGTGCCACAGTCACGATGCAATTTGCGCCATATGCTGGGTGATTTGCTGGGCGATTAACGGAATTTGTGACGCAATTGCGATGAATTCACGGAGTTCTGACCCTGCATTGACGGTGGAGGGCGATGGTTAACCGACACACCCGGATGGCCTGCCATCACAGCGCAAACCCGTATGTTCCGCAGCTTGGAAAAACCTTGCCGTGTTTCGTCAGAAAGAGGATGGATCCGTGAGAGCGACCAAAACCATAGCCCAGCCCGATCTCAACCTGGTAACAAGCCAATCTTTTCCAACTGCGGCTAAATTCAAACGGCGCTCGGCTTCGGCGTGTGTCATGTCGGTCCCGCAAAGTGATTTGACGTTGGACATGGCCGAGCTGTATCTGGCCAATCTGCAACGAGATCTGCCCTTTGCCGATCTTGGATCGGACGGATGTCGCATTTGGTTGGGCGATCAGACGACAGTGTCATTGAAGATGCTTCGTCGTGAACTTTCTGAGCTTTTCCGCCTTGCAGGCCAACAGGCACCTCAGCCACCAGCGCAGCGCTCGGCGATTTTGCAAGATGGCGCACCGGAAGCGGTTCTTGGTGCCTGCGCAAAACTCAACCTGACGGGCAAGCATGATGCCGGCGAGTTGACCAACTGGGTATCTGGTGTTCTGGCCGCTTCTGAACGGGATCAGAGGCGGCGAATACAGACGCCAGGTGCCTTGTCTGCCCTGATCCATGCGTTGGACCCGCTGGGGTTGCCAATGATGGCTGTAGTCTGGCTTATGCAAAAGGGCTGGCAGATCAATCCTGAACTCGTCAATGAACGCACCCGTTGGACAGTGGGGCAGGTTTTGTCACTGATGGTCACCCTGCGTTGCGACGGTCTGGTTTTGTCGCGGCATATTCGACGCGCGTATCGCACATCATCCCGTCCCTCTGTTGTTGCGGCACGCCTGTCCCTTTTGCGTTGTGACGAAGCGGTTGAAGCCTCGCATGATACCGAACACCTGAAAGGCGTTTTGCAAAGGCTTGAAGCACATGCGCCAAAGATGTTGCGGTCGGTGTCTCGGCGCAATGGGTTCCTCGCCAATCCGTCACCGGAGCGTTCTTCGTCATTTCAGCGCTTGCCTGAATGGTTGCCACCGGGATTGCAAGACAATCTGTTTCTGCCGCGT
>JAKVCP010000086.1 GCA_022448925.1 Paracoccaceae bacterium
TCCAAGGGATCAGGGTCTGGCGGATCCAAAGGATCAGGATCAGGCGGATCCAAGGGATCAGGATCGGGCGGATCCAAGGGATCAGGGTCTGGCGGATCCAAAGGATCAGGATCGGGCGGATCCAAGGGATCAGGGTCTGGCGGATCCAAAGGATCAGGATCAGGCGGATCCAAGGGATCAGGATCGGGCGGATCCAAAGGATCAGGATCGGGCGGATCCAAGGGATCAGGATCGGGCGGATCCAAAGGATCAGGATCGGGCGGATCCAAAGGATCAGGATCGGGCGGATCCAAAGGATCAGGATCGGGCGGATCAAAGGGATCAGGGTCTGGCGGATCCAAGGGATCGGGCTCAGGGGGCTCTGCCGGTGGTCACTATTCACACCACAGTCACCTGCCCGCCTACCATCCTCATCCCGAGGATATCGAGGATCTCTTGTCACAAGAGGTGAACGAATACGGAAGCGCCGGAACCGGCAGCAGCGAGAGCAGCGGAGGCACCTACGGCGACCTCGCGTGATCGTGCAAACCCCACATTCCGGCGGCGCAAGATCCCTTGCGCCGCCGTTCACGCGACCAGACCCCAAGCTTAGAATCAACCACCGGGCCGGGTCCCAAAATCGCTTGGCCTTTTCCTTAAATTCGCCGAACTGCGCAGTTATGCCCACTCTGGGCCTGTCTGGATGGATGGGTTGATGCAGGAGGCAAGTAACCGATGAGTAAAAGCAGCAGAAAACGCCGTCTTGATCGGATTGTCCAAACCGCAGAAGCACATTTTGGCAAAAAGATAGACCACCTCGAAACGCCAGGCGGCGAAGGTCGGTCCAGTTGCCGTCTACATTTCACAGATCGCACCGTCATCGCCACACTGCGCCCGAACTTCCGCCGCGCCCACCTGGAGGCTTTTGTGCTCAACCGGCTCAGCAGGTTCTGCGATGACACGCCCAAATGTCTGGGTATGTCAGGCGAAATGATCTTTCAGTCAGATGTTGGCGACCGCAGGTTGAACGTCGAAATCGCCCGTGTTGGCAAGGCTCGTCGCATGCACCTGGCCGCAGATGCCGTTGACAAGATTTTTCGCGTTCAGGCCGCTGCGCGCACCGCAGGTCTGAACACCCAGATGCCCCACCTGGGCAACAACACAGCCTGGATCAAGAATTTCGTAAATGCGATTGATGCACTCAAAAAGCTGTCGGCTGGCGCCTCTGCCCAAACAGACCGTATCGCGCTCGCAGAGGCCGTAGCGCAACCCGCCCGGCAATTTGTAAAGTGGGACTGCCGGTCCGGCAATGCCGCGATCGATGATCAGGATGTTTTGCGCTGGTTTGATTTCGAATATGCCGGAGTGCGACACGGGGCTGAGGATCTGGCCTGGCTGATCGGGGATGAAGCCTGGCCAGTTGCCCCAGACAAAATGGAAGAAATCGTGCGTGACGCCTTTGATCCGGCAACAGGACACACACGCGACGCCTATATGGACTATCTGTCGATTTACGTGTCTCTACACTGCGTACAAAGACTGAAACTGATCCTGAAAGAGGCCGACAAGCGCGGCTGGCTGTCGAAGACCCGCGTGCGCAAATATGACGATGCCGGCGTCCATCCGGAATTCGCGGCCCACCTATGTCGAGTGGGGGCCTATTTTGCGTCTCGCCAGCCCGTTACGATTTGCATTGGCCGCGATTTCGAAGAGGCCGCAGGTGTTTTTGATCGCCTTGTGGCGCAGGCCGCCTGAGGTGATTTCATGACCCAGCACAGCCCGATTGTCTGCAACGATGACATCCTCTCTGTCACGCTGATTGATCAGTTGGCTGAGTTTGAGGCCTTGAAGCCCGCATGGGACGCGCTGTACATGCGTGACCCCGATGCACATATTTTCCTGGACTGGGCGCTGCTGCGCAGGGCGTTTGAAGACAATCCCGCTCGCTGGTCCGTTATGGTCCTGCGTGGCGGTCCGGACCGCGGTTTGATCGCAGCCCTTCCCTTGAAGTATCGCATCCACTGGAGCCCTAGCAAAGCCGAACTGCAGACAGAGCTTGCCGCAGCGTCTGACCTGACAGGCGGGCTTTATTCCGGGCTGCTGTGTGATCCCGAATACGAAGCACGCGCACTGACACGTCTGGTCGGGGCGTTGGGTCATATGCCATGGATCACCCTGTCGCTAAAGTATTGCCCGCAGGTCACGCGCATCGCCCACCTAAAAGAGCATTTTGAAAAAGCGGGATGCAACGCTGATGCGGACGCTGGTCGATCCCGGTCCGATCGCAAGAAAAGGACGACCAGCAAGGGGATCATTCTGCCTGAAACCCTGTCAGATTTCATAGGTAACCAGGTCCAACCCGACCAGGCCAAAGACTACCGCATCTGGCGCGCCACCCTGAGCCAATGGAAAAGCCAGTGGCTTAGCGTATCTGACAAAAAATCATTCGATGGCGACATGACGGCGCTGCGAGGGATGTTAGACGGCAAAAATGATGCGCGCCAAAAAGCCAAGCTCGAAGCCGCCCTGCCGCTGCTAGAAACGGCCCTGCAGACAGGGCGACTCTACCTGCCGATCGCGTGGAACGAAACAAAGCCAAGCGGCGCGATCGTTCACCTGCACGATCCTGTACAGGGCACATTGACCCGCGTTCTGGACTTGATGCCAAGCGAGGTCGATCCAGCCCTCGTGCAACGCCTGTCGCTGCTGGCGATAGAACATGCGATCGGATTGGACTGTGTGTTCTATGATTGCGGTCGGGTCAGCAGCAACTCTGTGATCGCGACACCTGTTCAGCGGGAAAAATCAGCGACGCTCATGGTCCGCCGCACACCTGAAGACCCCTCTTTGCGTTTTGATCCGTTGTGCACCGGGCTGGCGCTGGACCGCTTGCAATCATTCCTTGAAACCGATGAAAAGACGGCAGCATTGGCAGCCTGCAAACAGCTTGCGCAACTACTTAAGGCGTAAAACTCCCAGTTTCACGACGGCGCTCTGGCATCGACTGACTGTCCGGGTTCGGCTCTGTCATCGGCAAAGGACTTGACACCCCCCACATAGGTGACAGTCACATCTGGAGCGGCCCGTTCAGGCTGTCCCGACTTGCAATATTGGACCGCAGCTGTTTGGCTTCGGCAGGGCTCAGAAATGCCGGAGACCGACCATGTCAGACTGGAACCACAAACCCGAAGATCTGCCACTGCAGGTGAACCCGCTGTTCCAATGGCCACCAAAACCGCTGGCTGTTGTCCGCTGGTATTGGGAGAGCTGGTTTCCGATTTCACAAAACCTTGGGTTGGTTGCGCTGGCCTGTGCGGCCTGGGCCTGGGCAAGCCCGGCACTGGAAACAGCCGTGACACCCGGCCCCTGGATCGCCGGCATCCTTCTGCGCAATCTGATCCTTGTGACCGTCCTGGCACAAAGCTTGCACGTGATCTTTCATGCCCGCGCCCTGCAAGGTGGCGACCACAAATATGACCCACGCCCCTATCCGCGCAAGGGCCGCGCTTTTACATTCGGCGACCAATACCGCGACAATGTGGTCTGGACGCTGGCATCGGGCGTCACGATCTGGAGCCTCTGGGAAGCGGTGATCTGGTGGTCGATGGCAAATGGTCTTGCGCCCCTTTGGTCCTGGTCCGACGGCGCCATTTGGTTTGTTGCGGTCTTTTTCCTGATTCCAATTTGGGAAAGTTTCTACTTTTACTGGATGCATCGCCTGCTCCACAGACCTTCGCTATATCGGTTTCACGCCCTGCATCACCGCAATACCGATGTTGGACCCTGGTCAGGTTTGTCCATGCACCCGGTCGAACATGTGATGTATTTCGGAACCGCCCTGATCCATTTTGTCGTTCCAACACACCCTGTTCATCTGGTGGCGCACCTCATGTTTTTCGGACTTTACGCCATCACAACGCACACCGGATTTGAGGGTTTCTGGGCCGCAGGCCGCAAGCGGCTGCATCTGGGCAACTTCCACCATCAGATGCACCATCGCTATTTTGAAGTGAATTACGGCACATTGGAGCTGCCCTGGGACAAGTTGTTCGGCACGTTTCACGATGGCTCGGACGCGGGCAAACGCATGATGCGCACCAGATTGAAGTTCCGCAAACGGTGAAGGTCAAGCCGCGGCTTTTTCCTTTGAAAGACAAGTGGCACGCTGCGCGCAGGGCATGGTCGTTGACCGGGACCATGAAGACCAATATACTAAACAATTGGTAGACCTGATCGAAAGAGTGTCGCGTGGCGCGTAGACGGACTGAACTGCTGACGGATGTTGAGCTTGAACTGATGATTGCGCTTTGGCGGATCGGGTCAGGCTCTGTGCGTGATGTGATGTCCGCCCTAGATACCAAGAATGAGCGCGCCTACACCTCGGTAGCGACAATGATGAAAATCCTCGAAGAAAAAGGGTATGCCTCTTCGGAAAGACGCGAGCGGACGTTGTACTACGCGCCAGCTGTCGAAAAGAGCGACTATGAAGGGCGTTCATTGAAGAACCTGTCAAATGCACTGTTTGGAGGAACCCCGACTGCGCTGGTGGCGCGCTTGGTGGATGACGGTGAACTGACAGATGAAATGATCCAGGAAATCAAAGAGATCATCGAGACGAGGATCAAGAAAGATGACGGCTCATGACATCGTGGGGGGAGTGGTCTGGGGCCAGTTGATGGTCCTGATGGCTGCGTTTGTATTTGCTGTTTTTGAACTTTGCTGCGCGCTGACGGGCGGGCGGCGTCACTTCCAGACGCGTCGTCGGGTTGGGTATTCGGTCTGCGCAAGCGTGGTTGTTTTGCCGCTTCTCATGCCATTTGTCCTGGCCACACCTTTCGCTGTGTCCGTGAATGCGACCGATGCCGTGGTTGCCCAATACCTGAAGGGCAATATCGGAATCAGCGCCACCTCTATGAGTCAGATCATCGACTTCCGGTCGACCATGGTGGTCAATATCTCTCAGGGCGCAAGCCTTGCTGGTCAGGTGATCCTCGGTGTGTTTCTGACAGCCGCAGCCTTGCGCACGATCTATCTCGCTTTGAATTTCATGCGAATCCGTCGAGCGATCTTGGGCGGCCAGATACTGCGACGCACCAAGCGACTGACCGTCGTTCAGGCACCGCACATCAGCGTGCCGTTTTCGACCCGCGGATTGTGGCGCCACTACATCGTGCTGCCCACCGCAATGCGCACAAACCGTACATCGCGCGCAATTGCGCTGGGTCATGAGATTCAGCATATCCGCCAAGGCGACGTGACCGCAGAGGTGTTGCTGGCTCTTGCCTCGCCAATGTATGTCCTGAACCCGGGGTATTGGTACCTGTCTGGCCGTGTGCGCAAACTCGGCGAACTGGCCTGCGACAGAGCGTATCTTGAACGCCGTCTGCAGGATGCCCACGTCTACTGCATCCGCCTTCTCAGCATCGCAAGAACAGCGTCAAAAGCAAAACAGCCGACTGCCTTTGGTGTCGCTTTGACCGGTCGTTCGCTGCCTTGGCGCGGCCGCAGATCCATGCTGAAATCTCGCATTCTTGAAATCGCCCGCGATATGGACGGGCCGGCCAAGGAATCCAAGACCATCAGCCTTGTGGTCTCTGCTGGACTCAGCCTGGCAATCGTGTTTGCTGCGACATCTCTGTCAAAGCCTGCTGACTGGAGCCATGAGCGTATCATGTTGACCACGGTTTTGAACCTGGAGCGAATTGACCAGCTTAACCTGATGGCTCAGCGCAGCTGGTGAACTGAGCCACGACATTTTTGCAGTCAGCGACCGAGTAGCAGTAGAGATTTGAAAACGCGCCCAGCGCCACTCCTACCCGGTAACGGCGCATCTTTTGGTCTCTTAACGCAACAGCGAGGCAAAAATCTGACGTTTGATCTACACGCGTCAGCTATTGGCCAACCCTCTTTTCCCCTGAGCAGATTGGCTTACCAAGAGCGAACCAGCAATTCGAAAACCTGGGACAGTGTCGGAATGTGCTTGCGCCGATCCAACGTGACAAAACACAGGCAGGCAGGCACTGAAACCGTTTTACAGACCGCAAGTCCGAAAGACTGTTTTTGGTGAAGCGCGACGGAGTCCCGACACAGGCTCAAGCCTATACCTGACCGAACCATCTCGAGCATTGACGCCTCCTGATCGACCAATGCCACCACATTCGGACGCCGCCTCTGGTCATTGAAAACCTTGGCCAAAAGACGATGGTGGACAGATGTTTCAGGCGTTCCAATCCATGGGAGATCCGCCAGTGCAGCCCAATCGGCCTCTTCCACCTGCGTCTGCCAACCGACCGGAGCGATTACCCGGTACGTGAAATCAGCAAGTTTTATGGCATGAATACGCTCTTCACCGTCTGATCCGATGCGCGGCAGATCATTTGGGCCACACAGATAAAAACCCGCATCGATACGTCCCCGCCTGAGCCAAGTCAAAATGTCACCGCTGACACCATGCACCAATTCAGTTTCAATCTCAGGATGGCCTGCGCGAAGGTGCGCTAGTAATCGGCCCAAACGGATAAACTCCGGATCGACAATTGTGCCCAGTACCAGTTTTCCGCTTACACGCCCGACGCGCTGGTGGGCGCTGCGTTGAAACTCGGTCATCGCGTCCAGCACCTGTTGCGCCTTGGGCAATAGCGCTGCTCCATCACGCGTGATTTTCAAACCCGTCGGTGTTCGATCGAAAAGTGTCAGTCCCGTCTCGGCACCAAGCCGTTTGATCTGATGACTGACGGCAGGCTGCGTCAGGTTCAGAACCTCGGCGGCACGTGAAACGCTTTCTTCCCGCGCCACCGTCACAAAGGCAAGCAAGGTATTGATGTTCGAAAACCGATCCATATAAAAATCTCTAATATGGCATTGTAACATTTGTCATTAGCTTTTTGCGCAGGCCTGCCGCAGTGATCAGCACAGTCAGGGTTCCCGGAGTGAGCCAGCGACAGAGCCGCAGATCCTCTCGCCGTGCAAATCCACGCGCAGACAGAAGCGGTCTGTCGGTTTACCCTTTGGCGCACCCAGCAAGGAAACGACTGATAGGCGGAATGCAGACATGTCTTCAGATGCGAACAGCTTCGACTATATCGTGATTGGCGCAGGGTCAGCCGGATGCTTGATGGCCAACCGGTTGAGTGCGGACCCCAAAAACCGGGTCTTGCTTCTGGAAGCGGGCAAACCCGACACCTATCCCTGGATACACATTCCGGTCGGCTATCTTTACTGCATTGGCAATCCGCGCGCCGACTGGATGTACAAAACCCAACCAGACAAGGGTCTCAATGGGCGCAGCCTGATCTATCCGCGCGGCAAAACGCTTGGCGGCTGTTCTTCGATCAATGGTATGATCTACATGCGCGGCCAGGCGCGCGATTATGACAATTGGGCCAGGTTGACGGATGACGCATCATGGAGCTGGGAAAATTCCCTGGAGGATTTCAAGGCCCATGAGAACCACTACAGGCTAGACGATGGTGCCGATCCGGCCACTGGGGACAACAGCCGATTTTCCGACATGCACGGTCATGGCGGGGAGTGGCGCATTGAAAAGCAGCGGCTGCGATGGGATGTGCTGGATAGCTTTGCCGACGCGGCTGTGGAAAAGGGCATCCCTAAAACTGACGATTTCAACGCGGGTGACAACACGGGTGTCGGATATTTCGATGTCAACCAAAGGTCAGGCTGGCGCTGGAACACATCCAAGGCGTTCTTGCGCCCGGCCAAGGGGCGCCAAAACCTGACAATCTGGACAGAGGCACAGGTCGAACGGCTGACCTTTGGCAAGACAGACGGGGGTCAACTTCGCTGCAGTGGGGTCGCGGTCTGTCGCAAAGGGCAGTCGGTTTCAGTGACAGCCACCAAAGAGGTCGTCTTGTCTGCGGGCGCGGTGAATTCGCCCCAGATCCTGCAACTGTCGGGACTTGGACCTGCGGCGCTTCTGAAAAAGCACGGCATCGAAGTGGTGATGGATGCACCGTTTGTGGGTGAGAACCTGCAAGATCACCTGCAAATTCGTGCAGTCTACAAGGTGAAGGGTACCAAGACATTGAACACCTTGGCAAATTCACTCTTTGGAAAGGCAAAGATCGGTCTGGAATACATGCTCAAACGCTCTGGCCCGATGAGCATGTCTCCCAGCCAGTTGGGGGCCTTTACCCGATCAAACTCATCCCGGCCCTACGCCAACCTCGAATATCATGTTCAGCCACTCAGCCTTGAGGCGTTCGGCGAAGATCTGCACGAGTTCCCGGCAATCACCGTCAGCGTTTGCAACCTCAACCCAACCAGCCGCGGCCATGTGCGCATCGGATCTTCGGACTTTCGTCAGCCGCCTGAAATCAAGCCGAACTACCTCGACACCGAAGAGGATCGCTTGGTCGCTGCGGAAAGTTTGCGCCAGGTCCGTGAAATCATGGCCCAGCCGGCCATGGAGAGTTACGAGCCGGAAGAGTTCAAACCCGGCATCCAGTATCAGACCGATGAAGAACTTGCCCGCTTGGCGGGCGATATCGCAAGCACGATTTTCCATCCGGTTGGCACAGTCAAGATGGGACGAAACGACGATGAAACCGCCACTCTGGACTCGCATTTGCGTGTCAAAGGGGTGGCGGGTCTGCGCGTGGTGGATGCCTCTGTCATGCCCGAGATCACCAGCGGCAACACGAATTCACCGACGCTCATGATCGCTGAAAAGGCCGCTGCCTGGATTCTGGCGGACCACTAGGCGCTGCCGGTATCAGGCTTCAAGAGTTAATGGGAGGAACCATGCGCAACTCGTTTTCCAAACTTCCGCTCACCGGCGTGAAAGTTGTTGATTTTGGGCAGTATATCGCTGGACCCGCAGTCGCGATGCTTTTGGGGGATCTGGGCGCAACCGTGGTCCACATCGACCCACCTGCGGGACCAATGTGGGATAGCCCGGCAAATGCTGCACTGAACCGGAACAAAGTGATCGTAAACCTCGATCTCAAGACACCTGACGGGCTGGAAAAAGCACAGGCGCTTTGTGCCGAGGCTGACATCATCATCGAGAATTTCCGTCCAGGCAAATTGGCCGCACTTGGCATCGATTTCGAAAGCATGTGCACCGCACGTCCCGAGTTGATCACGGTCTCGATACCCGGATTTGCCTCCAACGATGCAGACCGCCGCGAATTACGTGCCTACGAGAGCATCATCGCAGCCAGCTCTGGTGTTTTCACCGATATGGGTCTGAACCGCGTCCTGATGGGGTTGAACCCATCTTTTTCTCCCCTGCCTCTGGCCTCGGCCTATGCGTCACAGATCGCCGCCTCTGCGACGGTTCTGGCATTGCAGGCCCGACAGATAAATGGACTTGGCGATCGAATTGAAGTGCCCCTTGCTGCTGCAGTGATGGAAGGCCTTTGCTACAACTCGATCAAGGTCGAGAACATGCCAAGACGTTACCTGACGCAACGCGAAGTCGAAATCGAACGCCGCCGCGTCGAAGGTCTTCCGATGAATGTAGACTACGAAGACCTTCAGGAACTTCTGGATCCGTTTTTCCGAAGCTACATGTGCAAGGACGGGCGTATGTTCTACGTCGTCTGTCCAAGCCACAAGAACCACGCACGCCGCTGCCTTGAAGTGTTGGGCATCTATGAGGAACTGGTCGAAGACGGACTGACGTCCGAGACCGACACTTACAAGCCCTGGTCGGACTGGGAACATGACACCTCACTTGGTGTCTACCCCATGCCGAAATTCTGGGCCGACAAGATTGCCGCGCGGATGAAAGAGGTCTTCATGACCCGCACGTCGCACGAGTGGAAAAAGATGTTCGGTCGCGGCCTGATCCCCGGTGCGCCCCAACGCTGGCTGCAAGAGTGGCTTCACGACGAATATGCAGAAACCTCAGGTTTGATGATTGACGTTTGGGATCCAGTCTACGGCGAAATGACCCAACCCGGCCCGGTGGTCTGGATGGAAGAAAGCGGCGAAGAGGCCCTGAATCCCGAACCGCGAAGATGGGTCAGCTATGACGAGGCGCTCAATCTGCTAAAGAAATTGCGCACCGAAATACCGCAACCCACACAGGAAGCCGCATCGGAGGGCTGGCTATCGGGTCTGCGGGTTCTGGACCTGTGCAACGTGATCGCAGGTCCCCATTCGACCAGCTATTTGTCGCGTTTCGGGGCCGAAGTGATCAAGTTGGATCCGTCAGAGCCCATGTACGACAGTTGGAACACTGTGATCTATGGCATGTCGCAAATGCGCGGCAAACGTTCAATTCTGGCGGACATTACATCGCGGCACGGTCGGCAGGTCTTCGAAGACCTTGTAAAATCTGTTGATGTGATCGTCTGGAACGCACCTGACAACCAAATCAGGAAAATGGGGCTTGATGCGGATGCATTGCGCAAGCTGAATCCTGACGCGTTGTTTTGCAAGCTGGACTGTTTCAGCGGTGTGCGCAGAGGCACGCGGACCGATTATATTGGGTACGATGATCTTGTACAGGCGACGACCGGCATCATGTTGCGGTTCGGTGGCGCAATGGACAGGCCAGAGGAACATGCCCATGTGGGCACCATCGATGTGATGTGCGGGTTCGGCGGTGCGTTGGGTGTCGCAGCGGCGCTGTACCAGAAGTACCGGCATGGCAGGATCGGCCGCGGGCGCACCTCGCTCAGTTCCAACAGTGGGCTTTTGCAAATACCATTTGCTTTCGACTACAAGGGGCGCGGATTGTTCGACGAACCCACCGGCCCAGAGGCGAATGGCTATGATGCATTGACCCGGTTTTACAGCACCGCATCAGGCCGCTACGTCCTGTTAAGCGCTTATGAGCCGGATCTGCCGCTGTTCCGGAGCGTCGAAGGACTGGAGGAGTTGCCCGACATGCCGGAAGAGGACCGCGCCGCCTATCTGGCATCAGCCTTTCAGTCGCTTCCTGCTTCGGACTGGGTGGAAAAGTTGAACGCAGCCGACATCGGTGTCGCTATTTGTGAGAACCTCGATGCGCTTCGCGCAAGGAATTCGCGCCAAGCAGATGGCACTCCTGGCACCGAAAACGGCAGTTACTCCTTTTCTGTGTTCTCCGATCACCCAAGCGGGCACGAGGTGACGCAACTGGACCCCTATGCAGTTCGTCCGACCCGGGCCAAGGTCTTTGGTGTCTCGCCCTCCGAGAAGTTCGGAACATCGACACGTACGATCCTGAAGGAACTCGGATACTCTGACCAGGCCATAGAGACGATGATCCGGTCTGGAAATATCAGCACATCCTGGAGTGATGAATACCTGCCGAGTTGAGCAATGCTTCGGTGATCTGTAAGGGTCACCGCACGCACAGCTTGAATTGGCCGCTGCAGGGCGCAAAGCACCAGGCCTTTTGCCAACCTTGCGCAGGATGCGTGATACGGCGCTTGGGACCCAGAAGTGCCAAGCGCCTGCCTGGGGTGTCTGGGCAAGTGTGTGATGTGTTTTTGAGCGTCCAAGCACATGTGTCAGGTGCCCGTTGCGCCCTCGGTCCACGAGCAAAAATAGAATTGAAGCGCCTCATCCGGCATGCGGTGCGAACGCCAAAGCTGCCTTGGAATATGCCATTTGGTCTTGATGACCGATTTGCGAGGCAACCGGATGTCAGCCCCGTATCGCACAGCCATACGCACAGCCATCCGCCATGCCCGGGTCACAGGCGCTTTCGATTGGTGTCGGGGAATTGCGCCCCAACTGGACCGGCGCAGCATCTAAACGCGTCTGCCGAGTTCAGGTTGACAGGCTGGGACAAGAAGAGCCTGCAAGATAAGAAGGACACTTTGGAGCCGAAAGCGACGTTCGCTTCATTCTGTGAGCCACAGTAAGCAGGGCTCTTGGGAAACCGATCAATCGCGGCGCGCCCAAGCAGAAACCACATATCAAAAGGCCGGGCTTCTAGCAAAGTTCACCACATTTCTCATGAAGCTTCGCTTTGCGCAGGAAGTGAACTTTGCAAATTCTCAACGACTGAATATTTTCAGTAGTCAAATGAGTTTTTTGGCACTGGGACTTCGCATTTGCGACCCATGAATTTTTCGATCTCGACCACGAACCCATAACACAGCGTCAGAAGCTCTTTGAAATGCAGTCCAAGAAGCGCTGGACTACTAATCAATTCACTGCCAAACCTTTCTGTGGCTCGAAACGCTTTACCGTGGGAAAGTTCGTTTCTGTACTGAACTATGCCAACAGGGTCGCTGCCCTTGACGTATTTTTTCATGTGTCCTTGCTCTTCGGGGAACGCCAAAGTCTCGATATCGAACCCCAACGCCAATGCACGCTTTAGAGTGCGATTTTTTAGGTTGCTATGCTCACCTCTGTCCATTGGGTGATCTTCTGGAAATTGCGCCTTTGCACCGACTTCATAAATGGCGTGGCTTAATGCTCCCTCTGTTCCGTGCCGAAGGCAGGTTATCCCCGCTAGAAACAACGCAGGTTGTGGCTCCGAACATCGCACGGCTTCGGTAAAGAAGTGCCGCGAAGCCATGTCGGCAAGACGGCTTTCAAAGAAAAGTAGATTTTTGGCTATCAGTTCGTCCCGTTCAATATCAATCCACATGCTTTGGTCCCGCCTCCCTATTCCTCCATGAATCCATACCTGTCTTATGCGAGAGAATTGTCAGGAGCCAAATCCAAACATGTGGGTCTGCTTCGGGCTGGAAGCCGACGTTAGATGAGCAGGG
>JAKVCP010000087.1 GCA_022448925.1 Paracoccaceae bacterium
TGCCGTTAAGATTTCTCGTGCAAAGCCGGTGACGCAGTTTTTTCAGGCCGAGGGGCAGGCCCTGCCAGATCGCGATACGACGATCCGTGCCAAGAGCTCGGGCGAGATCCGCGAGGTCCTCATCAAGAAGGGGCACGACATAGAGGCAAACGACGTGATTGCGCGGTTCGAAACCTTTGAACGCGAGGCCGACATCGAACGGGCCCGGATCGTTCTAGACCGGGCGCAGCGGGAATTTAACAATGCCAGCACACTGCGGGACCGGGGTGTTGCCTCTGAAAGCCGGGTTATCCAGGCCGAGGCCGCGCTGGCATCGGCACGGGCGGAATTTGCTGCAGCGGAGGAGACGCTGAACAACACGGACATCACCGCGCCGTTTGCAGGCCGGATTGAAACTCTTGATCTGGACGTGGGCGAGTTCATCCAGATCGGAGCCGAGATCGGGCGCATCGTGGACAACACGCCGCTGACGATTTCCATTCAGGTGCCACAGCAGGCGCTGGGGCAGCTCAAGAACCTGCAGCCGGCCCGTGTATTGTTCGTTACAGGACAAGAGCGCGCTGGAACCGTGTCTTTTGTCGGGACATCGGCGGCCACGGACACGCGGACATTCCTCGTGGAAATCGATGTTCCCAATGCCGATGGAGCCATACCTGCAGGTGTCTCCGCCGAGGTGCAGATCCCCGTTGGGCAGCTTGAGGCGCACTTCGTCTCACCTTCGATGGTGTCGTTGAACGAGTTTGGCGCGCTTGGGGTCAAGACCGTCGATGCCGACAGCGTTGTGCGCTTTTATGAAATTCAAGTGGTGCGGGCGCAGATCGATGGGATCTGGGTGCTGGGTTTGCCTGACGAAGTGCAGATCATCACGGTTGGCCAAGGGTTTGTCCGGGATGGTGAACGTGTCAACCCAAGACTGGAGGATGCAGGGTAATGACGTCCATTATCGATGCCGCTTTTTCCCGAAGCCGGGTTGTTGTCCTGCTTCTGCTCATGGTGCTGACCCTTGGCGCATTTGCCTACAGTTCGATTCCAAAAGAGGCAAACCCCGAGGTGCCCTTTCCAAGGGTTTATGTGTCAACTGGACTGGACGGCATTAGTCCGACAGATGCAGAACGGTTGCTGATCGAACCTCTTGAAACCGAATTTGCGTCAATCACCGGACTGGACCGCATGGAAAGCCACGCGTCAGAGGGGTTCGCCTCTGTTCAGCTGGATTTCGTGCCCGGGGGTGACATCGACGAAGCTTTGGATCTGGTGCGCGAGGCTGTCGACCGGGCCGAAGGTGAGTTGCCAGAAGATGCCTATGATATCACCATCACCGAAATCAATTTTGCGTTGTTCCCGATCATCACGGTGATCCTGTCGGGGCCTGTCCCCGAACGGACGCTCAAGGAATTGGCGGAGTCCGCCCAGAGCGCTGTCGAAGGTCTTGGAAACGTGCTTGAGGTCGACATTGGCGGCAAGCGCGATGAATTCATGGAGGTGCTGATCGATCCAACGGTCTTTCAAACCTACAACCTGTCGTTCGAAGAGGTCATCGGACAGATCCAGCGCAACAACCAGTTGATTGCGGCAGGTGCGATTGAATCGGGTGGTGGGCGCGTCGTGCTGAAAGTGCCGGGCCTGATCGAGGATCTTGAGGATGTGTTGAACATGCCTGTGAAGGTCCGCGATGGAACGGTTGTGACCTTCAGCGACGTTGCAACAATTCGACGCGCGTTCGAAGATCCGACCAGTTTCGCCCGGATCAACGGACAGCCTGCCATTGCGCTTGAGGTCAAAAAACGATCGGGTGCGAACATCATCGAAACTGTCGATGAAGTCCGCGCGTTGGTTGCCGATTTGAGCGCGGATTGGCCAAGCACTGTCCGGGTCGACTTTTTGCAGGACCAGTCCGAGCAGGTCAAAGATTTGCTGTCTGATCTCGAAGCGAACGTGATTGCCGCCGTTATCCTGGTGATGATCGTCATTGTCTTTGCACTTGGTTTCCGGTCGGCGATTTTGGTGGGACTGTCCATTCCGGGGGCTTTCCTGGCGGGTGTCACCGCGCTTTGGGTGCTGGGATATACGATGAACATCGTGGTCCTGTTCTCTTTGATCCTTGTGGTGGGCATGCTGGTTGACGGGGCGATTGTCACGACCGAACTTGCCGATCGAAAACTGCAGGAAGGATCCACACCCGCCGAGGCCTATGCCTATGCTGCCAAGCGTATGTCCTGGCCGATTATCGCCTCGACCGCGACGACGCTTAGCGTGTTTTTCCCGCTGCTGTTCTGGCAAGGAATGGTGGGGGAATTCATGAAGTTCCTGCCGATCACGGTGCTGTTGACGCTGTTTGCCTCGCTCTTCATGGCGCTGTTGTTCATTCCCGTGGTTGGCGGCTGGATCGGCCGCCGTCAGCCACAATCAGCCCGGGCAAAAAAGGCGCTGCACGATGCAGAGTTGGGGGATCCGCGAAACCTTGGTGGCATCACCGGGGCCTATGTTCGCCTTTTGCAAGCGGCAATCCTGCGACCGGGCACCACCGTTTTGTTTGCAGTCGCGCTGCTGCTTGGGGCTTTTGGGCTTTATGGTCAGTTGGGCCGCGGTGTGACCTTCTTCCCTTCGGTTGAGCCAGAGTTCATGCAGGTCCAGATCCGGGCCCGCGACAATATCTCGATCCATGAACGCGACAGGCTTGTGCGTCTCGTGGAAGGCAGGCTGCTTGGTTACGATGAGGTGGCGACGATCTATGCGCGTTCGTTGCTGAGTGCAGGTCAGGGGGATGAGGAAACCATTGGAACGCTCCAGCTTGAACTGGTTGATTGGGACAGACGCCGCAAGGCCGTCGTGATCGGAGAGCAGATTCGCGGGGACGTGGCCGATATCGCAGGCATTGATGTGCAGGTTCTGACCGAAAGCGGTGGGCCTGCCGACGGCAAGCCGATCAATCTGAAACTCACCACCCGTGACCAGGCCAGCCAGGCCGAAGCCGTCACATTCGTGCGCGACGCCATGGCAACTATAGGCGGGTTTACCGATATCACGGACACCCGTCCTTTGCCCGGTGTCGAATTGGCAATCAATGTAAACCGGGTTGAGGCCGCGCGGTACGGCGCTGATGTCAGCATACTTGGCCAGGCCGTGCGCTTGTTGACGCAAGGCATCGAGGTCGCAAGCTATCGACCGGATGACATTGATGGGACGCTCGAGATCCGCATTCGGTTTCCCCATCAGCAACGTTCGCTTGCGGATTTGGGCAACCTGCGGGTTCCCACGTCTTCGGGTTTGGTGCCGATCGCGAATTTTGTCAGCTTTTCCCCAACCGAGCGCGTCGGCACGATCCGTCGCATCGATGAGCGCCGTGTCGTCATCATCGATGCGAACCTCACCCCGGGTGTCCTGTTGACCGACCAGATTGCCAAACTTACGGCTGCGATGAGTGATGGTGGCCTACCAGAGGGTGTCACCTTCAGTTTCGCTGGTGAAGCCGAGGACCAGACCGAGGCGATTATTTTCCTGGTCGGCGCGTTCATTTCGGCGATCCTGCTGATGTTTGTGATCCTGCTCTTGCAGTTCAATCGATTTTACCAGGCCTTCGTTGTCATGAGTGCCATTGTCTTTTCGGTTGCAGGCGTCTTACTGGGCTTGATTGTCACCGGACGTCCTTTCGGGATCGTGATGGGGGGAATTGGCGTGATCGCCTTGGCCGGTATCGTTGTTAACAACAACATTGTTCTGATCGACACTTACAACCAGCTCAAGGCATCGGGGCAGTCCCCGCTTGAGGCGGCGTTGCGCACAGGGGCACAGCGTTTGCGCCCGGTTGTTCTGACATCGGTGACAACGGCGCTTGGTCTGTTGCCGATGGTCATTGGGTTGAACATCAATTTCTACACGCGCGAAATCGTGTACGGCGCACCCTCCACGCAATGGTGGACGGAACTGTCGAGCGCGATTGCTGGTGGACTTGTGATCGCGACCCTTCTGACGCTTGTGGTGACGCCTGCCATGCTGATTCTGGGAGAACGCAAGAAAGACAGATCAGTGCCAGGTCTCGCGCAGCCCTGATCCCGGGCCAAGCCATAGGTGGAGTGTCAGAAAGGGGCTTTTTTACCGGTGTGTTGGGGCCAGGTCTTGGGTCCAGCCGGCTCGATAGCTGGCTGGAAACCTGTGCGTGCGGCTCAGGATTTGGCCTGTTTGACGAAAAGTGACAGCCCAACGGCCAGGAACCAGGCGATTGCGCCCAAGCCGAAAACCACTCCGGCGGTATCTCCTAGCGACGGCACGAGGGTCGCGAGGCCCCCTGCGCTGGTCACCAGACCAAGGCCTACTGTCACCATGTTCAGGCTGTGACCAAGCAGTCCGGCTAGGCTGACACATCCTATCCATGCTCCGCCAGCGATTTCATTGCCGCCGCCGAGCCCAAGTTCAACGGCATGCAGGGTAAACCAGATCTCGGCCGCAGTCTCGGCGTCGGTCGGGGCCAATACTGCCGCCCGTTCAAGCGCGACATTCGCGATCATGCCCGCGCCAAGAACAAGCGCCGCCCATATCAGACCCAATGCTTGGCTGACCGCAGCCCAGTCCGGTGTCTGGCTTTGCATTCGCGACAGGGCGACGACCAGAACAGCCAGTGCCAAGGCATTCACGATGTAGATCGTTGTGTTCCATGCGGTCAGCAGGCCAGGATTGTCGCTGTTGAATGCAACGACTGCATCGGGATCGACTTGGCCACTCCCAAAGCCTAAAGGCGCAAGCAAGGTTAGTAAGAAGGGCAAACCCGATCAGGTAGGTCCCAGCGCAGGTCAAAGCTGCGATACCGCCAATACGTTGCAAGGTCATCGTGGTCCATCCAGTGGTTGATTGTTACAGTGCATGATTACATCATGGTGCGCCGTGCTGCCGCCCAGAGCCTTTGCGCCGGTGTGCAGGGTGTGTCGGATTGGCGCTGACATTGATGACCCTGCATTTTCTTAACAGTGAACTTTAAACGGCTGGCTGTGTCGGTGTGCAGACCCAGTCTTGGACCGGCAAAGACCATGTCTGGGCAAAAGACTCATGTACTGGCGCGGTTCAAGCACCTATCAGAATTTGATAGCGCCGCAAGGCGCCGTTGATCCTGTTGGCTTGTGACCGACGCGCGCGGCGCGGCGTGTGGTTGCAGGCTGTGTTTGCGTCGCTCTTTTTTTGATTGCATCAGCTGGGCAGACTGCGCTTGAAAATTGAATGCGGTTTTGATGAACCTTAAATTCGGCTGACGTCAGGATAGCTACTAATTTTTTAGTTGACGAGAGGTGGGGGTTTTGTAAACCTTAACCATCCGGCGGAGGACCGGAGCAAACACATATGGGAGGACAAGATGCGCAAGTATCTTATGTCCGCTGTTGCGGCATGTGCCGTGATTGCGGCAACCGGGCCATTGCACGCTGATGAAGCGGCGGCTCAGCGCTGGATCGACAGCGAGTTTCAACCATCTACGCTCAGCAAGGCTGAGCAACTGTCCGAGATGCAGTGGTTCATTCAGGCCGCAGCGCCTTACGCCGGGATGGAGATCAACGTCCTGTCCGAGGGGATTCCGACCCACGGATACGAGGCCGAGGTGCTGACCAAGGCGTTTGAGGAAATCACCGGAATCAAGGTAAATCACCAGATTCTGGGTGAAGGTGAGGTCGTGCAGGCGGTCCAGACGCAGATGCAGACCCAGCGTAACCTGTACGATGGCTATGTGAACGACAGTGACCTGATCGGAACGCACTCGCGTTTGCAGCTGGCCTATAACCTGACGGACATGATGGCGGGCGACTGGGCTGCGACCACTTCTCCGACGCTTGATCTTGACGATTTCATGGGCACCCAATTCACCACCGGCCCCGATGGTGACCTGTATCAGTTGCCCGATCAGCAATTTGCGAACCTCTACTGGTTCCGCAAGGATTGGTTCGACCGCGAGGATCTGCAGGCGGCCTTCAAGGAAAAATATGGCTATGACCTGGGTGTTCCGGTCAACTGGTCTGCCTACGAAGACATCGCTGAATTCTTTTCGAACGATGTAAAGAACATCGATGGCGTCGATATCTACGGGCATATGGATTACGGCAAGCGGGCACCTGACCTTGGCTGGCGGATGACCGATGCTTGGCTGTCGATGGCTGGCGCCGGTTCAAAGGGTGAACCAAACGGCGTTCCGATTGACGAATGGGGCATCCGTATGGAAGCGGGGTCATGTAATCCCGCCGGTGCCAGTGTGACCCGTGGCGGCGCGGCAAACGGGCCCGCAGCGGTCTATGCGATCCGCAAGTGGGATGAATGGCTGCGGAACTATGCCCCTCCGGGTGCGGCATCCTTTGACTTCTATCAGTCGCTTCCAGCGCTGAGCCAAGGCAACGTTGCGCAGCAGATCTTCTGGTACACGGCGTTTACCGCGGACATGGTCAAACCAATTGCCGAAGGCAACAATACCGTGGACGAGGACGGGTTCCCGCTGTGGCGGATGGCGCCATCCCCGCATGGACCATACTGGGAAGACGGTCAAAAGGTCGGTTATCAGGACGTTGGATCGTGGACCTTCCTCAAGTCGACGCCGTCTGAGCGGGCTCAGGCTGCATGGCTTTATGCGCAGTTCGTGACCTCCAAGACCGTGGACGTCAAGAAATCCCATGTGGGCCTGACCTTTATCCGCGACAGCTCGGTCAATCACGAGTCGTTCTCTGAGCGCGCAGCCAAGCTGGGTGGTCTGGTGGAATTCTACCGCTCGCCCGACCGCGTTGCATGGTCGCCAACCGGCGTCAATGTTCCGGATTACCCAAAGCTGGCGCAGATCTGGTGGCAGCAGATTGGCGACGTGAACTCGGGTGCCTTCACCCCGCAGGAAGCGATGGATCGCCTGGCCGAAGAAATGGACATCACCATGGCGCGCATGCAGCGCGCGGATGAGGGTGCCGGTGTCTACGGCGGCTGTGGCCCACGCCTGAACGAAGAGCGCGACGCCGAGTGGTGGTTTGCAAACGGTGGCGCCAAGCCAAAGTTGGCAAATGAAAAGCCGCAGGGTGAGACCGTCAACTATGACGATCTTGTTGCCCGCTGGAACGCAAACTAAGCGGTATCCAAATCGCATATCAGTCTGAACGACTGATCCCTGGCTGAGGTCTGTTTCCGGGCCTCAGCCTTCCGCCACACGGGGGGAATGTGGCGACGCAGGAAAGAAGCAGAGAATGGCACTCGTTCTTAACGATATTACCAAGGTGGTTCGGGGCGCGACGCACATCAAACCGACAAGCCTTACCCTTGAAACCGGGCATTTCAACGTGCTCTTGGGGGAAACTGGTGCGGGAAAAACTTCGCTTATCAAGATGATGGCGGGACTTGATCCGATCGCCAGCGGCACGCTGGAGATGGATGGCATCGACGTCACCGGACTAAGCACACAGAAACGGCGGATCAGTCTTGTCCACCAATTCTTTGTGAATTATCCGCACATGACGGTTTTTGAAAACATTGCTTCGCCTTTGCGCGTGGCAGGGATGGCGCAGTCTGAAATCGATGGCCGGGTCCAAGAGGCTGCCGACATTCTGCAACTGTCTCCGATGCTGAAACGTCGCCCGCATGAATTGTCGGGCGGTCAACAGCAAAGATGCGCACTGGCAAGAGCAATTGCAAAGGATAGCCAGGCAGTGTTCCTTGATGAACCCTTGGCGAACCTGGACTACAAGTTGCGTGAAGAGCTGCGCGAACTGCTGCCTGAACTGTTTGCAGGCCGTGGCGCGGTTGTTGTCTATGCCACTTCTGAGCCGGAAGAAGCGTTGCTTCTGGGCGGTGAAACGGCCCTGATGATGGACGGCGCAGTGACCCAGTTTGGTGCAACAGCCAAGATCTATCGCGATCCAGCCTCTTTGAATGCGGCACGGGTTTTCTCTGACCCGCCGATCAACCATGCCCCGGTACAGAAATCCGGCACTCAGATCGTTATGGGGGACGTCCGCTGGGATGCTGCGGGCGACGCTGCGGCGCTGGCAGATGGCACCTACACGGTTGCCGTTCGCCCAAATCATATCCTGCCATCTGCGTCAGATCGCGCAACGGTTGCCTTGAATGGGCGGGTTCTGGTGACGGAACTCAGCGGCTCTGAAAGCTCGGCTCACTTTGATCTGGAGGGACGGGGTTGGGTGTCTCTGGCGCATGGCACGCACCCTTATCGGATCGGGGAAAATCATACCTTTTACATGGAGAGCGGGGGGTGCCTGTATTTCACCCCTGACGGCCACCGTGTTGCCTGAGAGGACGAGATGGCTAAGATTACACTCGAAAAGCTGAGGCACAGCTATATGTCGGCGCCGCAGGGCCCGGACGATTTTGCCCTGAAACAGATAGACGTCGATTGGAACGATGGTGGGGCCTATGCGCTGCTGGGTCCGTCGGGCTGTGGCAAGTCAACCCTGCTGAACATCATTTCTGGACTCCTGATCCCTTCGGAGGGGCAGGTAAAGTTCGACGGTCGCGACGTCACAACCCTGACGCCAGACCAGCGCAACATTGCCCAGGTCTTTCAGTTTCCGGTCATCTACGACACGATGACTGTGCGCCAGAATCTTGCGTTCCCCCTGAAAAACAGGGGCGTGGACGATCATGTCATTGCAAGCCGCGTCGGAGAGATCGCCGAGATGCTTGAGGTGACCGATATGCTGGACCGGCGTGCCTCGGGGCTGTCGCCGGACAACAAGCAAAAGATCTCGATGGGGCGGGGCTTGGTCCGAGACGACGTCAACGTTGTGATGTTCGATGAACCGTTGACGGTGATCGACCCGCATCTGAAATGGAAGTTGCGGTCGAAGCTGAAGGAACTGCATCAGCGGGTCAAGGCGACGATGATCTACGTTACCCATGACCAGACCGAGGCCCTGACATTCGCCGATCAGGTGGTGGTGATGCAGGAAGGAGAGGTCGTGCAAATCGGCACCCCGGTCGAATTGTTCGAGCGTCCGGCCCATACCTTTGTCGGCCATTTCATCGGATCGCCTGGGATGAACGTCCTGCCTGCAGAGGTTTCCGAGGGCAGCGCCAGATTTCAGGGGCAGCAGATCGCCCTTGAGGGGGCGATCAACAAGGGGGCGTCAGGGCGTTTCGAGATCGGTGTGCGGCCCGAATTCGTCACGATTGGCGACACCGGCATTCCCGCCAAGGTCCGCAAGGTGGCCGACGTGGGCCGACATCTTGTGGTCGAGGCGATGGTCGGTGACCACAAGGTCGCCGCGATCCTGAACGACAGCGCGCCCTCTCAAGGTGACACCGTCCATCTCAACTTCACCCCGGCCCACACCCGGGTCTATGCCGACGGGTGGATCGCGACAGGAGCCGCGTCATGAAAACCGAGAACCAAAAGGCATGGCTTTTTGTCCTGCCGGTCCTGGCCCTAGTGGCCTTTAACGCGCTCATCCCAATGATGACCGTCGTCAATTATTCAGTCCAGGAGACCTTTGGCAACAACCAGTTCTTCTGGGAGGGCCTGACATGGTTTGAACAGATCCTTCGATCCGAGCGTTTCCACGCGGCGCTGGGCCGGCAATTCATGTTCACTGCGCTGATTCTTGTCATTGAAGTGCCTTTGGGCATTGCCATCGCCCTCTCAATGCCACGCAGTGGGCCATGGGTGCCGGTTTGTCTTGTGCTGATGGCGCTGCCCATGCTGATCCCTTGGAACGTCGTGGGCGCCATGTGGAACATCTTTACCCTGCCCGACATCGGGTTGATGGGGTATTTCGTGAACCATGTTCTGGGCATCACCTATGATATGACGCAAAACCCCTTCGCCGCCTGGGTGACCATCATCACCATGGATGTCTGGCACTGGACTTCGCTTGTTGTGCTGTTGTCATATGCCGGTCTGGTATCGATCCCTGACGCCTACTATCAGGCGGCCAAGATCGACGGCGCCAGCAACTGGAGCGTGTTTCGCTACATTCAATTGCCCAAGATGAAAAACGTCCTGACCATCGCGATCCTTCTGCGGTTCATGGACAGTTTCAACATCTACACAGAACCGTTCGTTCTGACCGGTGGCGGACCCGGCAATTCAACCACGCTGTTGTCCATTGACCTTGTGAAGATTGCACTTGGGCAGTTCGATCTTGGCCCGGCGGCGGCAATGTCACTTATCTACTTTGCAATCACACTTTTTGTGTCATGGCTGTTCTACACGCTTATGACCAAAGATGACCTGAACTGAGGGGGATCACATGAAACCCAGATCTCTTGTTCCCTTGGTCTATATCCTCTTCCTGATGCTGCCAATCTATTGGCTGGTCGCGATGAGCTTTAAGACCACGAACGAAATTCTGTCGGGCTTTTCCCTGTTCCCGCAGACGTTTACACTTGATGCCTACCGGACGATCTTTACCGATCCAACGTGGTATTGGGGCTATATCAATTCGATCATCTATGTGTCGTTGAATACGGTGATTTCGGTCTCGGTTGCCTTGCCGGCCGCCTATGCCTTTAGCCGCTATCGGTTTCTTGGTGACAAACAGCTATTCTTTTGGCTTCTGACAAACCGAATGGCACCTGCCGCTGTCTTTGCCTTGCCATTTTTTCAGCTGTACTCAGCGGTTGGCATTTTCGACACGCACTTGGCTGTGGCTTTGGCGCATTGCCTCTTCAACATTCCTTTGGCGGTGTGGATCCTCGAAGGCTTTATGGGGGGCGTGCCCAAGGAACTGGATGAGACAGCCTATGTCGATGGCTATTCATTTCCGCGCTTTTTCGTTCGGATCTTTGTCCCAACAATCAAGGCCGGGGTCGGCGTTGCCGCCTTTTTCTGCTTCATGTTTTCATGGGTGGAACTGTTGCTGGCCAAGACATTGACCGCGGTTGAGGCCAAGCCCATCGCCGCCACCATGACCAAGACGGCGTCTTCGGCAGGATATGAGCTTGGTCTCTTGGCCGCAGCCGGAACCCTGACGATCATTCCGGGCGCCATCGTGATCTACTTTGTGCGTAACTACATCGCGAAGGGTTTCGCAATGGGGAGAGTGTGAGATGCTGAGCTGGATGGCATGGACATGGCCGACGGCCTTTGTTTTTATTGGAATTTTCAGTGCAATGGCAATCCTGACGGTTCTGGAAATCCGCTTTCCCGGTGGGGCCGAACGCAGAGGTATTCTGGGGCTGACAACAACGCGCGGCGATCGCCTGTTCCTGACCTGCTTGGGCACCGCCTTTATCTTCTTGATCTGGCTCGGATTGGTTGGCATGCCGCTTTGGGCGCCTCTGGGAATTGCAATCGGATGGGGCATCTTGTGTTTTTGGAAAGTATAGGATGAGGTTAACCTGACAACAGTATCCGCGAGGGCAGGGGCCTTGCCCTCCATTTCCAAGGATCGAGAGACCTCAGATCAGCTTGCGTGCCTTCTGTGCAGTTTCACCCTCGGACCAAGGTTGGTTGTGATGCTGGTCCGGGTGGCCATATTGCCTGTATTTTCCATGCACGGCGTCACCCTCAACAGCGGGGCACGCTCACCCCTGGCGAATTCTGCAGTCAAGTCCCATGATGAACCAGAACTTTACCTGACGCGGTGTTGCAGCGAACATGTCTGAGATCTGTTGGGTCTTGTCCATGCGCAGCGTTGCCGGCAGCCGCGTTTCAATCGTAAGCGTTGCAACTGCCCCCGTATTGTGATGCTCCAGGCATTCCTGTCACGCTTTCATCGGCGTGTAGCGCCAATACGGAAGCCGTTTCGAAGGCTTTCGGCCCCCCTGCTCATCTAAGGGCAGATCCCGGCCCATTGCTGCCATACATTTGTAGCAATCTCGGCGGAAAGTTCATGGTCTTTCTATCCGCTCGGCAAACGGCATCTCGATCATACTAAATCTAATATCGATTTTTTAGATGGCAATTCTAATGTCCGAGTGTGTAGACAATTTATGAATTTTTCAGCAGCGTTTCTGAATTTAGAAATCTCATTCGTAATGAATTTTGGATTTTCGTTTGTACTTGAAGGCAGTAATGCGCGAAAAGTGTGGGCGTGCACGACCACATGTCGATGTTTGAAAAGATCGTTTTTGAAGATATTCCATGAATCTGGGCAAATATTTGCAATTTTCAAGCCGGTTAATGCCCTCCAAATCGCCTTTTTGTCGTCCA
>JAKVCP010000088.1:0-7711 GCA_022448925.1 Paracoccaceae bacterium
GCCATGAGCCGTGTGCTTGTGCATCAATCCCGGCATGATGAACTGGTCGAACGGGCTGTCAGGATCGCGCGGGATCTTCCGGTTGGTCTGGGTCTTGATGGGGTGGAACCTGGTGCCTCGATGGGATCGATGGTCAGCGAGGCGCAACGCGACCGCGCCGCAAGCATGGTGGCCGATGCCGAAGCCGATGGCGCGCGGGTTGTGGCCGGAGGACGTCGTATGAACCGGCCCGGCGCATTCTTTGAACCGACAGTGCTGGAGGGCGTCACCCCGACGATGACGATCGCTCAGGAAGAGGTCTTTGGCCCGGTTTTGTCGGTTCTTCCATTTCGCAATGAAGAAGAGGCGCTGCGCATTGCCAACGGGACGCCCTATGGCCTGGTCGGTGGCGTGTTCACCCGGGATTTGGACCTTGCGACCCGCACTGCGCGGCGCATGCGCACTGGGCAGGTCTTTGTCAACGAATGGTTTGCGGGTGGCGTGGAAACGCCGTTTGGTGGCGTTGGCAAGTCTGGCTATGGCCGCGAAAAAGGGCGCGAAGCGCTTTGGAACTATGTCCAGACAAAAAACATTGCGGTTCGGACGCGGTAACATGTTCAGCCGGGGTTGTACCTTGGCTGTGTCACCCTAACATTGCCGAGACGCGAATTCAGGAGACTGCGATGAAGATGAATCCACTTGGCCGCACGGGCCTTGAGGTCAGTGAACTTTGCCTGGGCACCATGACCTATGGCAGCCAGACCCCACCCGAAGATGCGCATGCCCAAATGGACTGCGCCCTGGATGCGGGCATAAATTTTTTTGACACCGCCGAGATGTATCCTGTTTTGCCAATCACCAAAGAAACGGTTGGAGGTAGCGAAAAGATCATCGGTGATTGGTTTAAGACATCTGGACGACGCGGTGAGGTGATTCTGGCCACCAAGCATTCGGGCGCCGGGCTGGCTGCCGTTCGGGATGGCGCGCCGATTACGGCTGAAACGATCCGACCCACGATCGAAGGATCATTGCAGCGGCTTAAGACGGATTATATCGATCTGTATCAGTTTCACTGGCCCAACCGTGGGTCCTATATGTTTCGGCAAAACTGGACGTTCGACCCATCTGGACAGGATCCGATTGCGGTCCGCGAGAACATGATAGAATGTCTCGAAGCGCTCAAGGACGAGGTGCGGCGGGGTACGATCCGGCACTTTGGTTTGTCGAACGAAAGTGCCTGGGGGACGGCGCAGTGGCTGAAACTGGCGCAGGAAACGGGCGGTCCGCGAGTCGCCTCAATTCAGAACGAGTATTCGCTGATGTGTCGTCTTGCGGATACCGATCTGGCTGAACTGATGCTCAACGAAGATGTTGGACTATTGCCCTTCTCGCCTTTGGCCACCGGCTTTCTGACCGGCAAATATCGCGGCGGCGCGGTGCCAGAGGGGTCGCGCATGGAGCGGAGCCCGGACATGAGCGGGCGCAACAGCGGGCGCGTGGTTGCGGCGGTAGATGCCTACATGGATGTCGCTGAAAAGCATGGCCTTGATCCGGTGCATATGGCGTTGGCCTGGTCTGCCCGACGTTCTTTTGTGGCATCGTCGATCTTTGGTGCGACAACGTTGGAACAGTTGCAGCATCTTTTGCCTGCCGCGGACGTCGTGTTGTCGACCGAACTTCTTAACGATCTGAATGCGGCGCATAAGGCGCATCCGATGCCTTACTGATCCGTGCCGGGCGCGGGGGGTGTTCCTGCGCCCGCCATCAATCTTTCCAAATGGGTGGACAGGTCGCGGGCCGATACCTCGGCTTCGCGAACGAGGGCATCGAAATGTGCGGTGAACGCCTGAATGCGTTCAGTGTCGCGAAAGGTGATGTAGTTCTGGCCGATGTAAATCACGGCAAGCAAAGGACCAAAAAGCGTGATCGGTGCAGAATACACCCGACGGGCGTCGAATGCATAAATTCTGAGGCGCGGATAAAGCGCCTTGGCCATGTGGATCCAATGCGCAATCTGCGCACTGCGCACAGCTTCTGGCAGACCCGCGTAATAGCCCGTTCCGCTGGCAAAGCTGGTCAACTCGTGCAGTGGCAAGGCCATTTCGAAATCCGAGCGCGAGGCCTGCATCCAGGTCAACCTATCCTGCGCGGCATTGATGGCCTGTTCGGCGGTCCTGCCCAGATGCGGCGTGTATTCCCATTCCAGCATGTCCCGCGTCTTGAGCATGTCCGGCAATGTTGCAGGGACATAGCGGATTTTGTAGCCCTCGGCCTCGCGATGCCAGGCAAAGATCTGTTCGTCGACCAGGGTGCGTGGCGCCTTCGTCACCGACAACGACATGGCCACCAGGTCTGCGGCGCTTTCGGGGCGGTCTGACAGCCCCAGCAACCAATCGCTTGAGACACCCAGAGCGCTAGCGCAGGCTCCGACAAGGTGGGCGTTGGGCAACCGTGCGCCATCATCGACAAGCAATTGAGATATCGTTGACCGATCAACGCCGGCGGCACGGGCGAGTGAACTTTGGGTGCTTTGGGACCGCTCAATCGCCCGCTTCAATCGCACTCGGAATTGTTCAGCTCTGTCACGTTTGTCTATTTTATCAATCATATGATGCGCATTATCTCAGATGCGTACTTTTGTTAAGTATTCCCTTAATTCCCAACGACAGGGAGACGCGATAGCCCCGAACTGCATGTATTTGGGAACATCACATGAAAACTTGGACTTCGAAGATGCTCTTGGTCGCGGTATGGCCTGCCGCCGGTCGGATTGCACAAAGCATGGCGGATGTTGCTTTGCTAAATCGCGGCCCGCACCTGTGGGCACCTCTCTTCCGGTATCGGTGGGAACTGTTGTGATGAACCGTGTCTTGTCTCGTCTCACTTTTGAGTGGCCCACCTTTTTTCTACTGCTGCTGTGCTATGCAGTCTGGGCTCTTGGAACGACCGTTGCCGCACAGCTATGGCTGCCTCTGGGGGTTGGGCTTGCGGCCCTGGCGGCCGCGCTTCATTCGTCGCTGAGCCATGAGATGTTGCACGGGCACCCGACCTCGAACCCGCTTGTGAATGCAGCGTTGGTGTTCCCGGCGCTGTCCGTCAGCATTCCATATCTACGGTTCCAAGACATGCATCTGGCCCATCATCAGGATGCTGTTTTGACAGATCCGTATGATGACCCCGAAAGCAATTATACCGATCCCGCGGTCTGGGCGCGGCTTCCTGTTTGGTTTCAGTCCATTCTCAAATTTAACAACAGCCTGCTTGGCCGCCTTTTGGTTGGTCCTTTGCTTGGTCAGATTGTGTTTGTAAAAAACGATTTGCAAAAGATCAGGCGGGGTCATCGACATGTGTTGTGGGGCTGGTTGGTGCACCTCCCCGCTCTTGCGGTTGTGGTTTGGTGGATGGTGAACGTGGCCAGTTTGCCGATTTACGCGTGGCTGCTATCGGCATATCTCGCGCATGCGATACTCAAGATCCGAACCTTTCTGGAACATCAGGCCCATGAGCACGCTGGCGGGCGCACGGTGATCATCGAAGACAAGGGGCCGCTGGCGCTGATTTTTCTGAACAACAATCTGCATGCCGTTCATCACATGCATCCCAATGTGCCCTGGTATCGCTTGCCTATGCTTTATGCCGCAAAGCGTGATAGCTATCTGACACGCAATCAGGGATATTGCTTTCGCTCATACGGCGAGATCTTCAGACGCTATTTCGTCAAATCAAAAGATCCGGTCCCGCACCCACTCTGGCCAAAACCCTAAGCCTGCGTCACTAAGGGCGCATGGACCTTTGGGTGATTGCAACACTTCTGGCAGCTATCTTTCAGACTGCGCGCTTCATGCTGCACAAGGTGCTGAGCCTCGGGACACTGTCGCCCGTGGGGTCTACCTTTGCGCGATTTGCCTACGCGGCACCGATCGCGGTGGGCATGATGTTGGGATACCTGACCGCCACCGGAGCCAGTATGCCTGCGGTGACCACTGCCTTTTGGGCCTATGCCATTTGGGGTGGTCTTGGACAGGCCGTGGCCACGATCTGTGTGATTTCGCTTTTTTCGCTGCGCAACTTCGCTGTTGGGCTGACCTTGATGAAAACCGAAACCATCATGACAGCCGTTGTGGGCATGCTTGTGCTTGGTGAGGCGCTGAGCGGCTGGGGATGGGGTGCCCTGGTTGTTGGTGTCGCCGGTGTGCTGTTGCTGTCAAAGCCACCAAAAGCTGCCAATGGCTCTGTTTTGAACCGAGGTTTGGCGCTTGGGCTTGCCTCGGGGGTCTTTTTCGCTTTTTCCAGCGTCGGCTATCGCGGTGCCTCGCTAGAGATTGCCCACGCAGATCCCTTTGTCCGGTCCAGCGTCACCTTGGCGCTTGTTGCCACCGGTCAGGCGCTGGGCATGGCGCTTTGGCTTGCTTGGCGCGATCGGGGACAACTTTGTGCCACGTGGGCTGCGCGAAGAACGGGCATTTGGCTGGGGCTCAGCTCGGCTGCTGGATCGCTGATGTGGTTCACGGCTTTTACGCTGCAGACTGCGGCCTATGTCAAAGCGCTGGGCCAGGTAGAGTTGATTTTGTCGCTTGCCGTATCTGTGTATTTTTTCAAAGAAACCGTAACCCGCCGGGAATTGGCTGGAATCGCAGTGTTGACGCTGGGCATTTTGCTGCTGGCGCGGGCTTAATCAATCTGCGCCCGGCCCTTGAGGCGCAAGAACAAGCTTTCTTCGTCATCATTACGGAAAAACGGCACGGATACGGGCGGCGTCGTGTCATTGACGCGCGCAGAAATTTCGGCCAGCACCACTTCGGTGATGAAGGGCAAATCAAATTGGCGCACCTCATCAAGAGGAACCCACTGCAAATGGCTCAGCTCGTCCGAAGCCGTTGAAAAATCATCCGGGTCCGATGTCAGGTCACCGGCATCCAAAAGGAAGAACCGCGCATCAAACCGGCGCGGCCTGCCTGGCGGTGTGATCGCGCGGAACACGAATTGCAGTGCAGCTGCATTGGGGCAATTGCCGGTCGCTGCAAACTTTATCCAAGCGGGGGGTACTGGTCCTGGCCAGTGGCCGGCCAATCCCAGCACCTGACCCGTTTCTTCCCAAAGCTCGCGGATTGCTGCTGCAGCCAGAGCATGTGACAGATCGCGCTCTGTATCTTCGGCCAACCGCGACCGGCATAGATCTGACAACGGAGTTGCAAACGGAACCTCTGCATCCGCGGCATCCACGGCACCACCGGGAAACACGAATTTGTTGGGCATGAAGGCTGCCTTCGCTCCGCGTTGGCCCATGAGGATGCTGGGGCGTGTTGCCCGGTCACGCAGAACAACCACCGTCGCTGCGTCTCGGATCGCCGTCTTTTCTGTTGTCACCAAATGCCTCTAGTTCTCTGTCTCGATCCGACGTGAAACGCCAAAGCCATACATTCCGCGTGCCCACTGGTATGCAACGATGGCGCCTTTCAGCCTGGGAAGAAGATAGAGTGAGAGTGCGATGCAACCAACAGCAAAGGTCGTGAACAAGGTTAATGGATGCGGTCGCCAGGTTTCAAACACCATCAAAAGCAGCGGTGCCATGATGTGCCCGACAATCAGAATGGTCAGATAGGCGGGCCCATCGTCCGCTTTGTGATGGTGCAATGGTTCCTGGCAAACCGGGCAGGTCTTGCGAACGTTTAGAAACCCATCAAACAGGCGCGCGTCTCCGCAGTTAGGGCATTTTTGCCGCCATCCGCGCCATAGTGCGGGCCGCATCAAACGGGCATTCGAAGTCTCGGTGGTTGATGTCATGATAAGGTCTCCTGCGCGGACTTTGGGTGACGGCGGCGCAGAACAAAAGGTGCCAAATGCGCCTTGCGTCCGGATGTCGCAAAACATGTCCCGCCGTGACGAAAAAAATCCGGGGGCCTGCGACGGAAGCCTCTGCCCGCGTCGTATCAGTCTTTAGAAATCGGGCAAGCAACCCGTTTTCACAGAGATTGAGGAAAGGATCCATACAATGAAACGCACGCTGATATTCGGGTCGGTCATCGTGACTATGGCGGCCAGTACGGCGGTCATGGCGACTGCCAAACAAGGGGGTGAGGGGCCCCGTGGTGTCCGGGGGATGCTGATCAACTTCACTGATCTGGATCTGAACGGGGACGGGCTGATCACGCTGGATGAAGTGCGAGAGCAGCGTGATGCCCGCTTTGCAGCGGCTGATGCGGATGGCGACGGGTTGCTGAGTGCCGATGAGCTAACAGCCCAGTCTGCGGAGCGTGCAGCAGAGCGCGTGGCCAAAATGATTGCGCGGTTTGATGAAAACGATGATGGTATGCTGAGCGTCACTGAACTGCCCAAGCCACGTGGGGGTCAGGATCGTGCCGAGCGCATATTCGAACGATTGGATGCAGATGGGGACGGTGCCATCACAGAAGCCGAATTTGCTGAACTGCCAAATATGCGCAGGGGTAACTGCTGGCGCAAAGACCGCGATTGAGCCGAAACCGGCACGGGGCAGCGATGTCCCGTGCCATTGCCAGCCAGCTCATCAGGGGCTAGGCGCTTGAGTTGATGACCGTGCCACTGGATGCCATGAACGATCTGAGTGATGATGCTCTTCTGGTGCGCTATGCGAATGGCGACTCAGAGGCCGCCCGGGCCCTGACAGCACGCTTGACGCCCCGCGTCTTTGGTCACGCCTATCGCCTGCTTGGCAACCGGCATGATGCCGAAGACGTTACGCAAGAGGCGATGATGCGCCTTTGGAAGATCGCGCCCGAGTGGCGACAGGGAGAGGCGCAGGTTTCGACCTGGCTGTATCGCGTCACGGCAAACCTCTGCATTGATCGGGTGCGGCGCAAGCCAGCACAATCGCTGGACAGCATTCCCGATCCAGAAGACGGTGCGCAGAGCGTGGCGGAAATGTTGCAGAACAAAGCGCGGGTGGGTGCGCTTCACGCAGCCCTGGGCGCGTTGCCCGACCGACAACGTCAGGCCGTGGTGTTGCGCCATCTCGAAGGCTTGGGCAATCCCGAGATTGCCCGCATAATGAATATTGGACCGCGCGCTGTCGAAAGCTTGATTGCGCGGGGCAAACGAGCCCTCGCTGTCGTGCTGGCAGGGCGCCGCAAGGATCTGGGATATACCGATGACTGAAGAAACTCCGGACACGCCATCGCTTGCCCCATTTTTCGAGGCGGCGCAGAACGCGCCCATGGAGCCCTCGGGCGGGTTGTTGGAGCGAATCGAGGCTGACGCGTTGGCGATGATGCCTACCCCTGACGCGCCTGTGGCTGTGCGACATCGGGGAATTTTTGCACAGGTTCTGGAGTGTGTGGGCGGCTGGCCGGCTGTTTCGGGACTTGTGGCGGCCACGGCAGCTGGTGTCTGGATCGGTGCAAGCCCGTCAGTCCTGGTGCCTGATGGCGTGGCCGTCCTTTTGTGGCATGAGGCTGGTGTGGTGACATCAGATGCGTTGGAGCCGCTCAGCGGGTTCGATGGGCTTTTGGTTGAGGGATGACTGATATGAATGACCGCGGAATGAGCCGACCGGTGCCCCGCTGGCTGCGGCTGCTGCTGCTCGCTTCGCTTGGCATGAACCTTCTGGTGATCGGTGCTGTGGTCAGTGCTATGTTCGGTGGTTTTACGGATCGGCAGCCTGCTGCGATGAACACGAGGATGGCGCTGCCCTATACCCGTGCACTCAGCGAAGAGGACCGCCGGGTCGTGCGACGTGATCTGCGGCGCACCCTAT
>JAKVCP010000088.1:7721-12103 GCA_022448925.1 Paracoccaceae bacterium
CAAGAAGAGCGCGGTGTGCTGTCCCAATCCTACATCGCGGCCCTTGAAGTCCTTCGCGTGAGCCCGTTTGACCAGAATGCATTTGCCACCGTGATGGAGGATCAGTCTCGGACTGCGCGCGCCCGGATGATCAAGGGGCAGGACATCCTGATTTCAGTGATTTCTGACATGTCAGACGCGGAGCGCAGCGCATTTGCGGACCGGCTGGAGCGCGAATTGCAAAAGCTCGAGACGCGCGGCAAAGCTTGGAAACGGCCCTTCAAACCCTGATCTGTACGTCCCGCGCCAATGGGCCAGATCAGGCCGCACTGCGACTGACTGTGACTTGGTTGCGGCCATGGGTTTTGGCACCATAAAGCGCCTGGTCAGCCTTGGCGATCAGATCGAGGGGGGGCAGATGCTGTACACCGCTGCACAAAGCCAATCCGATGGATATGGTCGATCCAAGCGTGCTGCCATCGGTCAACCTGTATGGTGTGGCTGCGATCACGTCGCACAATTGCTTGGCCATTGTTTCAGCTGTTTCGATATCCGTATCAGGCAACGCGATCAGGAATTCCTCGCCACCGATCCTGGCCAAAAGACTGTCTGCAGGCAATGCATGCGACAGCCGCGCAGCAACTTGCTTCAAAACTGCATCGCCGGCGCCATGCCCATGTGAATCGTTCACCGCCTTGAAATGATCCAGATCTGCGATCATCACGGCAAAGGGCTTGGCGGTGTGTGCTGACCGTTCAGAGATCGAGGCAAGTTTGTTCAAAGCGTATCGGCGGTTGTGGAGCCCGGTCAGCGGGTCCTTGACCGCGGCGCGCAGGCTATCATTCACATGGTTTCGCAGACAGTCTGAAAGCCATTTTATCTGAGCCTGCAGCGTCAGTCGCAAGGCCAGCTCTTCATGGTCAATGCCACTTAACATCACATCATCGGCCCCGAGGTCCAACGCCCGATGCGCCTGGTCTGTTTGATGCTGTCCAAGCACGACGGCGATACCCGCATGACGGGTTGACGGAGTGGATCGCAGCTCGGTCACGGCGTCGAGATCCGGTTCAGGCCCTTCCTGGTCTTTGATCAGGACGTAAAGATCGTAGTCCCTTGGCTTGTAAACGCGCCGCAGGGCAGTCGACGGTGACAAAAGTTCGACCTCATGTTGGGTTCTTTGCCGAAGACTGTCGAGGCAGCGACGGGCCCGAAGGCCTGGTGGCATAACCAAAGCGATGTGGGCTGTGGGTTGCTGCATCCTCTGTGCATGGATTGCGAACATGTCATCGCTGTGCTCCACCTTTGTCTGCAGGTCGCGACGGACAGTTTCCCGCCGAATGGTGTTGCGCACCCGCGCCAACAAAAGCTTGTCGCTGATCGGCCGCCGCAAAACATCTGCCGCGCCGGCCTGCAGAGCATTCAAGACGACGCAACTGGTCGGCTCTCCGCACAAAAGTAGAACAGGGGGGGCTTTGGATCCCAAGGCGGCATTCAGGACCTGGCAAAGGCGCACGCCGCTATTGTCCTGGTGGTCGCAACTTGCAACAATCACGTCGGGTTGCGTTTGCACTGCAAAACTAACAGCCATTTCTATCGAAGAGCATTGCAAGACTTCGAACCCGGCCGCGGATAGTTTCACGCGTAGGATAATCCGGTTGACGGACACGTTGTCGACGACGAGGATTCTACCGACCATCGAAGACCTTTCCGTACAAACGCAGTTAACCACGCCAGCGTCGAGCGAAAAGGTTAATAAACTGTTGTTGGAGGTTAACAAAATGCAATTGACGCCGGAAACCGCAGAGATCCTGGCGCTCAGGGCCTTGGCTTGGCTGCTGGCAAACGACGATTTGTTGCCCGTTTTCATGGGGTCGACCGGCGTGGATGCCGAAACCCTGCGCGAAGGCGCTGGAACTCCCGAAGTCCAACGGTCGGTCTTGGACTTCATTTTGCTTGACGATGCCTGGGTCATCGGATTTTGCGATATGCATGAGTTTGACTATGCCTCGGTTCACACAGCTCGACAGTTGCTTGCGGGCGGAGAAGAGTATCACTGGACCTGAGAGGACCGCATGACACCAATTCGCGCTTGTCTGTTTGACAAAGATGGAACGCTTTTTGATTTTCACGCAACCTGGTCGGCCGCAATCGGTGACACGCTGCGGGCGCTCGCCGAGGGAAATGCCGCCCGCTTGCAGGCCATGGCAGAGGCGATCGACTACGATTTGTCGGCCCGTCGTGTGAGACCCGGCAGTATTGCCGTTGCCGGCACGAATGTTGACGTTGCTGCGTGCCTTGCGCCTCACCTTGACGGGTGGGCAATTGCCGATATCGTCACTTTCTTCATGGACCGGGTTGATCTTGCGCCGCTGGCAGAGGCGGTGCCATTGGGGCCATTCCTTGACGATCTTGCGTCTCGGGGGCTGGCCCTTGGTGTCATGACAAATGACAATGAACAGGGCGCAAGATCCCAGCTTTCATCGGCAGGTGTTCTGGAGCGGTTTGACTTTATCTGTGGTGCCGACAGTGGCTATGGCGCCAAACCCTCGCCTGAGCCTCTGGTGGCCTTTGCGGATGTTGTGGGCGTGCCGCCCCATCAGGTTGTCATGGTTGGCGACAGCCGTCACGATCTGCAGGCAGGCGCAGCCGCGGGGATGTATTCTGTTGGGGTTCTGACAGGTCTCGCCGGACGGGAAGAGTTGGCGCCTCATGCGCATGCCATTTTGCCCGACATCGGTCATCTGGGAGAGTGGATCAGCAAGATGGAAGGCCCTGTCACGGGTCATTGATCTGGCTAAGGATCCCGAAGAAAGCGACGAAAAACGTCGCAAAACGGCAATCAGTTGCCATCACGCCAGTGTTTGCTGACCGAGAGAGTGATTTCCGGAGAGCATCATGGCTGAAGCCGCAACACGCAAACGTCGCAGTGGTGGACGTGCTGGGCACGCAAACAGGCGCGGTGGTGGCGCCATCGAACAAATGCCCTGGGCCCCGCCGATCAATATTGATCCTCCAACCGAGCCCCTGTCGCTGGAGGCCGTCGAGGCCGTTCACAACGCTGCGATGACAATCCTCGAAGAGATCGGAATTCAGATTTTGAACGCCGAAGCCTTGCAGATCTTTCGACAGGCAGGCTGTCTGATCGACGGTGAAACGGTGCGTGTCGATCGTGACTTCGTGATGGAAATGGTGGGCAGGGCTCCATCTGAATTCACGTTGACCCCTCGTAATACACAGCGCAGCATCACGGTCGGCGCAAACAATCTTTTGTTTGGCAATGTGTCGTCGCCTCCGAATTACTGGGATCTGGAACTGGGGCGCAAAGTGCCCGGCACGCGCGTCATGTGTCAAAATCTGCTGAAGCTGTCGCAGTACTTCAATTGCGTCCACTTCGTGGGCGGCTATCCCGTTGAACCTGTCGATATCCATGCCAGTGTGCGTCACCTGGACGTGCTTTACGACAAGCTGACGCTGACCGACAAGGTTGCCCATGCCTACAGTCTTGGCAAAGAGCGGGTCGAGGACGTGATGGAGATGGTGCGCATCGCGGGCGGCCTGAGCCATGAGGAGTTTGACGCAAGCCCACGGATGTACACCAACATCAATTCGACGTCGCCCTTGAAGCATGATGAACCGATGTTGGATGGCTGGATGCGCATGGCACGGCGCGGTCAGGGGCTTGTTGTGACGCCCTTCACGCTGGCGGGGGCCATGGCCCCGGTGACCATGGCTGGCGCGGTTGCGCAATCGCTGGCCGAGGGTCTGATCGCCATCGCTTTGGCCCAATATATTCGACCCGGAGCGCCCTGCGTGATTGGCACCTTCACCTCGAATGTCGACATGAAATCGGGCGCGCCGGCCTTTGGTACTCCGGAATATATGCGTGCCACGCAGATGACGGGTCAATTGGCGCGCCATTATGGATTGCCCATGCGGTCTTCGGGCGTTTGCGCCGCCAATGTACCCGACAGTCAATCGATGTGGGAAACCTCAAACAGTCTTTGGGCGGCGGTGCAATCGGGCACCAACATGGTTTATCACGCGGCTGGTTGGCTGGAAGGTGGGCTGATTGCGAGCCCCGAGAAATTCGTCATGGACTGCGAGATGTTGCAACAGATCCAGCGCTATATGGATCCGGTTCTGACCGAAACCGATGACGATGCACTTGCGCTGGATGCCATCCGCGAAGTCGGTTCAGAGGGGCATTTTTTCGGCGTTCAGCACACACAGGACCGCTACAGTACGGCGTTCTATCAACCGTTTTTGAGTGACTGGAAGAATTTTGAAGGCTGGGAAGCTGCGGGGGGAGTGTGGACAGCAGAACGTGCGCATGCAACCTACAAGAGAATCCTTGCGGATTTTGAAGCTCCGGCGATGGATGAGTCGATCCGCGAAGAACTGGC
>JAKVCP010000089.1 GCA_022448925.1 Paracoccaceae bacterium
CGTTACGCACACGATCAATGCAGGCCCCCTTCTCGGCAGCATGCTCTGCATGCGCCTGCCAGGCAGTGAACGACGAGCGGGGCTCAGAAGTTTCCCTTCGCCGCTTCCGCCAAGATCAGCTTACCCAGCGTCAGATCAGAAACGGCTTTGCGCAATCGCTCGTTCTCTTTCTGAAGACGCTTCAGTTCCTTCAATTGGTCCGTGCCCATTCCACCGTACTTTTTCTTCCAGCGGTAAAATGTCTGTTCAGTCACACCAATCTGGCGGATCGCATCCAGGCGCGGCATGCCTTGCCCCGTCAGAACCTCAACCTGCCGTAACTTCGTGACAATCTCTTCTGGCTTTGGTCGCTTGTTGGCCATGTGTTTCCTCCGTTTTCCTAAACATAGCGGAGGACCACTTCAGTGGGGGAAGACCACGTGAACCTCTATGCCAGCAAACTGAATGCGGACGCGCAAGTTACCCTGCCGTTGAGTGACAAGCGTGGTGTCTGGGTGCAGGTCGTCACGGGGCTGGTGACGGTCAACGATCAGCCGCTGGAATCCGGCGACGGGCTTGCCCTTGCCGAGGTTCCGGAAGTTAAAATTTCCCCGATGGAGAACAGCGAATTCCTGCTGTTCGACATGGGCCTGTAGGAGGACACATGAGCTGGAACCCCGCCATCGAACCGATTTGCCCTGACGCCGGGCAGTTGGACGCCATCGAAACGCTGATTGTCCCCAGCGCCCGTGCTACCGGCGGGTTCGAGGTGCGCCGCGCACTGCCGTCGTCACGGCGGCAGATGGTGGGGCCGTTCATCTTCTTCGACCAGATGGGCCCGGCCGAGTTCATCACCGATGGCGGTATCGAAGTGCGTCCGCACCCGCATATCGGCACCTCGACCGTGACCTACCTGTATCAAGGCGAGTTCGAGCATCGCGACAGCGTCGGTTCGCACCAGATGATCTATCCCGGCGAGGTCAATCTGATGACCGCCGGCAAGGGCGTCACCCACTCCGAACGCACCAGCGCCCCGCCGGTTCTGCCTTTGGGCAATCCGGACAGCAAGGCCTGTTCGATCACCATGACCAAACCGATCAATATCCACCTGCTTGAATATCCCGGCGCTCAGAAATCCGCGCTATGGGGCATGATGGATTTGTTCGACTACGCCAGTGAACGGACAGACGCCGTTGGACCGGCGATTTTCCGGGCCGAGATTCAATCGGCACCACAGGGTCATCCCGATGCCGTGATCCTCCCCCCTGCGCTGTCGCTCGACCCTCCAGTTCTGCCGTCGGGTTGGGGCAAGGAAATCACAGCGCAATACAAAAACGGGACAATGCTGGCATCGGTTTGCTCTGGTGCATTCCTATTGGCAGAAACCGGTGTTCTTCAAGGGCGTCGCGTCACGACCCACTGGCGCCACACCGATGCCTTTCGCCAAGCCCATCCCGGGATCATTGTCGACACAAGTCGACTGCTGGTCGATCTGGGGGACATTGTCACCGCAGGCGGCGTCATGGCCTGGACCGATCTTACGTTGCACCTGATCGAACGGTACGGCGGGCGCAAGTTGATGCTCGACGTGGCCCGGATGTTCGTGCTTGATCCGCCCGAGCGCGAACAAAGCCACTATGCGACATTCAGTCCAAATACCCGGCATGAAGATCGGCAAATCATCAACGTGCAAAACCTGTTGCAGGCAAACCCCGGGGCTGACCATACAATTGCTTCGTTGGCGAAGGCGGGGCACATGTCCGAGCGCAGCTTCATGCGCCGGTTCAAGCAGGCCACGGGCTTCACACCCGTGGCCTATCTTCAGCGGATCAGGGTCGATACCGCGCGCACGCGGCTTGAACTGACACGGGACAGCTTTGAAAGCATCGCCTGGGATGTGGGCTACAGCGATGCAGCAGCGTTTCGGCGCGTCTTCCGGCGAATCGTTGGCCTTGCCCCCTTAGATTACCGGCGCAAGTTCGGTGTCAGTGCACGAAGCTCAGGCGTCTGACCGTTTGACATACAGCACTGTCAGAATGACCCAAAGGCCTGCGATCATACCGGTCTGCGTCCAGTAGGGCCAGGTCGATTGCCCCTCGGCCAGCACGGATCCAAGCGCCTCTGACATGTTGACCGACGCAAGGCCAAGCGCAGTCATTCCGAGTACGGCCAGTGCAATCGGAACCACCTTGATATCACGGGCAGCTGCATAGAACAGGCCGACATAGCTGAGGACCGCAAAAGAGATGATTTTGTCCTGATAGGCGTAAAATGGCGTGTCGTAGTAGACGAACAAGATCGGAACCTTGATCCCGAAGAAATGCGCAATCGCCATGCAGACGAAATACGCGACAAGGGCCAGAAGGCCGAAGCGAAGAAGTTGTGGCATGTGTGGCTCCATCGTTAAAGTCCAATGGTCAATAGCCACAGGCTGGCTTCGCTTCGAGTGGCAATCTGGCCAGTTGGCGGTCCGATCCCGCCAATCCCAACCCCCCCCCCCGAAATTCAGATGCGGGCCGATTTTCATGCTTTCCGGGCGCTGCAGACGCCTGTGAACTGCCCTAGAGAACGGGCTTGATTGAGACCGCAAAATCGCTTCCTTGGCCACAGCAGTGGCCAAGGAAATTAGAGTTTTGCCCGTCAACGCACCTATTGGAACAGGCGCCCTTCCGCTGCGTATTCACGCAGGATTGCGGGGGGGTGGAAGCGCGGGCCGTATTTTGTGGTCAGTTCTTCACAGCGGGCGATGAACCGATCCAGGCCATAGGTGTTCACATACTGGATATAGCCCCCGGTATGGACCGGCGCGCCGATGCCCATGATCGACCCGATATTGCCATCGGCGGCGCTGCGCAGAACGCCTTCTTCCAGACACCGCAGGCTTTCCAGAACCGGGCGGAACAGGATGCGGTCCTGAATGTCGCGATCCGAAATCTCGGCATCATCCTTGCGCCATTTGGACAGGCCGGACCAGATCGTCTTGCTGCCGTCTGCGTAGTCGTAGAACCCTTTGCCGGTCGCGCGGCCATGGCGGTCGTGATTGTCCAGCATGTCCGCCAGCATCGCCCGCGCCTCGGGGTTTTGTTCCTCGGCAGGGTCCAGCAGGCCCATTTCAATCTGCGTGCGATAGATATCCGTCACCAGCTTGATCTGAACTTCGTCCAGCAGCGACAGCATCCCGGTGGGCATCCCGATCAGTCTGGACAGGTTGTCCACCCGCACGGGATCGTGCCCCTCGGCAACCAGTTGCACACCTTCGACGATCTTCGTGCCGATCGTGCGCGAGGTGTAGAAACCCGTCTTGTCCCCGACGATAATCGGCGTCTTTCGGATTTGCTGGGCAAAGTCGAACGCCCGCGCCAGCGTCTCGTCCGAGGTTTCCTCGCCCGCGATGATCTCCAAGAGCGGCATCTTGTCGACCGGCGAGAAGAAGTGCAGGCCCACAAAGTTCTTCGGGTTCTGCGCCTTTGACCCCAGCCGCGTAATCGGCAGGGTCGAGGTGTTCGAGCCCCAGACCCCGTTCTCGGTCAGATACTCTTCGGTCTCGGCGATGACCTTGTCCTTGATTTCGATCTTTTCAAAGACCGCCTCGATGATCATGTCGCAGCCGCGCAGATCTTCCATATCGGCGCTGGCTTTGATCCGGCCCAGAACCTGCGCCGCTTTTGCCTCGTCCATGCGGCCCCGCTGCACGCGTTTTGCCAGCAGTTTCTCGGTATAGGCTTTGCCGCGATCAGCGGCCTCTTGCGTCATATCCTTCAGCACAACCTCGATGCCTGCCATGGCCGAGGAATAGGCGATCCCCTGGCCCATCATACCGGCTCCCAGAATGCCCAGCTTGCTGACCTTGCTGCGCGGGATGTCCATGGGTCTGCTGGCGCCACCATTGACCTGACCCAGACCAAAGAAGAAGGTCGAGATCATGTTCTTCGCCTCGGGCGATACAAGCAGCGCGCAGAATTGGCGGGTTTCATAGCGCAGCGCCGTATTGAAATTCTGCTTGCCGGCTTCAACCATGATGTCCAGAATTCTGACCGGCGCAGGCAGCAGGCCGCGGGTTTTCTGGAACAGCATCGCCGACGCCCCCGCAATCTTGGGGGCCATTTTGGGCGTGTTCGACCCGCCACCGGGAATGCGATAGCCCTTGCTGTCCCAGGGCTGCATTGCGGCCGCCTCGTCGTCCTGAACGGACAGAATCCATTCGCGGGCGCGGGCCAGCAGGGCGTCCGGCTCGACAACCTCATGCACCAGCCCCGCCTTCAGGGCTGCGGCAGGGGCCAGTTGCTTGCCTTCCAGCAGGAATGGCATCGCCGCTTCCAGTCCCAAGAGCCAGGTCAGGCGCACCACGCCGCCACCACCGGGCAGCAGGCCCAGCGTGACCTCGGGCAGGCCGATCTTGGATTTCGGGTTGTCGGCGGCGATCCGATAGTTCGAGGCAAGGCACAGCTCATACCCGCCGCCCAAAGCCGCACCGTTGATCGCGGCAACCACCGGAACCGGTAGCTTTTCCAGACGGCGCATATCGGCCTTTATGCCCTCGACCTCGTCAAACAGGTCCTGCAGGTGATCCGGCTCGACCGCCACCAGCCGCTTGAGATCGCCCCCAGCAAAAAACGTCTCTTTGCCCGAGGTCAGAATGACGCCTTTCAACCCCTCTTCGGCCTCAAGCTTGCTCACCATGCCGGAATAGAACGGCCCGAACTCTTTGTTCATCGAGTTCACGGGACCGTCCATATTCATGGTCACGGTCACGATGCCGTCCGCGCCTTTTTCGTATGTAAATTCGCCCATGTGACTATTCCTTCTCAAACGCGTTCGATAAGCGTGGAAATTCCCATGCCGCCGGCGATGCACAGCGAAACCATTGCCCGTTTGGCATCACGCCGCTCCAGTTCGTCCAGCACGGTCGAAACCAGCATGCCGCCGGTCGCACCCAACGGGTGGCCCATCGCGATCGCGCCACCGTTGACGTTTGTGATTTCGTGGTCGATGCCCAGATCCTTCATGTAGCGCATGGCCACCGAGGCGAAGGCTTCGTTGATTTCCCAGATGTCGATATCCTTGACGGTCAGCCCCACCTTTTCCAGACACTTGCGCGCCGCCGGTCCCGGACCGGCCAGCATGATGACCGGGTCGGTGGCAATCACGGTCGAGGCGACGATCCGCCCGCGCGGCTCCATCCCCAGATCCTTGCCTGCCTGTTCCGAACCGATAATGACCGCCGAAGCCCCATCAACAATCCCCGAGCTGTTGCCCGGCGTATGGACGTGATTGATGGCCTGCACCTCGGGGTATTTCGCCAGCGCCATGTCGTCAAAGCCAAAGCCGCCCATCTGCGCGAACGACGCTTTCAGCGCACCCAGTTTCTGCATATCGGTGTCGGGTTTGATGAAATCGTCACGGCTCTGAATGACCAGACCGGACGGGTCCCGGACCGGCACGACCGAGCGGTCGAACCAGCCATTGTCCCGTGCATGCGCCGCGCGGCGCTGGCTTTCCACGGCAAAGGCATCGACATCTTCGCGACTATATCCGTCGATCGTGGCGATCAGGTCAGCGCCAATCCCCTGCGGGGCGGACTTGTTTTCGATGACGAATTCCGGATCAAAAAGCATCGGGCCGCCGGACGATCCAAGCGGCACGCGGCTCATCGACTCCAGACCGCCTGCAACAATCAGATCCTGCTGGCCCGAGCCGACCTTGGCGGCGGCAATGTTCACGGCCTCTAGCCCCGAACCGCAGAACCGGTCAAGCTGCACACCCGGCACCGACTCGTCCCATCCTGCGGACATCACAGCGGCCTTGGCGATGCACGAGCCCTGATCCATCAAGGGCGCAACGCAGCCCAGGATCACGTCCTCGACCTTCGCCGTGTCGAGGTCATGGCGCTCCTGCAAGGCCCCCAACAGCCCAGCGGCCAAACGGACAGGTTTGACTTCGTTCAGTGTACCGCCCGCTTTCCCTTTGGAACGGGGGGTACGCACAGCGTCATAGATATATGCCTGAGACATAAGAGTACCTCTTTCTGTCGGAATTTTTTGGGGGGATCAGAGCTTGCGCGAAATCAGTTCTTTCATGATCTCGTTGGCACCGCCGTAGATGCGATTCACCCGAATGTCGGCAAAGGCACGAGCGATCGGGTATTCCTGCATGTAGCCATAGCCCCCATGCATTTGCAGCGCTGTATCCGCAACTTCAAAGGCCATTTCACTGCACCAGAGCTTGGCTCCTGCGGCGTCTTCGGGCCGCAGCTTGTCGAGGGCCAGATTGGTCATGCATTGGTCAACCATGGCCTGTCCCGCCGAGATTTTGACCTTCATGTCAGCAAGCTTGAAACGCACATCCTGAAACTCGGCGAGCGATCGGCCAAAAGCCCGGCGCTCCCGCGTGTATGCGAGAGCCTGTTCATAGCAAAACTTGGCCCCTGCAACGGATCCGATGGCGATCATGAGCCGTTCCCAGGCAAGTTCACCAAACAGCATCATCAATCCGCCTCCAACGGCGTTTTCTCCGCCAAGAAGGTTTGATTTGGGAACGCGTACACCTGAGAAGTTCAAGATACAGGTGTCCTGGGCTTTCTGGCCCAGTTTGTTTAGCGGTTTTTCCTTGGTGAACCCGTCACGGGTGGCTTCGACAAGCACCAGTGACAGTTTCGGTTCACCACCCGTCGCCGGATCGACAACCTGTGCAGCGACGATCACAAGATCGGCCATGAAACCGTTGGTAATGAAGATCTTCTCGCCATCCAGAACCAGTTCGTCACCATCCACCACGGCCCGCGTCTTGATGCCCTGCAGGTCAGACCCCGTACCGGGTTCCGTCATGGCGATGGCACCGATGACCTCGCCAGTGGCCATTTTCGGCAGCCAGGTTTGCTTTTGGTCCGGGGTGCCATAATTCAGAATGTAAGGCGCAACGATGTCGGAATGCAGCGCGAAACCGGGACCGCTCGCGTTGGCGCCGCAGAGTTCTTCGAGGACGATGAGGCTGAACCGGCGGTCGACGCCTGCGCCACCATACTCTTCGGGCATGGTTGGGCACAGAAAGCCCTGTTCGCCAGCCTTCAGCCAAGCTTCTCGGCTGATGTGTTGGTCAGCTTCCCATGCCGCGTGATGGGGGGTGATCTCGGTTTCGACAAACTTGCGAAACGCTTCGCGGAACATGTCATGTTCCGGCTCAAAGAGGGTGCGGTGCAACATTGGATTCCTCCAGTCCGTTTGGCTGGAAGAGAAACATCGCGTGCACGCTTACTCAAATCGAAACGAATACCCCAATATCGAAAAAATGAATACTTCCTAGGTCGCCATCATGCTTCGGAATCCGGCGGGAATTTGCGAACGGCAGCCAGACAGGCGCGAACGGCCCGGCTTGGCAGCCAACGCGACAGTTGCGCAACGCCGATATTCAGGGGCGGGAAGACATCCAGATCAAGCAGCGCAAAGTTCTTCCGGAAACTGCGCGTACTGCCATAGGTACTGCTGACAATACCAATCAGGTCGGAGTCAGCGACGGCCGTCTGGGTCACAACAAAGTTTTCGATGATGTGCAACCGGCGACGTGGATCGACGTCGCCCTGCAATAGAAACTCGGCGAACCGCTGCGCATAACCGACATGATAATCAGGCGAGATCACGCGATATCGTCCAATCAGGTCCAGCGAAATCTGTGCTTCTGACAGAATGGGATGCCCTCTGCGGCAAAACAGCCGGGGATGGAACTGGCCCAATTCTTCGACGGAAAAGTCTGGCTCTCGTGTCAGTTCTTCTGTTGGGGCGAACAGCAGATCGAGGTCTCCGCGCTTCAACATGCGCACCCCCCGCTCGACCGGCAGGCCCACCATGTTCAGGCAAATATTCGGGCTGGTTTTCAACAAATGCGCAATGGCACGGTTGTAAAGACCCTCTTGCGAGGCTGGAGAAATGCCAACTCGCAGGAACTGGTCGATCTGCTCCTTCTGGGACCGGGTATCCTCAACCAACATATCGAAATCAGCGACGATTCTTTCTGCTCGGTTCAAGAATTCCCGTCCTTCAGGCGTTGCTGACACCCCGCGGGCGGTCCGGTGAAAGATTGCCAGACCCAGGTCTTGCTCCACGTCGGCTACGGCCTTGGTCAACGTCGACTGGCTGATATTCAGAACCTGCGATGCGGCTGAAAGCGATCCTGCCCTGTCAATCGCAACGATCTGGCGAAGCTTGGTCGAAGTGAACATGATATTCCCAAATTCGATATTGCCCCTGCAAAATAGATTGGATTTGCAGTCCGGTCTATGGCTTCCCTCCAGTCAACGGACGCCTCCGCAAACTGACGGGGGCCGAACGGAGGGCACGATGCAAGAGAAACCGCTAAGCGGCATTCGCATTCTGGAGTTTGCTGGCATTGGGCCAGGCCCGTTTTGCGGCATGCTTTTGTCCGATCTGGGGGCAGACGTGGTGCGGATCGACCGTCCCGGCGTGACCCCTCAAGGCGTTGGGCCGGTCACGGGACGTGGCCGCCGTTCGGTGGCGCTGGATCTGAAAAGCGCTGATGGTGTCGAGACCGCACTCAAACTGATTGAAACCGCCGACGCCATGTTCGAAGGATTTCGACCTGGCGTGATGGAACGCATGGGGCTTGGTCCTGACGTGGCGTTGGCGCGCAACCCGGCACTGGTATACGGGCGCATGACGGGATGGGGCCAGGAAGGCCCGCTATCGCAGGCTGCCGGGCACGACCTGAACTACATCTCGATTTCCGGTGCTTTGGGGGCGATGGGGCGGCCGGCGGTTCCACCTTCGCCTCCGCTGAATCTTGTGGGGGACTATGGTGGTGGTGCGATGTTCCTCGCCATGGGACTGCTTGCCGGAATATTGCGCGCGAAAACCACGGGCGAAGGGCAGGTGATCGACGCTGCGATGAGTGATGGCAGCGCCCTGTTGATGGCCATGTTCCATGATCTCAAGGGTATGGGGCTTTGGCAGGATCAGCGTGGATACAACTTTCTCGATGGCGCCGCGCCCTTTTATGACACCTATGAATGTGCTGATGGAAAATACATCAGCATCGGGTCGATAGAACCACAGTTCTATGCGGTTTTGATGGAGAAAACTGGCCTGTCCGAAGACCCCCAGTTTGCCACGCAGATGAACCCGGTCAAGTGGCCGGACATGAAAGCCAAGTTGGCACAGGTGATCAAGGGCAAGTCCCGCGATGAATGGTGCGAAGTCATGGAGGGCACCGACGTGTGTTTCGCGCCGGTTCTGTCGCTGGGAGAGGCGCCATCGCATCCGCACAATATAGCGCGGGAAACCTTCGTAGAGTTCGATGGGCATTTGCATCCGGCGCCGGCACCCAGATTTCGCAATGTACCGAACCGACCGGATCGACCTGCACCCAAGCCGGGAGACCATACCGAGGAGGTTCTGCGCGAGTGGATTTCGCCAGCCTAACACCCGCTTGTGACGCGGAACCAAGAAACACACACGTGGGGAGGACGTGATATGACTGTTACAGACCTGAAATGCCCGATTGAAATGCTGGAACACTGGGCGCAAACGCGCCCGCAGAGTGTCTACCTGCGGCAGCCGGAACACGGAAAAATTCGCGAAATGACCTGGGCTACGGTCTGGGATCAGACGCGCCGCATGGCTTCTGCTCTGCTCTCGATGGGGCTGGAAGCCGGTGACCGGGTCGCCATCATCGCCAAGAACAGCGCCGAATGGTTCATTGCAGATTTTGCGATCCAGGCCGCCGGGCTGGTGTCGGCGCCGGTCTATCCGACGGCATCGTCGGAAACGATCCAGTATATCCTGGAACACAGTGAATCCAAGGTGGCTTTCATCGGCAAGCTGGATGACATGGCGCTGGTCAAGTCAGGGATGCCCAAGGGTATCACCACAATTGCAATGCCCTATCCGACTTTGCATTGCGATCACCAGTGGCAGGATCTGATCAAGTCGCATGATCCGTTGCAGCCCGTTGTGAAAGCTGCGTTGGATGATCTTTTGACATTGGTCTATACGTCGGGATCCACCGGCAAACCCAAGGGCGTTGAATTGACCTGTCGCAACATGGCCTATGGCGGCAAGGCTCCGATGGAGAAACTGGAACTGCGCCCCGAGGATCGCCTGATTTCGTATCTGCCACTGGCGCATGCGTTCGAGCGCGGCGTGATTGAACATGGCAGTCTGTACCATGGCGCCTCGGTTTCGTTTGTGGACTCTCTCGATACCTTCGCCGAAGATGTTCGGAATGCATCTCCGACGGTTTTCCAGTCGGTCCCGCGTCTTTGGATGAAATTTCATTCGGGCATTTTGGGAAAAATGCCCCAACGCAAACTGGATTTCCTGTTGCGCGTTCCTGTTTTAGGCAATGTCGTCCGCAAGAAAATCAAGACCCAGCTTGGCCTGCAGAACGCCCGCATATGCATTTCCGGCTCGGCCCCGATTTCGCCGGCCATCCTGCATTGGTTTGAAAGGCTGGGGATAAACATCAGCGAAGGGTGGGGCATGACTGAAACCGGCGGGGCCTCGACCGTCAACTACCCGTATCGCGCCGACAAGGTGGGCACGATTGGCGACCCAATGCCCGGAACGGAAATCAAGATTTCGGCCGAAGGTGAGATCCTTATTCGTGGTGACGGCGTGTTTCCCCGCTATCACAAGGAGCCTGAGAAAACCGAAGAGGTGTTGTCGAACGGATGGTTGCACACGGGTGACAAGGGTGAAATCGACAGTGACGGATTCCTGCGGATCACCGGGCGTGTGAAAGACATTTTCAAGACAGGCAAAGGGAAATATGTCGCTCCGGTCCCGATCGAAAGCCTGGTGTTCGAAGACGAGCATGTTGAGCAGGTCTGCGTGGTTGGCAGCGGCTTGCCGCAACCCGTTGCCATTACCGTCTTGTCCCATGAAACCACTGATGGCGTGCCGGAGCATGAAATCCGGCAGTCGTTGAGCCGGACCCTGGACAGGGTCAATGCCCAGCTTCAGAAGCACGAGCAATTGGGCCGGATCTTCGTCGTGTCTGATGAATGGACCGTGGAAAACGAATTCCTGACGCCGACGATGAAGATCAAGCGCGATCTGATCGAGGAAAAGTATGAAACCGTTGTGGCAATGCCAGCCGACAGTAAGGTTGTGTGGTTATGACGGGCTGTCAGAAGCTTTCCAATAGACTTGCGTCCAATTCCAGCACGCTATCGACTTCGACATCATAGGTTCCGCTCAGCGGTATTTCGGGGAGGCCCTCTGCGTGGACACCCCATTCGGTGGGCCTTCGGATCAGCGCCGTGCGAAACCCGACTTTCGCTGCCGCGTCGAGATCGAAGGGATGGCAGGCGACCATCAGGCACTCTTCGGGTGCCAGCTGCAGTCTCTTTGCTGCACGCAGGTAGGCTTCGGGCAATAGCTTGTAGACTCCAAGACCTTCGCAGGACAGAACGGCATCCCAGCTCAACCCGTTTTCCCGCGAGGTGTCGATCACTAACCGATAGGACAGCAGCGTGAAGGACGCCACGATGTAGCGCGTTCGCAACGCGGCGAGCCCTTCGCGAACGTCCGTCCATGCTGCCAGACGATGCGGCGCTTCCCAGGCGATCCGGTGACGGTCCGCATAATCGAAAGCGTCCAGCCCCTCTTCCCGCAGCAATTTTTCGAGACAAAGTGCGTGGGCTTCATCGAAATTGTACCCGGGTGGTCCATCGGCACCAAGATCGAGCATCATCTCCATCGACAGGCGGCGAAACCGGTTCGCGATCTGGCTCCAGTTCCGGTCGATGCCGTGACGTCGACCGGCCGCCGCAAATGCCTCACGAAAGCCGGAGTGCCAGTCGAGCACGGTGTCACCGGTGTCGAAGGTCAGAGCTTTGATACCTGACAGGCTGATGGGATCAGCACCGTCGCGCCCAAGGTCTTGCCGGACTCGATGGCTT
>JAKVCP010000009.1 GCA_022448925.1 Paracoccaceae bacterium
TTGCGCAAAGGTTCAACAGGTCGCGGCCAGAAACGTCGACACGGGCACCCTGAGGGCCAGTCAACGGGCGTTCGACCTTGGTCAGTCCATCGGCCTCGATCTTGGTCAGTGTCGCTTGAATGTCGGCAAAGAATGAATCGCTCATTGGGGGCTCCTTTCAGGAAATCTACCATAACGGACGAATTTCCCAAATAGAAGATTTCCACCATAGTGGATTTTTTTCCGGCAGCCTGCACAAAGAACTCCACTTGGCACCGGACAGGACGAATCAGGGATCAAGCAAATGCCTGGCAGGGCGCTTGGGCACGCCAGGATTACCTCAGGCGTCTTGCACCACAAGGAAGGCGCGCGCAGCCCCGTCCACAGCGCGCAGCCTGTGCGGCAAGTCTGCGGGATACCGCGCTGTGTCGCCGGATCGCAGCGTTTCGATGCTGTCGCCCGAAGTGACCTCGATCACCCCGTCGACCACGGTCACATGTTCACGTGCACCACGCTGATGAGGCTGACTGTCCAATACGCCCGACGCTCCAAGAAGAACGTCATAGACCTCGTGCTTTCCGGCGTCCTCGGGGGCAGACAGGATCCGCAATCTGCAGGCTTCGCCACGATTGTCGATGGTGGGCACATCCCGCTCTCTGAGCACTTCGATCCGCGCTGCCCCAGTCGAGGCGTCAAGCAACCCGGCAAAATCCACCTTCAACGCTTGGGTCAAATTCCAAAGCGTCGCAATTGTCGGAGAGCTTTCCCCGCGCTCGATCTGACTGACCATAGAGCGAGACACCCCCGAAAGCCGTGCCACAGCATCCAGCGACAGCCCCTGCTCACGCCTCACATCCTTCAATCGGCTGGGCAGGCGGGAGAGTATGTCATCGGCGGTTTCCGTCATACTGGAAATGTCTCGCGATGCCGATGCGCTGTCAAGCGGATGCATATGTTTGCGCATATAGTGACGGGGCGTCGCACAGGACAGCCGATGCTGCGAATGCAATATGTGCACAAACCCGGAGGAGGACCCGAGGATGACAGATGATATCGTATTACTGGATGGTGCCCGGACGGCGATTGGCACCTTTGGCGGATCGCTTGCGGGGACGCCAGCCATAGATCTGGCGACAGTCGTGGCCAAGTCGGCCTTGCAGCGGTCGGGAGTCAGCGGAGAGCAGATCGGTCATGTTGTCTTTGGTCATGTCATCAACACCGAACCCAAGGACATGTATCTCAGCCGCGTCGCGGCAATGGCCGCGGGCATTCCCGACAGCACACCGGCCATGAATGTCAATCGGCTGTGCGGGTCGGGTGTGCAAGCCATCGTTTCTGCAATGCAATCATTGATGCTGGGGGATGCAGACTTTGCCCTGGCTGGCGGCGCCGAGAACATGTCCCGCGCGCCTTTCATCATTCCCAGCCAGCGTTGGGGCGCCAAGATGGGAGACGTCAAAACGCTGGACATGATGTTGGGCGCACTGAATTGCCCATTTGGCACGGGCCACATGGGGGTGACGGCTGAAAATGTGGCAACCGAACATGCCATCAGCCGGACGGCACAGGATGACTTTGCACTGACAAGTCAAAACCGCGCGGCCGCCGCGATCCAGGCAGGCCGGTTTACCGCCCAAATTGCCCCGGTCGACGTGCGAAAAAAGCGCGACATGGTGGCCTTTGAAGTCGACGAGCATCCCAAGGCCACAACGGCCGAAGCCCTCGCGGGGCTGCGCCCGGTGTTTCACAAAACTGGCTCGGTCACCGCAGGCAACGCCAGTGGGATCAACGACGGTGCTGCAGCTGTTGTTCTGGCCCGTGCGTCGGCAGCCAAGACCGCTGGCCTGACGCCCAAAGCCCGAGTGTTGGGCTATGCCCATGCCGGGGTGCGCCCCGAGGTCATGGGAATCGGCCCTGTTCCAGCCACCCGGGCGCTGCTGGCGCGAACCGGTTTGTCGCTCAGCGACTTTGATGTCATCGAAAGCAACGAAGCCTTCGCCGCGCAAGCCCTCGCGGTCAACAAAGAGCTGGGCCTCGATCCGGCCAAGGTAAATCCCAATGGTGGCGCGATTGCACTTGGCCACCCGGTCGGAGCGACAGGGTGCATCATCACGCTCAAGGCGCTTTACGAACTAGAGCGCATCAAAGGCTCAAAAGCACTGATCACCATGTGTATCGGTGGGGGACAGGGCATTGCCTTGGCGCTGGAACGCCTTTGACCGTTTGCGCTGCCAGAACGACTCTGGGATGATGGGCCGAAAAGCGGATGTTTCCGATGTCCGCTGCCCCCACAAAGAGGCTAGCGCAGCTCGATCAACACACTGTCGGATTTTCCGGCACTGTCGATGACGGAAATGTCTGAAAACCCAAGCTCTGTCAGCGGAATGACAAAGCGGTCACCGCGCAATCCGCTGGCCAGCACAGCTCCGTTTGCAAGAACAGTATAGGGGGCCTGGCCATGGCGCAGGCGCAGTGGCACACCCCCGGCGTCTGCCAAAAGCTGCGCTCCGTCAGGCGGAAATTGCAGTTCCAGGCGGGGACCACCATTGCGCAGGTTGGCAGCCCCACGAAATGCCCTGAGCGGCGGCGGCAGGGCTGCATTGGCAAGCAAAAGCGCCTCGGGAGGCGGCGGAGGCAGCGGCTCCGCACGCACCCGAACACGGTCAAAAGTTTCGAACATTACGGGCGCTGCAAGACTGCCACCAAAAGCGCCAGGCACAGGGGTTCCGTCCGGCCGCCCCATCCAGACACCAACAACATAGCGGCCATCCCAGCCAATCGCCCAAGCGTCACGATGCCCGTAGGACGTCCCTGTCTTGAATGCGACACGGCCCTTTGGGCCGGCCGCTGCAGGAGGACGAATACCTGCCAGGACATGACCGACTTGCCAGGCAGCAGCCCGGCCCATCAGCGCCTTGCCGGTGGCCGTGGACTGAGAGTGACGCCAGCGCAGCGGGATCACATCGCCACCGCGCGCCAGGGTGGTGTAAACGGCCATAAGATCCCGCAACGTCATACCGACGCCACCCAGAGCCACAGCCAGCCCTGGCTGACCACCAGGCAGGTCAGGATCCGCGCCCGTGGCCCGCAGGGCCGCCATCAAGTGCGCTGGGCCCATCGCATCCACGAGGCGGACGACCGGCACATTCAACGACAGCTGCAACGCCTCGGATACCCGCAGTTCACCGCGAAACTGACCATCAAAATTCTGCGGCGCATAGCGACCGAACTGCACCGGTGTATCTGAAATGAGCGTTTCGGGGTGTACCAGCCCCCGGTCGAAAGCCAGGCCATAGACCAACGGTTTCAGGGTTGACCCGGGCGAACGCACCGCTGTTGTCATATCGACAAATCCCGGGCGACCGGCTTCAGAGCTGTAGCCACCAGACCCGACCGAGGCCAGCACCTCGCCGGTCTGATGGTCTGCAACCATTAGCGCGATGGATTCCGTCGGGTCACGCCCAGCCAGAACACGCGCCGCCAGATCCTCAAGCGCGCGTTGCATGGCGCCGTCAATCGTCAACCCATGTTGCACCAGCGAAGGCTCCGCGCTGCGGGCGCGATCTGAAAGATGCGGCGCCACCTTGGGAAAGGGAAGACGACCGCGCGGCGAGGGATCGCGGACAGCTGCAAGCGCGGTGTCGCGATCGATCACCCGGTCTTTGACCATTCGCATCAGCACACGATCACGGGCGATATGAGCCGCATCTGGGCGGCGATCCGGACGCCTCGATTCCGGCGCCTGCGGCAAGGCAACCAGCAAGGCCGCCTCAGCGGGGGTCAGGCGATATGGTTCCTTTCCCATATAGGCCAGACTCGCAGCCCGGATCCCTTCAAGATTGCCCCCATAAGGCGCAATACGCAGGTAGATCGACAGAATCCGATCCTTGCTGACCTCACGTTCAAGTTTCAATGCCACCCGTATCTGCCGCAGCTTGCCGCGCAGACGCCCTGTTCCGCTGTCCTCAAGCAACCGCGCAACCTGCATCGTCAGGGTCGATCCCCCTGAAATCACGCGCCCATTCCAGATCGCCTGACCAACGGCGCGTATCATGGCGATCGGATCCACCCCGGCATGCCGGTAAAACCGCTTGTCCTCATATGCGATCAACATTTCCAGGAAACGCGGATCCACCTGATCCAGAGACACCGCGAGCCGCCAACGTCCATCTTCAACCGTGTAGGCCCGCAACAGATCTCCGTCACGATCCCGCACCTCGGTCGAAATCTCGTGCACCAACAGCGGCAATTCCGTCGTCGCCACCCAACGATCAAAGCCATCGCGCACGGCTGCCGCACCGAACATCAGTGCGACAACAAGGAAAAGACCAACGCGCCTCATGGCTGGACGACGATCAACCACTTGGTGTCGGTATAGGCGCGATACTGCGGCCGATACATGTCTTCGACCAGGGCGGCAGGATGGTGGAAGTCACCCGGGCTGACAGCGCGCACCATATAGGCCAGGCGCAAGGCACCGCTGCTTTGCCAATCGATCGCCGCGAGGAACCTGTCAGACCGGAACTCGGCATGGCGGGCAGTGTCGGTGTCCAGCCAGTCCAGCGCGCGGATATCCCCGGACCTCAAGAGATTCGGGTTGTCGATCTCAAGCCCGGCGGGCAACGGATCATCCACCATAAGCCGTGCCCCCGTGCGTTCAGCAGGCCGCACGGTCAGCACAACCACAAGGCGGTCACCAATGGTCACAGGACCGGAAACGAGTTGGCCATCCATGGTGTAATAGCTGCGCTCGATATCATAGCCATAGCCGCCCGCCGGCTCTGCCACCTCGGGCACACCAATGGTGGTCAATGTAATATCCGTAGGCAGATCCGTGGTGTTGGTCAGGCGCATGGGCTGCAAGGCCGAGGCCTTGACCCGCCGCACAAACGGCCCCGGAACGGGTTCATCATCCAACGCCAGACCAGAAACGCTGGTATCCCGGACCATGGCATGGGCCGCCAACAGCGCCCAGCTTTTTTCTTGCGTTGACATTTCACGAACGGTCCCGCCAATGCGCGCCGTCAACAGATTTCGATCGATCGCGTTGCTGCCGCTTTCGACTGCAAGCGCCAGCAAACCAGCGGCATCGCGCAGGTTCGTGCCGTAGTCGGCCCGCCAATAAGACGGTTCATCCCGCATCTGCCCAGAAATCCGTTCCGCCGCATGAGCAAACATGCTGTCGGCACGCACTTGGTCTCCGTAATGGGCAAGGGCTGCGCCGAGCTGCGCTTGTGCAAGCGCCGAACCGAAGGCCTCGGCTTTTTCGTCGGCGTAATACCGCAAATCCCCAACCGAGGCGTGACCCTCACGGGCCAGGACCATGAGAGCATAGGCCAGATCTTCGCCACCGGTGTCGAAATCAGCTGCATAGGCGATTTCGTTGCGCAGATTGTCCAGCGCTGCCGTGAACGCACGTTCGGGCACGTGATACCCCTGTGCCCTTGCCCGCGACAGGAAGTCTGACACATAGGCGTCAAGCCAGAGATCACCAGTGTCCGGATACCAAAGCCCGAAGGCCCCGTTTGACGCTTGCCGGGTCAAAATTCGCTCGATGGATTGTTCGATGCGCTCTTGGATTTGTGGCAGGTCATCCAGCTCCATCGCCTCGATGACGCTGGACAGGTACAACAGCGGCATGGCCCGGGATGTTACCTGTTCGGTGCAGCCGTAGGGATAACGCTGCAATGTGGCGATCAGGCCCGGGACGTCAAAGCGTGCAAGAGGTCCAGCGGACACCAGCACTTCTGCCGTTGGCCTGCGCAGCCCTGCAAAGACATTTTCATCAAGCGTGAACGTCTCACGCGGGGCCAGTGACAGACGGCGGGTCGCCGAAATCGCCGGATCATTGATCCGCACGCCCAGTGCCAACCGCTTTTCGAGGCGTTTGCCATCGGGCGTTGTCAGAGCAACCGTGATGCTGTGATCGCCGACCGAGCGCGCAGTGATCGGCACCGCCAGTTTTACGCTGCCCCCGTCAACAAGCGTGACGGTTTCAGGCAAACCAGTGGTGTTCATCGCAAGACCCAGCGCCGACAGATCAAGCGCCATGTCACCGGCTGGGCCCTCAGCATGCACGATTTCCAACAACATCCGCGAGCTGTCCCCAGGCGCAAGAAAGCGCGGCAGGCTGGCGGTGACAACAACGGGATCACGCACCAGCACCTCTGCCTCTGCCTGGCCAACAGCCGTCGGTGACCAGGCAACCGCCATCAAGCGCACGGTGCCATTGAACTCTGGAATGTCAAAGCTGACCTTGGCATGTCCGGTCTCATCGAGCTCAACCAATCCCGAGAAATAGGCCACCAACTCTTCGCTGACGGGCGGATCCCCAAGGCTGGAATTTGCCAGGGCATCGCCACCAGAGCGCAGGCGCCCCATTGCACCGGACTGTCCGTCAATCAAGCGCCCATAAATATCCCGAATCTCCATTCCGAGCCGACGCTGACCAAAATAGTGATCCTGCGGATCAGGGCTTTTGAAACCGGTCAGGTTCAGAATGCCGACATCAACGGCTGCGACGGTGACAAAGGCCGTTTCGCCGGGGGCGACCCCCTCAACACGGACGGTTGCAGGCAGAGGCCCGCGTGGGTCACTTTCCGCGTCTGTTTCGATGGCCACGGTCAACGCGCGCGCACCGGGATCAACCTTGGCATAGCTCAGACCCAGCGCACGTGCCGGAGTTTGACCACCAGCCAGGTCCATCGGACGAATGACCGAAGCCGTCACATAGGCCCCTGCACCCCATTCGTCCGTGACCTCAAGCGGAATCATGTTCTCGCCCTCGCTGACCTCGACAGCTTGCATCGCAATCACGCGGTTCGACATGACCGTCACCAAGGCGGTGCCCGCATATCTTGGCACCATGCGCAGATATGCCGTGTCACCACTTCGATACCCGGGCTTGTCGAGTGACAGTTCGAGTGTGTCGGGCGTCTCGGAGGCGTCTGCCGGAGCATACCAACCGGCATAGAAATCCTGCGAGGCGGCGAGGTAGTCGCCATCAACGCGCTCAACGACCAATTCGTAGCGCCCCCAGTCGACTGGGGCTGTCACTTTCACGGACTCTGCACCCAACATGGCAGTTCCACTGGCGACTTCGCTGCGGGTCGTGACCGGTTCCCAGTCCCACTGACCGTAAAGTTGATACCACTGATACCTTGTGCTGACCCGGTTCAAAGACCAGCGAACCGGCATTTCAACCCGGCCCAGGTCGGGCCCAACTGCGATGATCTCAAAGCTGGCCTCCGTTCCTTCCGGCACGACCTCTTCAAACAGAGGCTTGATACCGATCATCGCGCCGGGCGACGCCACGGCGCGACGGATACGGCGTTCGACCGGACGACCGGAACCTTCGGCGACACGGACGATCAGCTCAGCCTCGTGCGGGCGGTCCGTCAGCTCCAAATCCGGCAACGGCAGATCAACAGACGCGAGGCCCATCGCGTCGGTCACGACCTCGCCGCCCAAACCCCCGTATTGGGTAGAGGCGCTGACATCATATTGACCGAACCTGTAGCCCGGAAATTCTGTGAGAGTCCGACGGGCTTTCAAAAGCAGGTCACCTTCGATCGGCAGATCAGCCCCGGGCGCACCAAAAAGATACGCGACCTCCACTTTCAGAAGCGGTGGGTCCGTGGGCAGGATCGGTCCCTCGGGCAAGTTCAGGTCAAAATCGATGCGCTCGGGTATGAAATCCTCAACCAATACCTTGGAACTGGCCAGCGCCGGTGCATCCACATCTCCATGGATGTCCACACGCCATGTCCCACGCGGGACCGATGACGACAGTGGCAGCGCAAACACATGGCCCCCCGCCGATCCAGCCGCCGAGACATGCCGCGCATATTCGACACCGTCAGGGCGGGTCAAAATGGCCGTCACAGGAAGATCCGAAACGCCCCGAACCTGACTGTCCCGCACCAGAGCGGTGGCGTGAATGGTGTCGCCGGCGCGATATGCGCCGCGGTCGGTGGCAAGAAACACGTCAAGCGGACCGGAAGGTTCACGTCCTTCGACACCGCGATCTGACAGGTCAAATGCCGGATCGGTTAGGGATAGGAATGCGAGATCCCGATCCCCGGCCTCGGCCATGACCAATGCAGGGGCAGCCCCCGCGGTGCCCCGGACAAGTCCCGGGCCGAACAACGCATGGCCGGCGTCATCCGTGGTGGCGGTTGCCAACACCCGGTTTGCGCGGCTAAGAAGCGTCACGGTCAATCCTTCTTGCGGGGCAGCATCGCCCAGGCCACGGGCAAAGACGTGCAATCCGTCAGAGCCTTTGAGCGTTGTCAGACCAATATCAGACAGCACAAACCATTGAGTCGCCGGTGCCGAGTCATAGGGGTCGGCGTCCGGCACATCTGCAGACAGCGCATAGATGCCCGCAGGCAGATCGTCGATGATCCCGCCCATCGGCAAGCGCGTGATCATGTCTGTATTCAACGTGTTCTCGACCTCAGCAACGCCTGACCAGATGTCCTCTGCGACCTCTTGGCTGAAGCGCCCCTCTTGATAGCGCGACAGGGGGCGCCCGAAATAGCTGTCCTGAATCGCCCGGAGAAGGTTGCGGTCGCTGATATGGCGCAGTTTCAAATCCACAACGTCAAGGTTCACAGTCTCGATTGGCAGGCCCGCATTGGCCGTACGCGGCAACACGTAGGCCCGACCTGGGAAACGCACAGAAGGCGTACGGTCTCTGACATACAGCGTAAGCGAGATATCCTTGAACAGGGTCTCACCGCTTTCCGCCGGAAGGCCGGACCGGAAAGTCACGGTATACCGCCCCCCGTGCGAGACGCCGCGAACGCAGATCTGATCGCCAGAAGACGTCACGGCCAGCCGATCATCGGGCAGGCGGACATAGGGGGCATAGTCAGCGCCAACGCGGATAAGCGGCTCAGAGAAGGTCGCGCAGATTGAGGGCTCAGCTGTATCGGATGTGACCTCACTGTCGACAATGCGGAAGCCGTATTTACCAACGGCTGAGCTCAAAAGATCGGTCACTTCCGGATTTTCACCGAAAGTTTCGGCCAGTCGCAAGGCCCGGATCATGTCGCGCCCGCGTTTCTTGGCTTCCAGCACGCGCGCCATGCGTATCAGGGCGCGTTGACGCATCCGTTCGCCGTCAGCGCGCAAATAGGTGTTGATCGTCGCCCACAGAGCCTGATCACGGTACTGACGGCTTGTCCGGTCATCGCCGGACTTTTCGACCATCTCAAAGGACAAAACGGCGTACAGTTCCCAATGTTCAGGCAAATCACTTTGCGCCGTAGCGGCCCCCGCCCATTGGACCGCGCTGACATGGTCGCCCGCCTCAAGGCGCACGTCGACGGTATTGAGCAGGGTGTCGACCGGCCACTTGCCCCCCGCATGCCGAAAGCCCAACCGGGAGGCCTGATCACGAGAGCGTTGCAAATCACGGGGTGTCAGAAACGCGATTTCAGACGCGCGTTGCGCGGCCCGTTGTTTGGCCTCAGCTGACGCATCCACGACCTCGGCCGAGATTGCTCCGGCATAGTCCTTCCGGTCGATGACATCTGCCTTTGGAAAACAGGCGTTTGACCGGGCGTTGAAGGTAAAGGCCTTGCAATCAGGATTGTTCAGACACAGGCGTTCACAAGACACCCTGTCGGTGTCAAAGAGCGCTTGGATATCCGACCCGAAGAAATCCATGTCACGTGAGACGATGACCCGCCTGTCCGGCAGCCAGCTGTCTTCAGCCATCACTTGGAATGCAATCAGGCATAGGGCAATCACTGCAGTGAAAATGCGTCGCATGGAAACCTCCCGCTTTGAATGGGGCAATGCTGGCACACCGATGCCAAGTCTGGCAACGGCGCAGTCCGACCAAGTCAGGATTTCCGGAGGTTTCGACGCTTTGATCCCGACACTGTTAAGGTGATCTTCACCCATGGTGACAAGATTATCCGCGAACATTTGGAGAGCTGGATGTCTCTTGCCACACGACTTGCAGAAGAACGACGGGCAAGGCTCGCCGCGGAACGTTTGCTGGAACTCAAGCAGGCAGAGCTGTTTGCAGCAAATCGAAAACTGGACGCCCATGCACGCGCCCTGTCGCATCAGGTCGAAGAGACACAGGCCGAAAATGAGCAAGTCAAATCAGATCTGAACGCCGCGCATGAACGGGTTCAGATCGCAGAGCAGCGCTTATGGCTGTCGTTGCACACGATTCAGGATGGCTTTGCGTTCTTTGATGCAACTGGGGGCCTGATTTCTGCCAATCCTGCATATCTGAGCGCTTTTGAAGGCATCGAAGAGGTCGTCCCGGGTGTGAATTACACCCGCATTCTGGAGATCCTGACAAACGAGGGCATCGTCGACACACAGGGCGAGGCCGCCGAAGACTGGCTTGCACGCATGCTGCAACGCTGGCGGTCTGCGACCCCTGACCCCGAAGTGTTGCGTCTTTGGAACGGTCAATATGTCCGGGTGGTTGATCGCAGGAATCCGTCCGGAGACATGGTCACGCTGGCGCTCAACATCACTGATTCGGTGCGATCGGAAAAACGACTGCGCGAAGCTCAACGGCGGGCAGAGGCTGCGAACCGGGCGAAATCGGCATTTCTGGCCAACATGAGCCATGAAATACGCACGCCCATGAACGGCGTCATCGGCATCGCGGATTTGTTGGCGGGCACGGATATGACCGAGGAACAAGGCCTCTATGTTGATACGATTCGCAACTCCGGCGAAGCTTTGCTGGCAATCATCAACGATGTGCTGGACTATTCAAAGATTGAGGCTGATCGACTTGTCCTGAAATCTGCCCCTTTCGATCTGGAGCGCGCCATGCATGAAGTGGTGCTGCTTTTGCAGCCCGCAGCGCGTGAAAAAGGCCTTGAACTCTTGGTCGATTGCGATCTGTTTCTGCCCTCCATGTTTGTTGGCGACGCAGGGCGCATCCGGCAGGTCTTGACCAACCTCATCGGCAATGCCGTGAAGTTCACCGAAACCGGTCACATTCTTGTACGCGCGGTTGGTCTGCCTGCGGGCGGAACGGCAACCACGCTGCATCTGACAGTCGAAGACACTGGCATAGGCATACCCGAGGACCGGCTGAAACACATCTTTGGCGAATTCAACCAGATCGATGACGCCCAGAATCGCAAGTTCGAAGGCACCGGGCTTGGACTGACGATTTCAAAGCGGCTCGTCGAGCTGATGCAGGGCGATGTCTGGGTCGACAGCGAAGTGGGCGTCGGCAGTTGTTTTGGTCTGCAGATCACCTTGAAAAACGCAGACCTGACAAACGCGCCGCCCATGGCAAAGCCCTCTTGGCTAAAAACGGCGCTTGTTGCCGGTGCACGCTCTGAAACGCGCGACATCCTTTGCAACCAGCTGCAAAGCCTGGGTCTTCAGACCACGACATGCGACTCTGCAAAGGCCGTCATGGCGCTTTTTCCACATCAAGCCGACATCCTGCTGGTCGACGACTCCCTATCAGACCTGCCCGCCTTTTCTTTGGCGCAACAGCTTCATGATGCGGATGTCACGGCGCCTGTTCTGCTGATGTCCAACGATCACGACCCCCTGGTGCCCGCCCCCCTGGCGCCGGACAGCGGACGCCCCCTTGTTCAATCAATCCTGCCAAAGATCGTGCCCAGACGGTTCTTGTTGGCCGAGCTGTGCAAGGCCGGATCCCCGGAACTGGATCAAAACACCTACCCAGAGAATGCCCAGACAGCCGTGCCAATCGGCGCACAGGCGTCAGAGCGCGTCAGCGTGCTTGTCGCTGAAGACAATCTGACCAATCAGTTCGTGTTTGAAAAGATGGTCGAGGATCGCAACATCGACCTGACCTTTGTCACCAACGGCATCGAAGCCACAGAAGCCTTCAAGCGCATCGCGCCCGATATGATCTTCATGGATATTTCCATGCCGCTGATGGATGGGAAAGAGGCAACAGGCCGTATCCGCAAATTGCCCGGCGGCGCCGAGGTCCCCATCATCGCCGTCACGGCCCATGCCATGTCCAGCGACAGGGACGTGGTGCTTGCCTCTGGTTTGACCGACTACGTGACCAAGCCGCTGCGAAAAATGGCCTTGGTCGAATTGCTTGACCGGTATCGCCCGGCAAAGCCTGGTGACCGCTATACCGCGCGGACAAAGACCGGGGTATCGGGCGCGGACAGATCAGGTCGATAACGATAGCCACCTGTGTCGAACTCAGAAATTGCGCTTGGATCGCTGAGACGATGCTGGACAACATAGCGTGCCATCGCCCCCCGCGCCTGCTTGGCATAAAAGCTGACCATCTTGGGGCCACCCGGCTTGCCTTCGAGGAACTGCGGGGTCACCACACGCAGCTTCAGGGTGCCCAAAGGCACGGCGCCGAAATACTCCTGGCTGGCACAGTTGATCAGCACGTCGGTTCCAAGGGCTTTGGCCTGAGCGCGCAGAGATAGAGCTATCTGGTCCCGCCAGTATTCATAAAGCGATTTACCACGCCGGGTTTTTAGTCGGCTGCCCATCTCTAGCCGATACGGCTGAATGGCATCCAGAGGACGCAAAACGCCATAAAGCCCTGACAGGATCCGCAAGTGATCTTGCGCCCAACGCATTTCTTCTGCATCCAGCGACGCGGCTTCCAGCCCCTGGTAGGTATCTCCTGCAAAAGCCAAGGCCGCGGGGCGTGTAATGTGATGGTCCGGCGTCTCGGAGAAATTCCGGAACCGGTCACGGTTCAACCGCGCCAGATCGTCGCTTAGATGCATGAGATCCCGCAAACCGCCAAGGGTCAGATTGCGCGCCGTCCGGGCCAGCCGAACGGCGTCAGCGCCAAACTCTGGCTCGGTCATGGCAACTTCACTTTCGCTCCAATCCAGCCGTTTGGCCGGCGAAATGACCACCAGCATATCTGCCCCCGTGTTGCTGCGTTTTGTCAGACCTAGCCCGCGTCTTGCAAAACGTCCAGAAAGGCCGCACCAAAACGTTCTTGCCGCTTGTCACCAAGAATGCGCTGCAGGCCTGCGGTATCCCCCGGTTTCAGCCTTGCCACCTTGGCCAGGATCGAAGCAGAGCAACTCAGCGGCTTCAGGGTGCCGCATGTGCCGCGCGTCAAATCTGCCTGGGTTTGCATCAGACGGTCATAGACCGACCCTTCCACGCGGCCAGCCAGCTTGCGCCGCATCGGATGCACCGGCGGTGCATCGGCCCCCGTGATCACCTGCAGGAAAGCAGATCCGTATCGTTCAAGTTTCTTTGCACCGACCCCATTGATCCGCGCCATGGCGTCCAGGCTTGCTGGTCGCGTTTCGGCCATCTCGATCAAGGTCCGATCCGGAAAGATGACGTAGGCCGGCACCCGAGCCTCTTCGGACAGAGCCCGGCGCTTGGCCTTCAACGCAGACAGCAACGGCGCATCTTCTTCGTTGACCATGGATTTCACGGCCGGCATGCGCTGCGCCGAGGCCTTCGAAATACTGTCTCGGCGCAGGCAAAGCGTATCTTGTCCCCGCAACACCGGAAGCGCCGCATCAGTCATCACCAAAGCACCATGCCGATCCGCGTCCGGGCGCAAAAGATCCCGTCCCATCATCTGCCGTATCACGGCAGTCCAACCGCGTTTGTCAAACTCTTTGCCAACCCCGAATGTTGGCAGGCTGTCATGCCCACGCTGGCGCACTTTGTCGGTCAAGTTGCCGGTCAAAACATCGACCAGATACCCTGCCCCATATGTTTCTCCGGTGCGCAGAACAGCTGAAAGCACCTTCCGAACGGCCTCTGTTCCATCAAACACATCCGGCGGATGATCGCACAAGTCACAATGCCCGCAGGGCTCTGCAGCCTCTCCGAAATAGCGCAGCAACACGGTCCGGCGGCAGTCCAATGCTTCTGCCAGTCCGAGCAGAGCGTTCAACCGCCCGTGATCCGCCATGCGCCGTTCAGGTGGAGCCATCCCCTCGTCAATCTGACTGCGCCGCAACCGGATGTCATCCGCGCCGAACAAAGTCAGCGTCTCTGCCGGTGCCCCATCTCGGCCAGCACGGCCAATTTCCTGATAATAGGCCTCTATGGATTTGGGCAGGTCTGCATGCGCCACCCAGCGGATATCCGGTTTGTCGACGCCCATGCCAAAGGCCACGGTAGCCACGACAATCAAACCATCCTCACGCGAGAACCGCGCCTCGACGGTGCGTCGATCGTCGGCCTCCATTCCGCCGTGATAGTGACAGGCCGCATGACCATCTTCACGCATAGCCTGCGCAAGCGCTTCGGTCTTGTTGCGTGTGCCGCAATACACGATCCCCGACTGACCGCGCCGTGCCTTTGCAAACTCAAGGATCTGTTGGCGCGGTTTGTCCTTGGCGGAAAAGGCCAGATGGATGTTGGGCCGATCAAAACCGCGCAAGAACACCTGCGGCTGGCAATCTGCGAACAATCGCGCGATGATTTCAGCGCGTGTTTCTTCGTCTGCAGTGGCCGTAAAAGCGGCAACAGGCACGTCAAGATCCCGGCGCAGCGCACCTATTTTCAGGTAGTCGGGGCGGAAGTCATGTCCCCACTGGCTGACACAATGCGCCTCGTCCACAGCGATCATCGAAATCCCTGCCCGGCTAAGCATCCGGGCGGTCCCAGCCGAGGCAAGCCGCTCTGGCGCCAGGTACAAAAGCTTCAATTCCCCGGCTGCCAATTGTGCCCATACGGCATCGGTCTCTTCAGGCGTGTTGCCACTGGTAAGCGCCCCCGCCGCGACACCCGCCTGCTGCAATCCCCGCACTTGGTCGCGCATCAGGGCAATCAGCGGTGAAATGACCAGAGTGACGCCATCGCGCATCAGGGCTGGCAACTGAAAACATAGGGACTTTCCGCCCCCCGTGGGCATGATGGCAAGAACGTCCCTGCCCTGTGCAACAGCATCAACGATCTCGCCCTGGCCAGGGCGAAAGGCGTCGAATCCAAAAACCTCGCGCAACAGCGCGGTGCCAGTGTCGCGGGGCATGAAGAAACCTGTCCGGTTGAGATCAAACTGCTCTGAGCAGAACAATCACACACTCCGAATCGCTGAACAAGGGGGCGCGATTTTTTGCATCAAGACGTCGCTTAACGACGAGACATCTGCAGCGCGCGCCTTTAAAGGGCCAAAGACCCCTTCGGAACGAGACCAGACATGCACATCACCGAGCCAGCCCGCCAGATTGACGTTATCCATTGCACGGATGTTTTGGTTGTCGGCGCAGGGCCCGGCGGCCTTGCGGCAGCCCTGGCTGCGGCGCGTGCGGGGGTTGAGGTTGCTCTGGTGGAACGCTTTGGATGCTTCGGCGGAAACATCACCACCGTTGGCGTCGAGGGCTTCGCCTGGTATCGACACGAAAAGACTGTCGAAGCCAACGGTATCGGTCGCGAATTCGAAGAGCGTGCCAAAGAGATGGGTGCCGCTGTTCCTGAATCCCAATCACTGAGCTACGAACTGGACAGTGAAGGGTTCAAAGTTGTTGCAGATCAGCTCGTTGAGGAGGCCGGGATAACCCCGATGCTGCACCGGCTTTTTGTCGCACCAATCATGGAGGGTGACCGGATTACCGGAATAATCACCGAATCCAAGGCCGGGCGCGAGGCGCTCTTGGCCAAAGTCGTGATCGACGCAACGGGTGATGCAGATATTGCCCACCGCGCCGGGGCACCGGTGACACATCCCCCCCGGGAGGAATTGCAAGCTGCCAGCGTGATGTTTCATGTCGCAGGGGTCGACAAAACCCGTTTCATGGAGGACGTGCGCGCCAATCCTCAGACATATTCGGATTGGTCAACGGGCGAATGGACAGTCGAAACCGACGGCAAAGAAGACCAGATGTTTTCGCCCTTCCTCAAGAAACCCTTTGAAACAGCTCGCAAGGCCGGGGTCATTCCAGCCGATTTGACAACCATCGCGGGCACCTGGGGTGCGATTCATGACAGCGGTGAAATGACCTATATGAATCTGGTACATCTGGACAACTGCGATGGCACCGACCCGGCGGATCTGACCCATTTTGAGATAGAAGGCCGCCGCCAGGCCATGATGGCCATTGAAGCGCTGCGCCGCTATGCACCGGGGTGTGACGGCGTCCGCCTGCGCAACTTCGGGATGACGCTAGGGGTGCGGGACACGCGCAAGATCGACGCCGCCTACAACATGACCGAAACGGATGTCCGGCAACAGGCCCGATTCGAAGACAGCATCGGCATTTACCCAGAGTTCATCGACGGCTACGGAGTGCTTATTTTGCCGACCACAGGACGTTACATGCATATCCCTTACCGGTCTTTGCTGCCCAAAAAGGTCAAGGGATTGCTGGTTGCAGGACGCGCCACTGGTGGCGATCGCATCGCCCACGCCGCCACCCGCAACATGGCATGCTGTGCGGTTGCAGGCCAAGGCGCAGGCATTGCAGCAGCCGAGGCAGTGAAATCGAGTCGTGACTTGGACGGCGTTGATCTTGTGGCCATCCAAAAAGAGCTTGATCACCAAGGCGTGCGCAGGCTGTGACAGAACACCAACGCATTCACCTCATTCAGAACCAAGAAGCGCCCGCAGACACGAAATCTGTCCGTTTCGATGGGCAACGCCCCAGTGCGACAGCCAGGCCCATCACACTCCGCGTCACCGAACAAAAAAGACGAAATATCTTCCAAAAACCAAAGCAAAACCCTGCCATCAAGCCTCAGCGAAAAAGCCTGGGATCCTTTGTTACGGGTCCAGACCTTCATGCCTGCGGATAAAATCACCAGGTGTCAGCACTGCACAGGTCCTGCAATATACAATCTCCGATCAATCGCGGGGCCGTGCTGGGTCTGCCAGCCAGAGTCCCTGCAAAACAGACTGCCTGCACCCCCATTCATCTTTCTTCAAATACTCGAAAAATTTCTTCAAATACTCGAAAAAGACACCGGAAGCTTGTCGAGGATCAGAAGAAAAACCCTGCGTTGTTGGCCAGGATGATGCGCAGTGCATAAACACCGATAAGGGCGACCAATGGCGCAAAATCAATCCCGGACATGGGTGGCAAAACGCGCCTGATCGTTCGATACAACGGCTCAAGAATGCGGTTAAGCCCGTCCCAAAGTTGCGCCACCAACGGTTGACGCAAGTTCAAGACCTGAAAGTTGATGAGCCAGCTCATTATCACATGTGCAATGATGAAAAACCAGACAACGTCCAGTACCAACATCAGGATCTGAAACAAAGATTGCATCGCGCCAAGGTCCTTTCCATTGCGACTTTACAGACAGGTAAGCCCCCACAGGCCAAAGAACAAGAGTTCCGCAAGGTTGGGGTTGACGTGCCCCCTGCGCTAGGTCACCCACCCCCGGAAAGGAGCCCGCAATGTACCCCTTCCTCCGCATGGCATTCAAGTTGTTCCGCAGTCGTCGCCAACCCGCGATCGGGCCATTGGACACACACATTTCACACCACATCTGCTGGCCATGGGACATTGATCCCTGGTGCGAATTGAACAATGGCCGTACGCTGACGCTTTATGACCTTGGTCGACTGCCGATGGCGCGACGGTCAGGGCTGATCCGCTTGTTGATTAACAACAAATGGTCGATCACCATCGCTGGCGCATCAGTGAGATACCGGCGCCGCATACGCATGTTTGAACGCATCGAGATGAGATCCCGTGTCGTGGGCTGGGATGAACGGTTTATCTACATGGAGCAATCGATGTGGAAGCGCTCTGGTGACTGTGCAAACCATATCTTGTTGCGCAATGCAGTGACCAGCGCAGAGGGGATTGTGCCCCCGGATAAGGTCGCGCAGGCCTTTGAATTCAAAGGCCCCCCCCCGGGTCTGCCCGACTGGATCACCGCATGGACCACAGCCGAGGCCCAGCGACCCTGGCCCCCAATGCAGGATTAACTTGCCAGCTTTTGTCCCGTCAGTCATACCCAAAAGAAACCGGGGGACAGAATGGCAGAGATATCATCGCGCAAGCGCATTTGGGGCTGGATGTTCTTTGACTGGGCACAGCAGCCGTATGCAACGCTGGGCCTGACATTCATTTTTGGCCCCTACTTCGGCGCTGTGGCCGCGGATTGGTACATGGCGCAGGGGGTCAGTGAAACCGCCGCCAAAGCGCAGGCCCAAAGCCTTTGGGCCGGTGCGCAAACTGCCGCCGGCTGGGTGATCGCCATCACTGCACCTTTGGTGGGGGCATGGGCGGGCGCCTCTGGACGCAAGCGCCCTTTCTTTGTTGTTCTGACCTCGATCGCCATTGTCTGCGCAGCTCTACTTTGGAACTTGCAGCCCGACGGCACTCAATTGATGTTCGTGCTTGCGGTATTCTGGATTGGCTTTGTCGCATCTGAAACAGCCTTCAACCTGAACAATGCGATTTTGCCGACCCTTGGCAGCACGGAAGAAGTGGGGCGCATCAGCGGCGGGGCCGCAGCTTTCGGGTATTGGGGCGGCGTGCTTTCGCTGTTTGTCATGCTGCTGTTTTTTGCCGAAAACGACACGGGCAAAACCCTGGTTGGACTGACCCCTGCATTGGGCCTCGATCCCGAAGCACGCGAGGGTACAAGAGCGGTCGGTCCGTTCATCGCAATATGGTTTGCGGTCTTCCTTGTTCCCTTTTTCATCTGGACCAAGGATCCTCCGACCAACGGAGAAAGGCCCCACTTCAAGGAAGTGCTTTCCCGCCTTTGGGACCGCATCCAGGACGTGTTTACGCGTAGATCTTACGCCAACTTCCTGATTGCCTCGATGTTTTACCGCGACGGTCTGGGCGCGCTGTACAGCTTTGGCGGCTTTTATGCGCGGCTGGTGCTGGGCTGGGACATCATCCAAATTGGCATCTTTGGTATCATCGCGGCCATCGCCGCCGCCATTCTGACCTGGGCTGGCGGACTGGCTGATCAGCGGTTTGGCCCAAAGCCGGTGATCCGGCTCAGCTGTTGGGTGTTGATCGTTGTCAGCTTGATCATCGTTGGCATGTCCCGCGACAGCCTGTTCGGCCTTCCCTTGGCAGAGGGGTCTTCGCTTCCCGACGTGATCTTTTTCATCTGCGGGGCGATCCTTGGCGGTGCGGGTGGTATCATTTATTCCGCCTCACGCTCAATGATGGTTCGGCATTGCACCTCCTCAGACGCAACCGAAGCCTTCGGTCTCTTTGCCTTGACGGGTCGTGTGACCTCATTCCTGGCGCCAGCATTGATCACGGTGTTCACCCTATGGACCGGCAGCAACCAGCTGGGGTTTCTTCCTGTTATCTTCCTTTTCCTTTTGGGTCTGGTACTCTTGCGGTGGGTCCACCCAGAAGGAGATCGGCCTGAATGAAAATACTGGTTCGGGGGGCGATCCTCGCCGCTGGTCTGGCCAGCGGTGGTCTGGCGCAGGCGGTTGATCCGCTGGTGGTGGCCACCAAAGAGGTCGAGGCAAGGCATCTTTTTGTGGCCCGGACAACCGGCTCGCAGCAAAAGCCACAGGCGATTGGCAGCTATGCACGCGGTTGCCTTGCCGGCGGGGTCGAACTGGCCGAAAACGGCCCGACCTGGCAGGCCATGCGGCTCAGCCGAAACCGCAACTGGGGCCACCCGGTGCTGATCGATTTTGTCAAGACACTGTCGCAAACCGCGGCCAAGCAAGAAGGCTGGGCCGGATTGTACGTCGGCGACATGAGCCAACCGCGTGGCGGCCCGATGCTGACAGGACACCGCAGCCACCAGATCGGTCTGGATGTCGACATCTGGATGCTGCCACCCAAGCGCCTGAACCTGACCCGATCTGAGCGTGAAAACCTGTCGTCTATTTCAACCCGGCGGATGCAGGGGGCCTTCGTGAACGAAAACTGGACGCGTGGGCACCACAACGTGCTGAAAGCGGCCGCCAAGGATCCCAGGGTAGCGCGTATTTTTGTTTTTCCCGGTGCCAAGGTGCAGATGTGCAAAGACGCCAAGGGCAACCGCGCGTGGTTGCGCAAGATCCGGCCCTGGCATGGGCATCACTATCATTTTCACGTGCGGCTCAAATGTCCTTGGGGTGCCAGATCCTGCACCAACCAAAAAAACCCACCCCGCGGCGATGGCTGCGCGGATGCCCAAAAATGGGTTGATGACATTCTGACACCACCAGAACCAAAAAGCACTGGCACACCCCAGCCAGTCTCAAAGCACCCGCGTCACTTCGTTCTCACAGATTTGCCACAGCAATGCACCGCCGTTTTAAACTCGCGCTAAGCGCTCTTGTTCTTGTGTCGCTATGCCCCGCCGGCGACGCAGGCCCGGTCGGCAAAGCACGCTTTCTGGGCGCATTTGTCTGGCCCCGCGACAGCCATGAACTGGGGGGATTTTCCGGGTTGGAACTGGATGAGACAGGCACCCGTTTGACGGCAATCAGTGACCGCGGCAGCATCGTCCATGCAACCGTCTTGCGCGGCGATCCCGTCATCAAGGACGTCAAGGTGCAATCCGTCGCTCACCTGAAAGATCCTCAGGGCCAGAGTGTCAGCGGCAAACGCCATGACGCCGAGGGACTTGCCATCCGAACGGACGGCAGAACCCTTGTATCGTTTGAGGGGCTGCACAGGGTCTGGGCCTATATCACGCCCGAAGCCGCCGCCTGGCTGCCCCGCGCCGAGGCCTTCAAGTCACTTGAAACCAATTCCGGTCTTGAGGCACTGGCCGTTGATCGTCGCAACTGGCTTTATGCGATCCCCGAACGCTCTGGTCAGGTGACGCGGCCTTTTCCGGTCTGGCGTTACAAGAGCGGGGTCTGGGAGATCGCATTCGAAATCTCCCGCAAGGGGGGGTTTTTGCCAGTGGGCGCTGATTTCGGACCCGACGGCGCCCTGTATGTGCTAGAGCGGCTGTTCACTGGATTTGCCTTCAAAAGCCGGGTGCGCCGCTTTTGGCTGGAAGGCGCAAAAGCCGGCATGGAAGAGGAATTGTTGACCACCAGACTTGGCACTCATGACAATCTTGAAGGCATCGCAGTCTGGCAAGACCCCAGCAACCAGATCCGGCTGACCATGATTTCGGATGACAATTTCGTCAGGTTTCAACGCACTGAACTGGTGGAATATGTTCTGCCGCCCGAAGAATGACTGCAAAGAACAGTCTTGATCCAGCGCGCCCTGACGACTAAAAGCCGCCCGTTCCATCAGGGAACCAAGTCGCCGCTACCTTGACAAAACGGGTTATAAAATGACTACGAAATATCTTCCCGGCATTCTTGCCATGGCCGCCATCGTTGTGGCCTCAAACATCCTGGTACAGTTCCTTTTCGGAAACTGGCTGACCTGGGGTGCTTTCACCTATCCGCTCGCGTTCCTTGTCACCGATCTGATGAACCGCATCTACGGGACCGCCGCCGCACGGCGCGTGGTGTTTACCGGTTTCGTCGCCGGGGTCATCTGTTCCTTGATCGGCACCCAGATCATGTTGCAGGGGGACGGGTTCACCTATCCGGCCGTCACGCTGCGCATTGCCATCGGTTCAGGACTGGCGTTCTTGACCGCACAGCTTCTGGACGTGGCGATTTTTGATCGTCTGCGTGACGGTGCCTGGTGGCGTGCGCCACTGGCCTCGACGCTGATTGGGTCCAGTATCGACACAGCCCTGTTCTTTACCATTGCGTTCTCGGCAGGCCTTAGCTGGCTTGAACCGGCCAATGACGTGTCCTGGGCCGGGGAAATCCTGCCGCTGATCGGCTTCGGGCCTGACGCACCGCTTTGGGTTTCGCTTGCTGTCGCCGATTGGATGGTCAAGCTGTGCCTCGCTTTGGTTGCCCTTGTGCCATTCCGTTTGATTGTTTTGCGGGCACTTGGGGCTGCACCGGCCAGCTGACCACAACATTTTGTTTTGCGAACCGTCAAAGCTGTGCAAAACTAAAGGTGGTTTCAACAAACGAAAGGAGGTGATCCAGTGTCTAGAGCGTCATTGGAGAAAGGTGTCGGAACAGTTCGGGAGACCCGCTTCTAGGGCAATCCCATTGGGGTGAAACCCCCGAATTGGCACTGGTCTAACCGACCCCGCCTCCGATAAGTCTCGTAGGGCCGCCTTATTTGGCGGCCCTATCTTGTTACAAGGCGACCCCATGCTGCACATCAACGATCAGATCTCTATTGCGGATTGGGAATTGACCGAACAATTCATCCGCGCGTCGGGGCCTGGCGGGCAGAACGTGAACAAGGTCTCTACCGCAGTGGAACTTCGCTTTGAGGCCGCGCGCTCGCCGCATCTGAGTGACCCAGTCAAGGCGCGGCTGAAGCGTCTGGCAGGACGGCGCTGGACACGAGAGGGCACGCTTGTATTGCACGTCGATGAAACCCGAAGCCAGGCACGAAATCGGGATTTGGCCCGTGAGAGACTGGCGGAGTTGATCCGAAAAGCGCTGATTGCACCAAAACGCAGAGTTCCGACCAAACCAAGTTTCGGGGCCAAGCAAAGGCGCTTGAAGGCCAAGAAGGTGCGCAGTGAGGTCAAATCCCTACGCGGCAAGGTCGACGAGTGACAAATTTAGCGCGCTGCGGTACACTCAACTCACGCGCGAATGGCCCCCATTTGACGTGATTCTTGTCAGCCAAATCGGCGGCCCCAAAAAAGTCTGACGACTCAAAGCGCTGGGATCGGGTTCAGAGATCTGTCGAAAACGACGCCAATTCAGCCCGATCTGAGCACAAACATCAGGGTCGACATCGCCGGCACAGTGATTTCAATCGACTGTTCCATGCCGCTCCATGGGATAGGCTCAGAGGCAACGCCTCCGAAGTTCCCTACATCACTGCCACCATACTGCGATGATTCCGTGTTCAGCGCTTCTGTCCAGAATCCATCGGCAGGAACACCGATTCGCCTTGGGCCACGAGTGACCGGAGTAAAGTTGCTGATCACAATCACCGGCGGGGTCACAGGGGCCCCATAGCGCGCCCAGACATAAATCGATTCCTCGACGGAATTGACCTCGATCCATTGGAACCCACCGGGATCACAATCGCGCAGGTGCAAGGCCGGAAGCTTGCGATAAAGTCTGTTCAGGTCCCGCACCAAGGCCTGCATGCCAGCATGGCGCGGGTCATCCAAAAGATGCCAATCCAACGAGGCATCGTGGTTCCATTCGCCGCCCTGCGCGAACTCTTGCCCCATGAAAAGAAGTTTCTTGCCAGGGTGCCCCCACATAAAGCCGTAGTAAGCGCGCAGATTTGCAAAGGCTGCGTCGCCCTCTGCGGGCATCTTGGCAATCATGGATCCTTTACCGTGCACAACCTCGTCATGGCTGATCGGCAGGATGAAGTTCTCGGTAAATGCATAATTGAGGCCGAAGGTCATCTGGTGGTGATGGTGCTGCCGATGGATCGGATCTCGCTGCATGTAGTCCAGCGTGTCATTCATCCAGCCCATGTTCCACTTGAACCCAAACCCGAGGCCCCCTGAGTCGGCGGGCCGCGATACACCCGGCCAGGCCGTACTTTCTTCGGCCACCGTGATGATGCCCGGCACCTTGCCATACACTTCGGTATTCATCCGTTGCATCATGGCGATGGCTTCAAGATTTTCGCGTCCACCGTAATGATTTGGCACCCACTCGCCATCCTTGCGCGAATAATCGCGGTAGAGCATCGAGGCGACAGCATCGACCCTAAGCCCATCAAGATGATATTCCTCAAGCCAATACAGTGCGTTGGCAACCAGGAAGTTCTGAACTTCACGCCGACCAAAATTGTAGATCAGCGTGTTCCAATCCTGGTGAAAGCCTTCGCGCGGATCAGCGTGTTCATAAAGCGCGGTGCCATCGAATTGGCCCAACCCATGCGCGTCGGTCGGGAAATGTCCCGGCACCCAGTCAAGGATCAGACCCAGGTTCGCTGCATGGCAGGCCTCCACGAATTTTCGGAATTCGGCCGGGGTGCCATAGCGGATTGTTGGCGCATACATACCGGTTGGCTGATACCCCCAGGACCCGTCAAACGGATGTTCTGAAATCGGCATCAGCTCAATATGGGTAAATCCCATGTCGGCAACGTAGTCCACCAATTGCACAGCATGTTCAAGATAGCTGAGCGGCCGATTGCCATCTTCGGGCACCCGTCGCCATGACCCCAGATGCACCTCATATATTGAAATCGGTCGGTCTATGCGCTGTTGGTAGGCCCGTTCCCGCATCCAGGCCGTATCAGTCCAGGCATACTTGCGAAGATCGCGCACAACCGAGGCCGTTTCGGGCGGATGCTGAGATCCGAATGCGAGCGGATCCGCCTTAAGCAGCACCTCTCCGGCTTGTGTCCGAATCTCGTATTTGTAGACTGCACCTTCACCAACATCGGGCAAAAAGATCTCCCAGACGCCCGTGGTTCCCCGGGATCGCATGACATGTCGCCGCCCGTCCCAAGCATTGAAATCCCCAACAACCGAAACGCGTGCAGCGCCCGGGGCCCAGACAGCAAAATGCGTTCCAGTGGCCCCCTCAAGGTCCATCAAATGGGCTCCCAGCTTGGTCCAAAGCTCCATATGGGCGCCTTCTGCCAAAAGATGTTCATCAAGCTCGCCCAGAACCGGGCCGAACCGATAGGGATCATCAAAAGTCCATTCGGTATCACCTGCGCGGGCACGCAGCCGATAGCTTTTTGATCTGAGCGCGTCCGGCACAGCACCTGAAAACAAACCACGCCCATCAATACGTGCCAGTTTCGCCTGCGGCAGGCGCAACTGCGCATCCAGAACAGCCACCTCCTCGGCCCCCGGCGCAAACACGGTCAGGTGCCAATGATCATCGACGCGATGCAGGCCCAACCATCGGAACGGTTCAGCGCAGGTACCCTCAACCAATTGCTGCGCAATGGCTATGGGAAATTCTGTATTCGGGCTGGCATTTGCACCCATTGCGATCACTCCATCAGCGAGCGCACATTCCAGATGTCGCGCGCATACCCTGCTATCGTCCGATCCGACGAGAACCACCCGGACAGCGCCGTGTTCAACACGGCACGCCGGTGCCACGCAGAGCTATCACGGAAATCGACATCCACCCGGCGCTGGGTTTGATAGTAGTCCGAGAAGTCAGCCGCGACGAGAAAGTAGTCATCCTTTTCCAGCTTTTTCAGCAGAGCATGGTAACGATCTGGATCTTCGGGGCTGAAATATCCTGAACGGATCTGCGAAATAACCTTAGACAACCTTGGATCTGCATCAATGTAGGCCTGTGTATCATATCCGGGGCGCGCGGCAGCCACACCATCCGTTGTCAGGCCGAAGATATAGATGTTGTCAGGCCCGACGAATTCGCTGATTTCGACGTTTGCGCCGTCCAAAGTACCTATGGTCAGCGCGCCATTGAGCGCAAATTTCATATTCCCGGTTCCGGACGCTTCAAAACCAGCGGTCGAGATCTGCTCGCTTAGATCAGCCGCTGGAATCAGCCGCTCTGCCATGGTCACGTTGTAGTTCGGTGGGTAAACGATTTTCAGCCGGTCCCCGATGACAGGGTCATTGTTCACGTCGCGGGCGACGTCATTGATCAGATGAATGATATACTTGGCATCGACATAGGCGGGCGCCGCCTTGCCGCCAAAGAACTTCACCCGAGGTGTCCAGTCGGCTTCTGGGTTCGCGCGGATGGCATTGGCCAAAGCCGCCGCCTCCAGAATATTCATGAACTGACGTTTGTATTCGTGAATGCGTTTGATCTGAATATCGAACATGGCATCGGGCAGGATTTCGATGCCCTGGGTGTCTTTGACCCAATCCGCCAACCGCAGCTTGTTCGCATGCTTTACTGCGGCAAACTCATTTACGAAGTCAGTATCTTCAGCCTTGGGCGCAAGACCCTTCAGGCGTTCAAGATCGGTAACCCAGCCCGGTCCCAACTCTCTGTTGAGGATATCTCGCAGACCGGGATTGCAACCATACAGCCAGCGCCGCGGGGTCACACCATTGGTCTGATTGACAATCCGGTCCGGATAGTCGGCGTGCAGATCAGCAAAAACCGTCTGCTTCATGAGATCAGTGTGCAAGGCAGAGACGCCGTTGACCTTGCGGGCCGTGACAAAGGCCAGGTTGCCCATTTGGACATGCCCTTGATCGACAATCCGGGTCGCGGCCGTCCGACGCCGGCCCCGCGCAGTGGCGGCCCGGGCTTCGGCATCCTCCAGTCTTTCGATGATCTGCATGTGGCGCGGCAGCACTTCGGACATCAGCGGCACGCCCCAACGCTCAAGCGCTTCTGGCAGCAAGGTGTGATTGGTGTAATGCAGGCAGCCGTTTGCAATGTCGAATGCCTCAGCAAAGGTCAGGCTATGATGGTCCATAAGCAAACGGATCAGTTCCGGTCCCGCGATCGCCGGGTGCGTGTCGTTCATCTGGATCGCAACCTGGTTCGGCAAGTCGCGGATGTTACCGTTGTGCAGCATGAAGCGACGCACAAGATCCTGTAAAGAGGCGGCCGTAAAGAAATATTCCTGCTTTAGGCGCAGATGCTTGCCGATCTCTGTGCTGTCGTCGGGATAGAGCACCCGGCTGATCGTTTCGGCCAACACCTCTGGCGCCGCAGCGGCCATGAAATCTCCACGGTTGAAGGGGGCAAGTTCAAAAACTTTCTTGGGCATCGCCTGCCACAGCCGCAGCGTGTTTGTCCACCCGGCCTGCCATCCTGGAACAGGCGTATCATAGGCGCGTGCAACGACCACCTCGTCGGGTTGCCAAAGCAGCTTGCCCTCGACGGTTTTCAGCACGCCGCCAAAACCAATGTCATAGGCGGCTTCGCGGCGCTCAAACTCCCATGGATTGGTGGCGGCCAGCCAATCCTCTGCCTCTTCGACCTGGGCACCTTTCTCAAAGCTTTGCCGAAACAAGCCATGCGCATAGCGGATGCCATAACCGTAGGCTGGAATGCCAAGGCAGCTGAGCGAGTCCAGGAAACAGGCCGCCAGTCGCCCAAGACCGCCATTACCCAGCGCCGGATCCGGTTCGTTGCGAACCACAGCGTCGAAATCCTGCCCCCTTGCCGACAGAGCCGAACGGGCTTCATCGGTCAAGCCAAGGTTGTTGAGGCCATCCTCCAACAAACGGCCCAACAAGAACTCCATCGACAGATAGTAAACGCGCTTGTTGCCCTGTTCATAGGTCCGCCGCGTGGCGTCGAACCAGGGGTCGACCATCCTGTCGCGGACCACACGGCTGAGGGCCATGCGCCAATCGTCAACAGTTGCCGTTTGCACGGTTTTCCCGAAAGAGTGGGCAAGGTGCCAATCAAGGGCATCCGAAAAAGTTTTGGTCATCTGCTATCCTGTTCGCGCGGGAGGTGGCGCTGGTCAGTGAAACGGCTGGCAGACAATTGTGTCCGCCGTAAAGGGTTAAGTCACAACGTCGGGTTCGGTTCGACCTGTTTTCACGACCAGATCTATGATGTCATAGGCAACTGCTACAATTTCAGACAGGGCCTCGTCGACGGGCAAGGTAAGATCGCCCTCAGGCGCCATATAGCTTTCCAGATACAAGCGGATCGTGGCGCCCTCAGTTCCGGTGCCAGAAAGACGAACCGCAAATCGCGAGCCACCGTCAAACGCCACGATAAGACCCTGATTGTCAGAAACAGACCCATCGACCGGGTCTGTATAGGAAAAGTTGGTGCCACTGGCGACGGTGAATGGACCGAAGGTCTGACCAACAAGCGACGGCAAAGCGGCCCGCAATGTGTCGACAAGATCGTTGGCCCTTGCGGTATCGACAGCCTCAAAATCATGACGCGCATAGTAATTCCGACCAAACTTGGCCCAGTGTTCGGCACTGATTTCGGCCAGGCTCTGGTCGCGAGAGGCCAGAATGTTCAGCCATAAGAGCACAGCCCACAGCCCATCCTTTTCACGCACGTGATTGGAGCCCGTCCCGGCGCTTTCTTCACCGCACAGTGTGGCCCGTCCGGCATCCAGAAGGTTGCCGAAGAACTTCCAGCCGGTGGGCGTTTCATAGCTTTCAATTCCCAGATCGACCGCCACCCGGTCGACCGCCTGGCTGGTCGGCATAGAGCGGGCGACACCAGACAGTCCTTGTGCATAGGCTGGTGCATGGGTCGCATTGGCGGTCAACATTGCCAGACTGTCCGAGGGCGAGACGAATTGTCCGCGTCCCATGATCATGTTGCGGTCGCCATCCCCATCTGAAGCTGCGCCAAAGTCGGGCGCGGTTTCGGCCATCATGATGTCGACCAGTTCTTTGGCCCAAACCGGGTTTGGATCAGGGTGACCACCGCCAAAATCAGGACTTGGAACACCGTTGATCACGGTGCCGGGCGCCGCGCCCAGCGTTTTCTCTAGAATCGCGTGGGCATAGGGGCCGGTGACTGCGTGCATGGCGTCGAAACACATGGTGAACCCCCGCCCGAACAGCGCCTTGATCGCGTCAAAATCAAACAGGGTGCCCATCAACTCGGCATAATCCGAGACGGGATCAATCACCTCGACGGTCATACCATCCACATCTGACAGGCCCAAGACAGACAGATCTGGCGCGGCCACATCCGAAATCCGGTAGGTTCGGATCGATGTGGTTGCTGCAAATATCGCCTCGGTCACTTTCTCTGGTGCCGGACCGCCGTTGGGAATGTTGAACTTTATGCCAAAATCGGCGGTCGGCCCCCCGGGGTTGTGGCTGGCCGACAGGATAATGCCGCCGTCGGTCTTGTTCTTGCGGATCAGATGTGACGCAGCTGGCGTCGACAGCAAACCGCCCTGTCCGACAATCACCCGTACCGCACCGTTCGCCGCCGCCATGCGGATGATCGTACCAATGGCAGAATCGTTGAAATACCTGCCATCCCCCCCGACCACGAATGTTTTGCCTTCGGCCCCGCCGATCCCATCAAAAATTGACTGAACAAAGTTTTCGACATAGCCCGGCGCCATGAAGACCGGGGTTTTCTTGCGCAGTCCCGAAGTGCCGGGTTTCTGGCCGTCAATCGGCTGTGTCGGGGTAACGATGGTGGTCATCGGGCTCTCCTTGTCAGTCTTCTGCCTGCGATCGGCCGGCGGCGCGCATCAAGGCCGCCTGTGCACCGAGTTCGGCATGTGTTGACATGTCTTCTACGGCAATTCTGTGACGCTTTTGCCAGTTGGGATATTGGTCAACCGTGCCGGGCAGATTCTGCTGCATTTCTTCAACAGTCACATCATCCAACTGTACCGACACCAGCGCAGCGCGACTTGCTGCCAGTTGGTCATGAAGCCGATCGCGTGCCTGCAGAACGCTTACGGCAGGCTGCGGCCTGCGCGCTTTTCTATGCTGCGCAAGCTGGACATCATCCAGCAGACCCAGCTTATGCAGATTGGCCAGATCCGCGCCTGTGATATATCCTGCAAGCGTCGGCGTATCATGGGTGCCAAACCCGGCAATCGCCTGCGCTCGGAACGCATCAGGAGGCAAGTTCGACTGGGCGCTTTTCATCCAGAATTGAGCAATGTCGAGCCCATAGATGCCCCGATCTGCCAAGGACTCGCGGAAGCCTTCGGGCACGAGACCAAGATCTTCACCGACGACCAGCACCCCGGCCTTGTGCGCCTCGATCATCACCACGGCTAGCATCTCTTCGAACGGGTAGCGCACATAGGCCCCCGGAGCGCCGGTTTCAGGGATTAGGAAGGCGCGGAAAAAGCCAAGCACATGATCGATGCGGATCATCCCGCATTGCCGCATCACCCCGCGCAACAGCGCTGCAAACGCTCGGTACCCGGTACGGCGCAGCCCAAAAGGCGACAAGGGCGCCAGCCCCCATGTCTGACCGGTACTGCTGACCGGATCGGGCGGCGCCCCCAGGCTGACACCCTGCAAATGACTGGACCCGCCCATCCAGGTTTCAGCCCCACCCGGACGGGCCCCAACGGCGTAATCAAGATAAAGCCCCAAAGCCATGCCATTGGCCCGCGCGGCAGCCTGCGCCTCTGACACTTGGGTCTGCGCGATCCATTGCAACCAGATGTGATAGGCAATGCGGTCAGCATTTTGATCTGCAAACTGACGACAGGCCGGGCTGTCGGGATCCTTGAACTCGGCCGGCCAATAACGCCAATCCCCTCCCTGTGTCTCGCTCAGGGTTTCGAAAAGCGCAAATCGGGCAAGCTGCGTGCCTCCGGCATCCCGAAAAGAGACCAGCTTGGGCAATGACAGTCCCTTGGCGACGTGCCATGACGCCTCAAACGCTTCGGCCCGCGCAATATGACTGGCCGGGTAATCCACCACCCCGTCAGGCAAAGTGCCCGTTCCGGGCACATTGCATCCACCGAACCGTTCAAGGTCATCAAGGGCAATGTGCCAGGTATTGGCAAACCCGCGATGTGACGGCGAATATGGGCTGATCAAACCTGCGTCAGCGGCCACACCCATGGCATGCACCGGGTTTATCCCAAGAAACGCAGCCCCATGCCCGCCCAGCGCACCAGCCGCATCCGCCAAATCGCGATAATCGCCCAAGCCTGCATTTCGGCGAGATGAAAGCGCGTAAATCGCCCCGATCGCCCCCCAAACCTTGTCCTGTCCAGTCAAGGACTGCAGCGATGGCGCCACCCGGGGCCGCGCCAAAAGCCAGCATGTTTGACCATCACAGCTGCGGGACAGGTTATGAATGCCTACCGGCAAGGGCGGCAGGCATTCAGGATCACTGCCAAGCACACGAACATCACCTGTCTCAAGGGTCACCGTCCAGTTGCCCGTGATCTCAAGCGGATGGGCTTGGCCGGCATTGATCTCCAGACAAAACGGCAGGACCCGTGCGGCCTGATCTTCTGTCAATATGTCCAACGCGCGGCGGGCTTCGACCTCGGTCTTGGCCGTGATGCCAAAGGCCGCAAGCAGGGCCTCTTGAGTTGCGCGCCCTGTTGTCACCCTGTGACCGTGGAAATCGGTATATTCTGCGACGATGCCAACATGGTCTGCCAAGGCTTGAAAAGCAGATGTGGTCATACCGCAGACCTGTAAAAGGCCACCATCGAGGTCGGCGCCATAGGCTCCTTGGCCTGCGCTTCATGCTCTTTGGTCTGAGGCGCGGCAGTGTCCAGTGCGCGGATCCAGCAAAAGCCCTGTTCCGGCAGAGGCAGAACAGCCACCTGGGAATCGGTGTGCCCGTTGATCGCCAAAAGCACCACATCGCCGCTGTCATAATATGCGGGCGCTTCCGCAGCACTGCGCAGAACCACCTGAAACCCGTCCAATAATGGATCACGCCAGTTTACCGGGCCGCCATCAAGCCCATGCCAAGAAACATCCGGCAAACCGTCACTTGGCCGTTTCTGTGCATGCAGAAAATGTTCCTGCCGCAGGGACGGGTGATCCTTGCGAAAGGCGATCGTGCGGCGCGCAAAGGCAAGCAGGCCTTCATCCGCCTGGCTCCAGTCTATCCAACTGGTCTCGTTGTCCTGATTATAGGCATTGTTGTTGCCGTGTTGGCTATGGCCAAGTTCATCCCCAGCCAAAAGCATCGGGACCCCCTGGCTGAAAAACAGCGTCGCAAGGATATTGCGTCGTCGCAGGGCGCGCTTTTCAAGCACCTCTGGAATGTCGGTATCGCCCTCGACCCCGCAATTCTCGGAAAAATTGGCATGGTGCCCATCGGCATTGTTTTCGCCGTTGGCATGGTTGTGGCGGTGGTTGTAGCTGGTCAGATCGGCCAGTGTGAACCCATCATGCGCCGTGACAAGGTTGACGCTTGCACGCGGCCGCCGACCCGAATGATCAAAGGCATCCGCAGAGCCCAGCAAGGCACTGGCCAACCCCTGCGCCGTGTGCGCGTCCCCACGCCAGAATTGACGAACCGTATCACGATAGGCGTCATTCCACTCGGAAAACTCGGGCGGAAAGGCCCCGCGCTGATACCCGCCTGGCCCAACATCCCAGGGCTCGGCGATAAGTTTCACAGTGCTGAGAACAGGATCCTGGCGCAGGGCATCCATCAAGCCTCCATCTGCGGCAAAGCCATGCTCTTCTCGTGCAAGGGTCGTGGCCAGATCAAAGCGAAATCCGTCGACATGCATCTCTGTTACCCAGAACCGAAGACTGTCAAGGATCAGCCGCAGAACCATCGGATGTGCAGCACGCACGGTGTTGCCGGTCCCGGTGTCATTTGCATAGCGATGCTGCTGTCCACGGTTCAGAACATAGTAGGAGGCATTGTCCAAACCGCGAAAGCTGAGCGTTGGGCCAAGGTGGTTGCCCTCGGCCGTGTGGTTGTAGACCACGTCCAGCAACACCTCGATCCCGGCAGCGTGCAGCGCGCGAACCATCATCTTGAAGCCATCACGTCCGTTTGGACCAAAGTATCGCGCGGCGGGGGCAAAGAACCCGATTGAATTATAGCCCCAATAATTTTTCAGATCCTGGTCGGCCAGAAATCCCTCGTCCAGCATTTCATGCACAGGCAGCAGCTCAATCGCGGTGACGCCCAGGGCCTTCAGGTGTTTAATGACGACAGGATGGCCCAGCGCTTCGTAGGTGCCACGCAACGCATCGGGAATGCCCGGAAGGCGCTGGGTCAGCCCTTTGACATGCGCCTCGTAGATCACCGTATCGGACCAACGATGGAAGAGGTGACGGTCGCCCTGCCAGTCAAATGTATCGGTAGCGCACACGACACATTTGGGCACGAAAGGCGCGCTGTCGGCAAAGCTGGGCATCAAATCATCCTGCGCCGGGTCATTGCCCAGCGTTTCAGGTACATGGTGCCAGTCACCGTGAAAGGCGCGTGCATAAGGATCGACCAGCAACTTTGTCGGATTGAACCGATGTCCCTGCAGTGGCGCCCAGGGACCGTGGGCACGAAAGCCATAAAGCTGTCCTGCTCCGATACCCGCGACATGCCCGTGCCAGACCGGCCCGCGCCGTTCCGGCAAGGATATCCGGGCAAGCTCGGTCTGGCCATCCTCTGAGAAGAGGCAGAGCTCGACCTTGTGAGCATGCTCTGAGAAGATTGCAAAGTTGACACCCTGCGCGTCCACAGTTGCGCCCAGCGGCGCCGGTCGGCCTTCTGCGAGGGGATACTCAGTCATGTGCCGACGCAAGCTCTTTATACAGTGCTGCATACCGCGCGGCCGAGGTCGACCAGCTGACATCCTGCGCCATCGCATTGGATACCAGTCTTTTCCAGGCCACAGGATCGGCGTAGGTGTCAAAGCACCGATCCAAAGCGTGGATCAAAGCCCCCTTTGTTACCGGCGAAAACTGGAACCCGGTCGCACATCCGGCGGCCAAAGCGGCCGGGTTGGCGTTGATCACAGTATCAGCCAATCCCCCTGTCAAGGAAACCAGTGGGATCGTTCCGTAGCGCAGGGCGCAAAGCTGCGTCAGACCACAGGGTTCAAAGCGGGACGGCACCAGCATGACATCAGACCCTGCCTGCAGCTGGTGGGCCAGCCCTTCGTCGAAGCGCGTGTCAAACCCAACGCGACCCGGATGCGCTGTTGCCAAATCTGCAAAGGCACGCTCAAGCGCCTTGTCTCCTGATCCCAACACCACCAAAGCGCCCCCGCGGGCCAAAAGATGGGGTGTGGCCTCGACCATAAGATCCAGTCCTTTTTGCGACGTCAGCCGACTGACCAAACCAAAAAGCGGAGCGTCTTCGGGCAGCTCAACACCGAAAGATCTGGCCAGCGCAATGCGATTGCGCACTTTGCCTTTCTTTGACCGCGTGCTGTAGTTCGCATCAATCCGAGGGTCGGTCGCGGGGTTCCAATCCTCGACATCGATGCCGTTCAAGATGCCGGACAACCGCCCGGCGCGCGCGCCCAAAAGGCCTTCGAAACCCATACCGAAATCCGGCATCAACAGTTCATGTGCATAGGTGGGGCTGACGGTTGTGATATGGTCCGCATAGACCAGCCCAGCCTTCAAGAAACTGACCTTTTCCCAGTATTCAAAGCCGTCGACGGTAAAATGGGCCGATGACAAGGCCAGCGGGGCCATGACCGAGGGCGGGAAAATGCCTTGAAAGGCGATATTATGGATGGTGGTTACCACAGGCAGAGCGGATCCGGCCTGACGCAAATACAGTGGCACCAGTCCCGCCTGCCAGTCGTGTGCGTGCACGACGTCTGGTTGCCAATCCGGAAGACGTCCCAGTGCAATTTCAGCCCCCGCCTTGCATAGGGCACCGAACCGCAAATGATTGTCGGACCAGTCCTTGCCACTGGCGTCAAGGTATATGTGACCAGGCCGGTCAAACAGATGCGGCGCATCCAGCAGCAGAAGGTCCACCCCCGAAGCGCGCACCCGCAGGATTCGGGCCGGGCCGCCCATCAACCTGTCGAAACTGGCGATCTGCCGGCCCTTTTCGGCCAAGGGCTTCAAAGCCGGGTATGCCGGCATCAGGGTCTGTGACTTGCATCCCAAAGGCCCAAGGGCTTTGGCCAGCGCGCCGGCCACATCAGCCAGCCCCCCTGTCTTGGCAAAAGGTGCGCATTCCGAAACGATGCTGAGGACGTTCAAAGGTCTATGTCTCCAAGGCGTCTATCATAGGCTGTGTGATGAGGCAGGTACCGTCATCTGTCACGCGAAAACGCTTCTTGTCGTCCTCTGGATCGTCCCCGACAACCAAACCGCGTGGAATTTGAACACCTCGATCCACCACAGCGTTGCTGAGCTGCGCGCCGCGCCCGATGTCCACGTAGGGCAAGGCCACAACATTGTTGAGCTCTGAATAGGAGTTTGCGCGGACACCGGTAAACAGCAGGCACCGATCGAGCTTGGCGCCCGACACAACGCATCCGCCCGACACCAAAGAGTTCACCGCCATGCCCCGACGTCCATCTTCGTTGTGCACGAACTTTGCGGGAGGTGAGATCTCAGAGTAGGACCAGATCGGCCAGTTCTGGTCGTAGAGGTCCAGCTCGGGCTCAAAATCTGTCAGGTCAAGGTTGGCCTTCCAAAAGGCATCGACCGTCCCAACATCACGCCAATAGGGTTGGGTTTGATCACCGCTTAGCACACAGGACTTGGAAAAGGCATGCGCCATCGCACGACCCTCGCGCACCAGACGTGGAATGATATCTTTGCCAAAGTCATGCTCAGTATCGGGACGGGCCGCATCGTCGCGCAGCAAGTCAAACAGAACCTCAGTCGAAAAAACATAGATCCCCATACTGGCAAGGGCCCATCCAGGTCGGCCCGGCATTTCGGGCGGATCGGCAGGCTTTTCCACAAAATCAATGATCTTGTCATTGGCATCAACATCCATGACCCCATAACCGGTCGCCTCTGCGACGGGAACTTCGACGCAACCCACAGTGACATCGGCGCCTGAATTCACATGCTGTTCAAGCATGACCGAGTAGTCCTGCTTGTAGATGTGATCACCAGCTAGGATCAGCATATATTTGACCGGCAGATCCTGGATAATGTCGATATTCTGTGTCACCGCATCGGCGGTTCCAAGATACCAGTCGCGTTCTGTCACGCGCTGAGACGCAGGAAGAATATCCATTGATTCGTTACGTTCTTCGCGGAAAAAGCCCCAGCCGCGATGCAGGTGACGGATCAAGCTGTGCGCTTTGTATTGCGTGGCAACACCGATGCGCCGAATGCCCGAGTTCATCGCATTCGACAGCGCAAAATCGATGATGCGCGTCTTGCCACCAAAATAGACGGCTGGTTTGGCCCGGCGATCGGTCAACTCTTTCAGCCGGCTTCCACGGCCACCTGCCAGAACGAACGCCATGGTCTGGCGACTGAGTTCATTGGCCCTAATCAGTCTCGTCATCGTCAAATCTCCCTCGGCAATGCGTGTTGTTACCGTAGGGCCGGGCCGTGCATGGATGCGACTTGTTATCGCTATCAGCTGAAAATTTCAGGGGGTGTGGCCGTCAGACAACCACCTCTAGCCGGTCTTGGGCGCCAACACCGAAAACGCGCTTGTACCGAGCGACCTGATCGGCTGGCCCCATGGCCTTGTTCGGATTGTCCGACAGCTTGACCGTTGGCCGCCCGTTGGCATTGACCGCCTTGCAGACCAGACTGAATGGCGCAAGCCGGTTGTCCGGGCTAAGCCCTATGAAATCATTGGTCAGAAGCGTGCCCCAACCAAAGCTGACACGCACCCTGCCGTGGAACTGGGTATACAGCTCTGAGATCTTGGTCACGTCGAGCCCATCTGAGAAAATCACAAGCTTCTGACGCGGATCTTCGCCCCGGCTCTGCCACCAGTCGATTGCAGTCTCTGCCCCCGCGGCCGGATCCCCACTGTCGATGCGAATACCCGTCCAACTGGCCAACCAGTCAGGCGCGTTTTGCAAAAACCCCCTGGTTCCATAGGTATCGGGCAGGATAATACGCAAATTGCCATCGTGCTCTTCCTGCCAATCAGCAAGAACGTCGTAGGGCGCATGGGCGAGTTCCTGATCGCTGTCTGCCAAAGCAGAGTAGACCATTGGCAATTCATGCGCGTTGGTGCCAATCGCCTCCAGATCGCGGTTCTTTGCAATCAGGCAATTCGAGGTTCCAGCAAACCGATCGCCCAGACCCTCGGTCATGGCCTGGACACACCAGTCCTGCCATAGAAAGGAATGACGGCGGCGTGTTCCAAAATCCGCGATGCGCAAATCGGGAAGTTTGCGAAGATGCTCAATCTTCTCCCAAAGTTTGGTCATGCCACGGGCGTAAAGCACCTGCAATTCGAAGCGCTTCATGTCGTGCAACACAGCGCGACCGCGCAGTTCCATTAGGATCGCCAGCGCCGGGATTTCCCACATCATGACCTCGGGCCAGGCACCTTCAAATGTAAGCTCGTACTGGTCACCCACACGTTGCAGGTGATAATCCGGCAAGCGCAAGCCCTCAAACCACTCCATGAAATCGGGCCGAAACATTTGTCTCTTGCCGTAGAATGTGTTGCCGCGCAGCCAAGTGCTTTCGCCGCGGGTCAGCGAGAGCGAGCGCACATGATCCAATTGTTCCCGTAATTCGCCCTCATCAATCAGGCGCGCCAATGGAACCTTGTCCGAACGATTGATCAAACTGAATACAACCTGCGTGTCCGGCTTGTTGCGGAACACAGATTGGCACATCAGCAGCTTATAGAAATCTGTATCGATCAAAGAGCGGACGATCGGGTCGATCTTCCATTTGTGGTTCCACACTCGTGTTGCAATATCCACGTCGCATCCTCGCGGTCAGGTCCTCAACCTGATACGCGAATCATGTCGTCGGGTCCAAGCGGTTTCTGGCTAGGATCGATATCGGAAAGTTCAGAAACCAGCTCTTGCCGGTTCACAGGTTTCAGCAATACGGCGTCCATTCCGGCGGCAAGCCCATAGGCGCGATCGTTGGGTGATGTCTCAACCGCCATGCCGATGATACGCGGCTGTGGAATGTGCATGGCACGCAGGTTTTTAGCAACTTCGATGCCGTTCAGTTGTGGCAGTTGCAGATCCAGAAGCACAACATCCGGTCTTTGCGCAACGGTCTGTTCAACCGCCTGATATCCATCGGCCACGAACGCAACTTTCGCCCCAACGGCACGAAAGATCTCTTGCAGCGTTCTGCGCTCTGTCTCAGCAGCACCTGCAACAACAATCCGCACCCCGGTCGGGACCACCACGGATCTGTCAGATGTGGTTTCGGGCAGATCGGTGTCGGTCGCATCAGACGACAAGGCATCGGATGGGCGCGGCAAAGACAAGGCTAGGGTGAATACAGATCCCAGCCCCTCAGAGGCTTTATAGGTCACGTCGCCGCCCATTCTGCGGGCGAGACCCCGGGAAATCGACAGCCCCCTACCGGTACTGCGCGCGCCCCCATCCGACCCGCCACCCATGTGCTCGTGTGCATTGAATATCGCATCCGCCCGAGAGGGATCCACACCGCGACCGGTATCGCGCACGTCCACCTCAAGGTCCAATCGCGCGGCGGTCTTTCTTGCCGCGACAGCGACCGAAACACCACCGGCCTCGGTAAACTTGATGGCATTACCGACAAGGTTCAACAGGATTTGACGCAGGCGCCCCGGATCCCCTTTGACCGATGCCGATGCCGCTCCGTTGAAAGACAGATCGAGGGTCAGCCCCTTTTCCAAAGCCAAAGGGCGCATCAACAGGACAGCTGACTTGATGCAAGCCGATACTGAAAAGACCTTGTCCTCGATTGGAACCTGTCCTTGCCCAGGCCGCGCAACGTCCAACACATCATCAAGAACTTGCAACAATGCGTCCGCCGACGCGTGAAGTGTGTCGATTTGTTCCTGTTGATCAGGGGGCAACTGCGCGCGCGACAATGCGGATACCATCCCCAGAATACCGGTCACCGGCGTGCGAATTTCCTGACGCATGCTTGCAACAAAGGCGGACCGATCATCGGCCCGCGCCCGAGCATCTTGGGTGGCCTGTGCAAGCGCATCCACTTGACGCCGGACGGTGGTCACGTCGCGTTCTATCGCGATGACTATCTCAGACGTGCCATCATCTTCGAGCACGGGCACAATGTTGGTGTCGACCCAGATCTTTTCACCTGATTTCGTGTAGTTGAGGATCTCTGTGCGACATGGCTCAGAGGCCTCTATCGCGCGCTTTATCCGGTCAATCGTGTGCCGGCTCGTTTCCGGGCCATTCAACACATCCCCGACAGGTCGGCCGATCACCTCATCAAAACGGTAACCCGTCATTGTCGTGAATGCTGTGTTCACCCACACAATGGACCCATCGACCTGCGCCACGACGACGCTGTCATTGGCGTGACGCGCCACAAGCGCCAACTGGCGATTTTCGGCCTGCGCAGCTTTCAGATCGATCGCGGTTTGCTCGATCTCTTGTTGACGTATCAAAAGACGCCTGCGCGTGTCAAAACCGCTCAGTGTCGTGCGCTCAAGCCCACGGGCACAGGACCACAGTACATATGCCAACACAACGACGCCTACGAGTTCGAACCAAAGGTCGTCCCCTCGATGTGTCAGGCCAAAATACTGGTAGAGGAAAAACACCGCCAGTGTCACACTGTAAATGGCCAACCGCGCCAAGGTCGCAATCCGGTGGTATGCGATCAGCATCAAATCCCCGATTGCCATACCAAACAGCAAGGCAATAACAAAAAATGCCACTGCCGGATCAGGCCGGGTTGCGTAGGTCAGCGCGAAACAGGCAGTGACACTCAGCGCATGCAACGCCGCCGAGGCCGAGGTGACAAAAACCCACATTCCAACTTCCCGGGTGTCGGCAGCATGACGCCGGGTTTTTGCCAGCATAAAAAGGTCAATGCTTTCGCCGACGGCCACCAGGATCAATGTGACGCCCGCCAATGCGTAAGAGATCAAGATCCCGACCAGCGCCACACCAACAGCTGCCATCAACAGGCGGGCTGGCAATTGCTGCCATCGCGCGCGGGCGTACCGCCGAATAAGGCCAAATCGGCTATGCCGTGACTCAAATTCAGCTAGTTTAGTGTCTGTGGCGATGTCAACGGCTGGCATTCAACAGTCGATCCGGATCTGTGCGTTGCATGCATACGGCACCGATCGTTAATTTTTTGCAAGCACGTGAACTTGTTACAGCAGCGTTACACCTGCATTTTTCATATCATCGCACGCCTTGTCAAAAGAGCCATTCAGATCAATCGCCCGGCACGATGCCAGGTGAACCGTGGCCTTGTACCCACAGGCGGCCGCATCCATGGCTGAATACGCGACACAAAAGTCTGTTGCCAAACCAACAAATGTCAGGTCAGTGATGGCACGTGATTTGCAATATCCATCAAGCCCGGTAGGCGTGGTGTGATCATTTTCGAAAAATGCCGAGTAGCTGTCGATCTCACGCCGAAACCCTTTGCGGATAATCAGATCGGCGTGACGGGTCTCCAGATCGGAATGGAACGCCGCGCCCTGGGTGCCCTGAACGCAATGGTCCGGCCAGAGGACCTGCGGCCCATAAGGCATCTGTGTCACCTCATAAGGGCCCTTGTCATCGTGCTGGCTGGCAAAACTTGAATGATCAGCAGGGTGCCAATCCTGGGTGAAAATGACCGCGTCGTAGTTCGTCATCATCGCGTTGACTGAAGCAACAATCCGATTGCCGTGTTCGACGGCAAGGGCACCGCCTGGACAAAAATCATTCTGAATGTCGACGACAATCAAGGCTTGCATGGCAGAGCTCCTCTCATTTTGGCGGGCAATGTGTCTTGGAATTCGGTATGCCTGTGGGAAACACCCGTCAAGGCCAAGGCTCTGAAACTGCCCATGACGCACGACCAAGTGACACTCTCGACGGCGCAGGCAACGCGACTTGTTGACCGCCAGTTTCCTGAATTCGCAGGCCAGCAAGTGCGCCCACTGGCATCTTCGGGGGCTGACAACTGGATGTTTCGCCTTGGCTTCCAGCATGTCCTGCGCTTTCCGCGTCGGCCCTCTGCGGTGGGCCTTCTTCGGCGCGAAGCCGAATGGTTGGCACATATGACGGACCTGCCTTTGCAGATCCCCGATTACGTGGCTCTGGGGGATCCGGGCGAGGGCTATCCCTGGCCTTGGGGGGTGATGACATGGATCCCCGGACGTCGTGCCGATCTTGCATCCCTGCGCAGTCCGACACAGGCCGCAAAGGACCTTGCGGCCTTCACACGGGCGTTGCGGGCCATGCCAGGCCAGGCCGGCCCGATTGCCGGATCAGCCAACCGGAATCGAGGCGCCCCCCTGGACCGACTGAACGAAGTCGCAACCGAGGCGATTGGACAGCTCGGGGATCTTTTTGACACCCGCGAGATGCTGATGGTCTGGGACGCGGCACTGGGCACACCCAGTTGGACCGGTCCGCCGATGTGGCTTCATGGCGACCTGAATACCGGCAACCTTTTGGCGCGTGATGGCGATCTGGCTGCCGTTATCGACTTTGGCCTGTTTGCGCGCGGCGATCCTGCGGTCGATCTGATGCCGGGATGGTTGCTGTTTGAGCGGACACAGCGCGAGGTTTTCCTGCGCGAATGCGGGCTGGACGACGACACGCTCATGCGCGGCATGGGCTGGGCACTGTATGCAGGTGTTGTGGCTTTGGCACGTTATCGGCACTCAGATCGCCCCCTTGCACGAATGACGCACCGTGCAATTGCCGAAGTTCTGGGCGATATGTAGATCTGACGGTTGCGCCTGTCGGTGTGCTCTGATAGCTGGCGCGCCTTTCCATTCCCCAGAGGCTGATATGGCGCGTCTTGGCATAGACTTTGGCACCTCCAATACCGGCGTCGGCGTGATGGCCGGCGCAAGCCCCTATGCAATCCCACTAGAGCCTGGCGCGGCAACGCTGCCAACGGCCGTCTTCATTGACGGGGCAGACAAGCGCTATGTCTATGGAAGCGCCGCAGCGCGGGCGCTGACAGAGGGCACCGAAGGCCGGTTCATGCGTGGGCTGAAAAAGGTGCTGGGCACACCGCTTGCACGCGAACCCCGGCGCCTCATGGGAGAGCAGCTGACACTCATCGAGGTGATCGCACGATTTCTTGCAGAGATTCGCATCCGCGCCGAAACCCACACCGGGCTCAGGTTCGATGCAGCCTTGTCCGGGCGTCCGATCCATTTTCACTCGGCCTCTGCCGAACGCGACGCGCACGCGCTGGAGGACCTGACCGAAGCCTACAGACTGGCCGGGTTTCAAACCGTTGAGTTTCTGGCAGAACCAGAGGCCGCGGCATTGGCGGTCGGCGGTTCAGGGCGCATGTTGATCGTCGATATTGGTGGCGGCACTTCGGACTTTACGGTCTTCGACAGAGTGGACGGACAGACACATGTGCTTGGCAGCGGTGGTCTGCGCCTTGGCGGGACAGATTTTGATACAGCACTCAGCCTCGCTCATGCGATGCCGCAACTTGGCCACCGCGCGTTGATTGGGGCCGAACTCGGCAGCAAAACTCATATGGCGCCACAGTCCCTGTTCAATGACTTGGCGAGCTGGGAAAAAATCCCCTTTGTCTACGACGCCGCCCTGTTACGGGATGTGCGCCGCTGGTGCCGGCTGGCCCGGGACCCGCGTCTGTTCGAACGGTTGGCAGAGGTACTGGAATTCCATCTTGGCCACGACGTCGCCTATGCTGTCGAAGCTGGCAAAATATCGGCCAACAGTACAGAAATCGGACAAATCGCGCTTGAAGTGGTGGAGCGGGGTCTGACCATCGACCTGCCCAAGGCCGCACTGACCGCCGAACTGGCAAGCTATGGCCACGAGATCGCCACCTGCGCGCTTGACACGCTGACCAAGGCGGGATGCACCGCAGACAGTATCGACCAGATTGTCTATGTTGGCGGCTCAAGCCTGTTGATGCCTGTTCGCGACGCCATTCAAGGCAGATTGCCCGATGCGCAGCCTCTGACAGCCGAAGTATTTACAGCGGTTGTACATGGTCTTGCGATTGCGGCAGAATAGACGGGCAACGCGTCCCACAACTTTGCCTATCGGAATGCCATGTTCACCGTCTGCGCTCTTTATCACTTCACCCGCTTCGACGACCCTGCCGCCCTGCGTGCGCCCTTGCTTGAGGTGTGCCGTGACCAGGCGGTGACGGGCACGCTTCTTTTGGCGCACGAAGGTATCAACGGCACCGTGGCCGGCCCCCAGGCCGGGGTCGATGCGCTGCTGGACCACATCCGTATGTTGCCCGGCTGCGCGGATATCGAGTGGAAGCTGTCAACTGCGCAAGACCGGCCATTTGCCCGTATGAAGGTGCGCGTAAAAAAAGAGATCGTCACGATGGGTCAGCCCGATGTCGATCCAAAGGCCTCTGTCGGGCATTACGTCGACCCCGCGGATTGGAACGCGTTGATTCAGAGCCCTGACGTCGCCGTGATTGACACCCGCAACGATTATGAGGTGGCCATCGGGACCTTTGATGGCGCTCTGGACCCCAAGACCGAGACCTTCCGCGAGTTTCCGGCCTGGTGGGAAGCCAACAAGGATCGCTTTCACAACAAGCGCATCGCAATGTTCTGCACAGGCGGTATCCGCTGCGAGAAATCAACCAACTACCTGATGAGCCAAGGGGTGGAAGATGTCTATCACCTGAAAGGCGGCATCCTGAAATACCTCGAAGAGGTCCCGCAAAAAGACAGCACCTGGCAGGGCGAATGCTTTGTCTTTGATGGGCGTGTTTCAGTCGGCCATGGGTTGGTAGAGGGCCCGCACATCCTGTGTCACGCGTGCCGTCATCCGATTCTGCCAACAGATCAAGAGCGGCCCGAGTACGAACACGGCGTATCATGCCATCTGTGTATTGATCAGACCTCGGACGAAGACAAGGCGCGTTTCCGGGAGCGTCAAAAGCAAATCGCCCTGGCCGCAGCGCGCGGCGAACGACATCTGCATGCGGATGCCATAGACGACACCTGATTTAGGTGCACAGCGACCTCAGATTTCCGACCTCGGATCACACGCACAAAGCCCGGCACCTGGCCCACAGGAAAATCATCCGAGGGGCAGCGCGGTGCACGCCACACCTGAAACAGCTATCGACGACCGCGCCATGTCTTCGTGCTCCGGCCGATGCACCCGGACGATGATGAACAGGTCAACAGCCCGCGTCGCGCAAGGGGCAGAAATCGGGGCTTGGACGTAAATCCGGACAAGGCCGTCACAGGCTCGCCGACGCGGCGCGCCATATCACTGTCTGCTTTTCCAATCTGGCTTTTCAGATTTGTCTTTCACGAGCCAGCTGTTGTCACCTGCAACAGCGCAAACCCCATGTGAACCTGCACTTTCCTGATCGTTGTGGATTTTGAAAACTGATTCCAAGGATTGACCCGCGGCCTGCGTCCAAGTCTTGTGATGCGAATGGATGTAAGCGACGAGTCCCTGGCACTGGCCGCGGCAAAAGGCGACCGCGCGGCCTTTGCCGCGCTGTTAGAGCGCGTCTATGATCGACTGTTTGCGCTGGCCTTTCGTCTGACCGGCAGCCGGGCAGAGGCCGAAGACCTGACGCAGGACATTTGCGCCGCCCTGCCCGCCAAGTTGCGCAGCTTTCAGGGCCAGGCGAAAGTGACGACCTGGCTGTATCGCGTGGCCGTGAACGCCGCTCATGACCGGCGTCGGCGACAGACGACTCACGCCCGGGCCGCCGAAGGCTGGGGCGATTGGGAAACCAACCGCCGGGCCGCCAATGACGAAGATGCGCGGAAGATTATCGGTTTGCAGACGATGATCCGCGCTTTGCCAAACGATCTGCGTGACACCCTGGCTTTGGTGCTTGATGACCTGACCCACGCACAGGCTGCCGACATCCTGGGCGTCTCGGAAGGCACCGTCAGCTGGCGTATCTCAGAGGCGAAGACGCGCCTGCGCAAGATGAAAGAGGGAATTGAATGAGCGACGATCTCGACGACCTCAAAGACCTGATGCAGGCCGCCACTCCGCAGGCCGACCCGGCGCGGAAGGCGGAAAACCTCGTCCTTGCGCAAAAAAATTTCGACGACCTCCAAGGATCAAAGGATAAGCGGCGTCTCAGCTCTGTTCGCTCCGATAAGGGGCTTTTCAGAGGAGTCATTCACATGTTTGCCAATTTCCCCCTGCGCGGCGCCCTGGTCAGCAGCACGGCAATTGTCGCCGTGGCCATGATCGCCGTCTTTCCGCAGTTTTCCGGCGATAGCGTCTCAAACGGGCCGCTGGGTGGGCTGACGAGCTTTTCGGGCAATTCCAGTCAAGAAACGCAAGTTGAACTCAGCGGCGATGCCGAACAAGCAATTTTGGGTCAAGGATCGGACTCACCCGATATTCACACTGATCTGGACGTTGAGTTTGAGCCCGGATTGGCTGAAACCGTTGTCGTCGAGGAAGCCGCCGAAATCTCACTCGATGCCGTCGAAATGCGCGCACGTCCCTCGGCGCAACCGGTCGCCAGATCCGCGCCGCGCGGCTTGGCGCCGGCACTCACCGCCGAGCCGGCGATCATCGCGCCCGAGATCAACACCGAAACCTTTGCCAATGCTGACGACAACCCGCTGAAGGTGACAGCCGAAGACCCTGTCTCAACCTTTTCGATCGACGTCGATACGGCCTCTTACGCGGTGGTCCGCAACTCTCTGATGGCGGGCCGTTTGCCTCCTGTCGAGGCCGTGCGAATCGAGGAAATGATCAACTATTTTCCCTATGACTACGCCGCGCCGCAGACTGGTCAAGCCTTTCGACCAACCGTCAGCGTGACCAACACGCCCTGGAACGAGGGCACGCAACTGGTCCACATCGCGCTGCAAGGCGCACAGGTGACAGAACGCCCGCCGCTGAACCTGGTCTTCCTGATCGACACCAGCGGCTCGATGAACCAGGCCAATAAACTGCCGCTTCTGAAACAGAGCTTTCGACTGATGTTGGGACAGCTGCGGCCCGAAGACGAAGTGTCAATCGTGACCTATGCGGGCAGTGCCGGACGCGTTCTGGATCCGACACCGGCGCGCGAGCGGGCCAAGATCCTGGCCGCTTTAGAGGCGCTGGATGCCGGTGGCAGCACCGCCGGACAGGCGGGTTTGCAACAGGCCTATGCCACCGCCGCCGAGATGGCCGAGGACGGGCAGGTCAGCCGCGTGATTCTGGCCACGGATGGAGACTTCAACGTCGGGCTGAGCGACCCCGAAGCGCTGAAGGATTACATCGCGGACAAGCGCGACAGCGGCACATATCTCAGCGTGCTTGGCTTTGGGCGCGGCAACCTTGACGACGCCACGATGCAGGCGCTGGCGCAGAACGGCAACGGCACGGCCTCTTACATCGATACGCTGAGCGAGGCACAAAAGGTGCTGGTCGACCAGCTGTCGGGCGCGCTGTTCCCGATTGCCGATGACGTGAAGATCCAGGTCGAGTGGAACCCCGCCGCCGTCGCCGAATACCGGCTGATCGGCTATGAAACCCGTGCGCTGAAACGCGAGGATTTCAACAATGACAAGGTGGATGCCGGGGACATTGGCGCAGGCCATCAGGTCACCGCGATCTACGAGGTCACGCCCGTGGGGTCTGACGCCCGTCTGACGGACCCGCTTCGATATGGCGCGGCGACCGAGGGGCGCGATCCGAGCGAACTGGGCTTCCTGCGCCTGCGCCACAAGACACCCGGCGTTGAGGAGAGCCAGCTGATCGAAACCCCAATCCTGGCCGACATGGACGAAATCTCACAGGATGCACGGTTCGGCATCGCGATCGCGGGCTTCGGACAGATCCTGCGCGGATCAGACCTGATGGGTGACTGGTCGATTGATGATGCCATTGGCCTTGCAACCGACACCCGCGGGACGGACCCCTTTGGGTATCGGCAAGAGGCGATTGGACTGATGCGCCTGGCCAGTAGCCTGACAGACTGAGGCGCGGCGCTGTCGCCCCCAGCGCAAGGTCTGTATTCGGACAACGACTAGCGCAAATGATGCGTCGGCGGACGACGTAACGTGCTGTCGCGGGCACAAAAATGGCCGCCCCGTTTGTTCGGAGCGGCCTATCCATACTGTGGCAAGGGCTTAGCGGCTTCCCAAGATACCCCCGACAAGTCCACCAAAAAATGCGGCGGCGGCCGCATCGCCACTGCTTGACCTGCGCCGTACAGTACCACCACTGGACACCCGTGATGATCCACCTTGGGAAACCCGCGCCGGGCGGCTTGCCAGCCAGGATTGATATTGAATCTCTGAGTTGGCAACAAGCAACTGATACTGGGTGGCATTCAGATAGCTTGTGCCCACAAGACCATTCTGGACCTGCCATTGCTGGATGCCCGCTCTGGTTTTGCGCCCCCATGACCCATCAACACCACCAACGTTTATCCCGATTGCATTCAATCGACCCTGCACTGATTTCTTTTGATCGCGCGTCAAATTCAGCAGGACCTCGGTATTTTGATCAGCCACCTGCATGCGCATCGGATCGGTCACCGCAAGGCTGAGCGGAGCAGCCAGCGAACGGGTTACCTTTTGTTTTGCCTCATCGTTCACTGGAACGGCAACCGAGGCAACAGCAACAGGCTCTTGCTCGACCGGCTGTACTGCAGCCTGCTGAACGGGTTGTGCCGGTGCCGAAGCGTCTTCGATACGCTTGATGGCATTGCGGGCAATCTGGGCAAACCGGCCTTGAGGGAAGAGATCAAGGTAGGCTTGGTAATCCGCGGGATCCCCGCTGTCCTTGGCAAGCTCTAACATGAACTTCTCTTCTTCGAAGGTGCTGGCACCACGTGCCGCCTGTGTCTGGACCTGTGGCTGAACCGGTGCCGCGGCAACAACCTGGGGCTGCGGTTCCTGAATGGCGACAGGATTCAGAATCAAGTCGCCGTCCAGCGATGCGTTGATCCACGGGCGCTGCGCCTTTTCAGTCAGCTCCATCACCTCTCCGGTGACGCGGTTCATGACGACGCTGATGTCGGTATTGGCCGCGCCAATGTGCTTAAGCAGCGCTTCGGTAAACGGAGAGTGATCTCCCCTGCCGTCCAGCGCAACATCGCCTGGACTTGTGGCGAAGGCAATCGCCAGACCACTGGTCCGATCCTCTACTTCGATCGGGGCCAAGCCACGGCCACTTGCACTGCGGGTGTTCAGGCCAAGTGATCGCGCCACTTCGGATGGCAGCGGATTGTCACGACAGGCATCCAGAAAAACCAGGCTGGCGCCTGAGGCGCGCTGCGCCTGCTTGATGAAATCCTCGATCGGGGTGACTTCAAATTCCCAATCGAAGCTGTCGTTCAGCTTGGCATCCACCGGAACGAGGTAGTTTTTGCCTTTGACCTGAATGCCATGTCCCGCATAGAAAATGGCGGAGATCTCGGCCTCATTCGCGGCCCTGGCAAAGGTACGCAGCTGTCGGGTCAAATCATTCTGGTCAAGGTCGTAGCCCTCGACCACATCAAACCCCAGGCTTTCGAACTTGTCGGCCATGGCGCGCGCGTCATTGGCCGGGTTGGGCAGCGCCGAGACATGCTGATAGGCGCTGTTGCCAATCACAAGCGCAACGCGTTTCGCATGCGCTGCCGTGGCGAAGATGAACCCAGCAACAATCACTGCAAGTGTTTTCAGAAACGACATGATGAACCTCTTCTCGCTGGATTATTTCAAGGATGTGACGTTGATGAACTCAATTCTTTCATTCAGAGCGTCTGCAGGTGCCGTCGGGTTCGCCAACTTCATGTTGCCATAGCCCATCGGGATCAAATTCTCTTTCGGGATACCGTAAAACGTCACCAGGTGATCCACGACAATCTGCGCGCGACGCGAACTTATCGGCAGGGCATCATTGGCGGCTGGCATATGTGCGCCAACCTGAAACGTGAAATCCCCAAGATCCGGATCAAGCATGGCCGCCGCGATAGAGCGCAATGCACTCATTCCTTCGTATGCGATCATGTGTCCGCCGGGTTCGAACTGCACATAAATCGTGTGTGCCGGCAAATCGTAGTTCGGAGGAATGAACTGGTCGGCAGACAACATTGCAGTCGCCGGATTATTGACGGAACGTGTTGTTGGCCCCTGATCCAGCGCGGTTACTATCGCGTCGACGATAGACCCGCCTTGCTGCGCCTCCGCACCATGTGTGACGGCCAGGCACAGCGCCCCCGCGCAAAATAGGTGAAAAACTGTCTTCATCATAACGTTCCTCAAAAAATCGACCGAACACTACCACAAAACGTGGCGACCCCTAACGAAACATGAACGTCAGGCTACATGAACTCCATTAAACCATCTAAACGTAGCACAGCATGTTTCACGATTCTAGACAACCGTGATAATCCGCACTTGACTCGCATAGACACGTCCATCCGCTCAGCGGACGAAAGCGCGGATGTCGCGCCAGGACTTTGGTGCAAGTACACTGCCCATCGCATGACCTGTCTGCCATCGGGACCACCACTGAAATGGCACTGATCCGTCAAATCAAGACGACCTTCGGTGGAGTCGGCAAATCTGAGGCAACAGAGCCATGCCGCCAAGAGTTTCATCATTTCCCCATCCGGCAGGTCTTTCCATTTCTGCAGATCGGCCCTAGCGTCCCGCCCAAATCAAACAAAGGTGCCAACATGTCGGACTTTGAGACCAACCTCGCCGCGCAGGGACTGACCCTGCCAGATGCCCCCGCGCCAGCGGCCAATTACGTGCCCTATGTTCAAACCGGTTCGACGCTTTACGTGTCTGGCCAGATCTCGAATGGGCCAGATGGATTTATCGTTGGCAAGCTCGGCGACACCATGGACACCGAGGCCGGCGCAGCCGCTGCACAGACCTGTGCACTCAGTCTTTTGGCGCAGGTAAAGGCCGCCTGTGGCGGAGATATGTCCCGGTTGGTGCGCGTTGTCAAACTTGTCGGCTTTGTCAACTCAACGGCAGATTTTGGGGAACAGCCCATGGTGATCAACGGGGCCTCGGACCTGATGGTGGCGTTGCTGGGCGACAAGGGACGGCACGCGCGGTCTGCTGTTTCGGCGGCCTCGCTGCCATTTGGTGTTGCCGTCGAAATCGAAGGTATATTCGAGATTTCCTGATGCCCGCTTTGCCGCCCGCCTTTCTGGATCGCCCAATCGCTCATCGGGGCTTGCACGATTGCACTGCCGGTCGCCCTGAAAACTCGCGGTCGGCGGTACGCGCTGCGATCCGGCAAGGCTATGGAATCGAGATTGATCTGCAGTTGTCGGCGGACGGGCAGGCAATGGTGTTTCACGACTACGACCTGCAGCGATTGACACATGAAACCGGTCCGATTGCCGGGCGATCGGCCAGGGATTTGGCGCAGGTCACACTGCGCCACGGCACGGAGGGTATACCGACCCTGAAGGAGATCCTTGAATTGGTCTCCGGTCAGGTGGCCCTTCTGATCGAAATCAAGGATCAGGACGGCGCGTTGGGCCCCAATATCGGCGCTCTGGAACGGGCGACGATTGATGCGTTGAAAACCTACTCAGGCGATGTCGCCGTCATGTCTTTCAACCCTCATTCCACCGCCGCGGTCGCGCAGCAATGCCCTGACCTGCCCGTCGGCCTTGTCACGTGTTCGTTCCTGAAAGAGGAATGGGATACCATCCCTGAACTCAGGTTGACCGAATTGCGGAACATTCCCGATTACGCAAGATCCGGCAGCAGCTTTATCAGCCACAATGTCACCGACCTGACGTCGGCACCGGTGCGCGACGTGATGAAAATGGGAGCGAATGTGCTGTGTTGGACGGTCCGCTCACCGCAAGACGAACTGAACGCCCGAAAAATCGCTCAGAACGTGACCTTCGAAAGCTATCTGGCTTGATCCCGGCCAATTGGCGCACACATTGTGCCCCGAAAGGCACCCCATGACCGATCAAAGCCCCGGAACCGATCAAAGCCTCGGACACGCAGTCGAAATCGAGGCGATACCCTCCATTCACCAGATCCCAGAAGCGGACTGGGATGCCTGTGCGTGCCCGGAAAGCCGCGATGGAAGGCCGATGGATCCTTTTACAACGCACCGCTTCCTCAAGGCTCTCGAAGACAGCGGGTCAGTTGGCGTCGGGACTGGCTGGGACCCTCGGTATCTGGTGGCACGATCCGATAATCAGGTGATCGCCGTTGCGCCCTTGTATGCCAAAAGCCACAGCCAAGGCGAATACATCTTCGACTTCAACTGGGCACATGCTTATGAAAACGCGGGGGGCGCCTATTATCCAAAGCTTCAGATCGCGGTTCCGTTCACGCCCGCAACAGGTCGCCGTTTTCTGACCCGGCCCGGTTATGAAACGCTTGGGTTGACTGCGCTCGTTCAAGGGGCTGTCCAACTGGCCGCCAACAATGACCTCAGCTCACTTCACATCACGTTCTGCAGCGAAGCCGAGGCCATCGCCGGCGAGGAAATCGGCCTGCTGCGGCGCACCTCTCAGCAGTTTCACTGGGTAAATGATGGTTACACGACATTTGACGACTTCCTCACATCCCTCAGCTCGCGCAAACGCAAGAACATCCGCAAAGAGCGTTTGCAGGCCCAGGGCTTCGGCGGAGAGATCGAAACCCTTACCGGAGAGGCCATAGCCCCCCACCACTGGGACGCCTTCTGGCGCTTTTACCAGGACACGGGCGCACGCAAATGGGGCACGCCCTACCTGACTCGGGCTTTCTTTGACCTTGCCCAGGACAGTTTGCGCGATGATATTGCTCTGGTAATGGCGCATCGAAACGGAACCTATGTTGCCGGCGCACTGAATTTCATCGGACGCGAAACGCTTTATGGCCGGTACTGGGGCTGCACAGAGCATCACCCCTGTCTGCATTTTGAAGCGTGCTATTACCAGGCCATTGACCTGGCGATCCGGCATGGATTGAAACGGGTCGAAGCAGGGGCGCAGGGCGAACACAAATTGGCGCGCGGATATCTGCCAGTTGAAACACATTCTCTACACTGGCTTGCGGACAAGGGTTTCGCCGAGGCCGTGAAGCGTTTCCTTGATGCCGAACGGGCGGCCGTCGGCCAAGACATTGAGATACTGACCAGCTATGGTCCGTTTCGCAAGGACCAGGTAGAGGAACAAGAATGACGGACAAACTGAGCCAGGAAGATCGCGCGAACCTGATGACAGAGCTTGAAGCCACGGGCTGGACCGCAGTCGAGGGTCGGGATGCCATAACAAAGACCTTTGAATTCAAAAACTTTGTCGAGGCATTTGGTTGGATGACACAGGCCGCACTTTGGGCTGAGAAGTGGAACCATCATCCGGAATGGTTCAACGTTTACCGGACGGTCACTGTCACGCTTTCGACCCATGATGCAGGCGGACTCAGCCTCCTAGATGCAAAACTTGCGCGAAAAATGGATGCGCTGACCGCATAAGCCCTGATCGGGATCTTATCCAAACCATCGCAGCACGCACCCACTCCTGAGGGATGCCGCCAAAGGCGGCACCCCGAGGTATCGTGCATGCGCCCTTGGCGCATTCCTTTCAGCAAATGCCTGCCGAACCAGCGGCATCTGCGACGATGGGGGCTGCCTTCTGGTCAAGACGGTCACATGGATCACCGATACCGGCAAAATCACACAGCGCCTCTAAAAACCATGGGGCCGAAAAAAACACAGGAGACAAGCAACCTCCTGCGCCCGACCGTGTTGCATCTGCAACCGACCATCCGCGCAAAGCGTCAAAGGACCCGCGTCGCTTAGCGGCATGAAATTCGTGCAAAGGCTTTGCGATTGGGGTGGGCAGATTTGCAGGTCATGCTTCATGCACAGCCGCCCACCCGTGTTGATCAAATCTGACCCAGCAAGGTTTCGCCTGCCGAAATTTCACATTCTCCCGGACTTGCTTCGGCATTCATCGCTGTCACAACACCGTCTTCGACATACATTGAATACCGCTTGGATCGCGCCAACAGACCGGCGGGAGGTGCATCAAAATCCATCTCGATCGCCTTTGTGAAGGCGCTCGAAGGATCCCCCAGAAACGTCAGACCGGCATCCTCCGCTCCTGTACTTTCGGCCCAAGCCTTCATCACGAAAGGGTCGTTGACGGCCACGCAGATGATCTCGTCCACGCCTTTTTCTTCAAACTGGGATTTGGTCCGCATGAAACTGGGCACATGGGCGGTGGTGCAGACGCCTGTGTACGCACCTGGAAGTCCAAAAATGACCACTTTGCGACCCGTCAGCTTGTCACCCAGGCTTACGGCTTCAGGACCCTCTTGTCCCATGCGCATGAGAGTGGCGGCAGGTAAGGTATCTCCAACCGAAATCGACATGTTGTTTTCGCTCCTAGAATTGCGTTTTCCTCTCGACGCCATATAGCGTTCAGGTGGAATTGACCAATCGGAAGACACAGAGGATCTGAAGATGACAAAGGTGGTTGTGATCGGGGGCGGGCAAGCCGGGGCAGCACTGGTGGCGCGCCTACGCAGCAAGGGGTTCGATGGGAGCATTGCTCTGCTCGGTGCAGAGCCAGCGCCCCCCTACCAAAGACCACCGTTGTCCAAGGCCTATCTTTTGGGCGAGATGGACAAAGAGCGCCTCTTTCTCCGCCCCAAGGCCTATTACACCGAAAACAGCATCGATTTGCGGCTTGATGTTTCGGTCGACAGGATCGACCGCGCCAATAGGCAGGTGATTTTTGGTGATCAGAGCATTGCCTATGATCACCTTGCGCTGTGCACCGGTTCGACTCCCCGGCGCCTGCCTGACCAGATCGGCGGCGCACTTGACGGCGTCTACGTGGTTCGCACCCTCCAAGACGTTGACAGCATGGCGCCGCGCTGCAGCAAGGGGGCGAAAGTTCTTATCGTTGGTGGCGGTTACATCGGGCTCGAGGCAGCGGCGGTCGCTGCCAAGCTTGGCCTGCAGGTCACATTGGTCGAGATGAGCCCGCGCATCCTGCAGCGTGTCGCTGCCCCGGAAACGTCAGCCTACTTCCGCGACTTGCACAGAGCCCATGGCGTCGACCTCCGCGAAGGGGTGGGCCTCAAGCAGCTGACCGGAGCAACAGCCGTGACCGGCGCAGTGTTGACCGATGGCACCGAGATAGAGCTTGATTTGGTGATCGTTGGCGTGGGGATTACACCAGCAACAGAGCTGGCCGACGCGTGCGGTTTAGAGATCGACAACGGCATAAAAACCAATGCCTTGGGCCAGACCAGCGACCCCAGCATATGGGCCGCCGGCGACTGCGCCTCCTTTCCCTACCAGGGCGGGCGCATCCGCCTCGAAAGCGTGGGCAATGCCATCGACCAAGCCGAGTGCATCGCCGATAACATTTTGGGGGCCGGTCGGGACTACAGTGCCAGGCCTTGGTTCTGGTCCGATCAATATGACGTCAAATTGCAGATCGCAGGACTGTCGACAGGCTATGACCGGGTCGTGACGCGGCAAGGTACCGGCAACACCGTCTCGTACTGGTATTTCAAGGGCGACACCCTGTTGGCGCTGGATGCGATGAACGACCCCCGCGCCTATATGGTCGGCAAACGTTTGATCGAAAGCGGGAAATCCCCGGATGCCAAGGCCGTCTCAGACCCGGATACCGATCTGAAGACCCTCCTGAAACCATGAGGATCGTGGCAGGCAGGTTCCGTGGGCGGGCGCTGACACCCATCGGCAAGGGGGACGCGGGTGCGCATCTCCGGCCCACGACGGACCGGGTTCGGGAAAGCCTGTTCAACATGCTGGCGGGGGGGCGCTTTGGTGACCCCTTCGACGGCACCCAGGTGCTGGATCTGTTCGCAGGCTCCGGCGCATTGGGGCTTGAGGCGCTGTCGCGCGGTGCGGCGCATGTGACGTTTGTGGATGATGGCCGAAAGGCGCAATCGCTGATCAAGGGCAACATCCGCTTGCTGGGCTGTTCTGATGAAACCACCGTCATCGCCCGCGACGCCCGACGCCTGCCCCCTGCGGATGCACCGTGCGACCTGATCTTCCTCGATCCGCCCTATGGCAAGGGCATGGGGGCAGCAGCGCTGAACGCTGCCCGTGACGCGGGATGGATCGCGCCCGAAGCTTTGATCGTCTGGGAAGAAAACGCCGCCCAAGACGAGCCCGAGGGCTTTGACCTGTTAGAGCACAAACGCTACGGCGACAGCTGGATGACCCTGTTAGAAGCACAATAGGCTGGAAGCGCTCCTCAAAGGGTGTTGAATTCACAAGCTGCGGAAAGACGCCCTATACTCTACGCAGAACGTGTTCCCGCTCGCGGTATTCACAAAACAGGGTCCGTTGGAAATGGGCTGATCCTTGAAAAACTCGAAACTTTCGGCAGGTTTTCCATTGATGCGATACTCTGGTGGCCAGACGCCTTCGTCCTCCACCACAGTAACGCCGCCCGAAGGCCAAGTGAATCGCCCGGTGGTTTTTCGCTTCAGACTAACGTCCTCTGAAAAAATGACTTCAACCGAACAAGGCTCATGGTCTAGCAGCTGCGGTCCTTTGAAGACATAGCACTCAGATTTCTCTGAGATCGGCCTTGGCTGCGTTGTCAAAACTGAGCGGGTTTCAAATACGTGGTCGCTTTCCCGTGCGAGATCACGCAAACGCGTTGTCGGATGAAAAAAATAGGCGGGCCACACTGGCAGGCCGGGTGCCATAGTCCCAGCTGATGCATACACCCATTCAGGGAGACCGTTCTTCAATTCCGCAACCGCCTGCGAAGAAACCGGGTGTACGCTAATTGTGCACTTGGTGTCCCGAAATGGCAGGCCGTTGAACTTAATTGAATGATCCTCGCCATCTACTTGAAAATCCACGGTGTAAAGCATTTCTCTGTCGCTAGAGGTACGCTCATTCACTGGATAGTCCTGCAAGGGCTGGGTGAACGAAAAAGTTGCAGAATAGTCCTCTACAACTGAACACGCATGCCTCATCGCCATGGGGTTAATCTCGTCCGGGTAAACAGTGCCAACCACGCCAATTCCCCAACGTCCGGCGTCAAACACCGTCTCAATCATCTTAAATTCGCTGGGCGGCGTGGCGAGCATGGCCTCGATCAAGCTACGTTTGAAACGCAGGGCTTCGGCATTGCGCAGAATCACGGCCATTGTGCGTAGCGCCGCACCATAGGCCACTTCTACAGTGTGTTTGCTGTAGTTGTCGTCAGGCACTATGAGGCTTGGGCTGTGAAACCCGAGGGCACCACGCACAAGCAGCACGCGGTTGTTCTGAAGGCCGTTGTCGCTGAAATCTACGCCCCCCATAAAGGCCACAGCGCAGGCGGACAGACAGCTGGCCCTCTTAGACACTGCCGAACCGACATGATTGTGGAACAGGTATTTCCCCAATTCGATCCCTTCGATCAGCGACCCTCCTGGGCTGTCAAAGCAGACACGGTAACTTTCTTGCCAATTGGTGAATTTTGCAAAATGTTCAGCCTGTTGCGGCCTCTCAAGGAATTCGTTGCTGAACGAAAAATTTGTCTGGTCACCGTCCTTGGCAATCTTGGTTAGGACCGCATCCAACCGTTCGGTATCGCCCTTGGCAATCGGCCCGCTGATCCGCGCGATGCAGCCCATAAACGGATCATCGTAGCGTTCCACAGTGGCCGCTTGCGCCACCGAACCCAAAACGCCAATCCAAAACCCAATGGCACCAACCAATGCGCGCATCACGCCCCTCCGCTTTTGGTCACGAAGGTGACATGTCGATCTGGGCCTGTCCAGTCGGCTCAACCGTAGGTCGGATGGAACTTTCCTGACGGCGACAGGGTAAAGATCTCGACCCCGTCCGAGGTCACGCCGACCGAGTGTTCGAACTGCGCGCTTAACGACTTGTCGCGGGTCACGGCGGTCCAATCATCAGACAGCACCTTGGTTTCGGGGCGGCCCAGGTTGATCATCGGCTCGATGGTGAAGAACATGCCTTCCTCCAGCACCGGCCCGGTGCCCGCGCGGCCATAGTGCAGCACATTCGGCGGCGCATGGAACACGCGGCCCAGCCCGTGGCCACAGAAGTCGCGAACAACCGACATGCGCTGGCCTTCGGCATAGGTCTGGATCGCGTGACCGATGTCACCAAAGGTGTTGCCAGGCTTGACCGACTCGATCCCAAGCATCAGCGCGTCATGGGTGACCTGGATCAGCCGCTCTGCCTTGCGGCTGAGCTTTCCAGCCACATACATGCGGCTGGTGTCGCCGAACCAGCCATCGACGATTACTGTGACATCGATGTTCAGAATATCGCCGTCTTTCAGCTTTTTCTCACCCGGAATGCCGTGGCAGACAACATGGTTGATGCTGATGCAGCTGGCGTGTTGGTAACCTTTGTAGCCGATCGTCGCCGACACGGCATTTTCTTCTTCTACGCGGCGTTGAATAAAGGCATCGATCGCGCCCGTGGTCTGGCCGACAAAAACATGCTCGGCCACCTCGTCAAGGATCTGCGCCGCCAAAGCGCCTGCCTTGTGCATGCCTGCATAGTCGGCCTCGCTGTAGATGCGGATGCCGTCACGGGTCAAACGGCCACGTGTGTCTTCGTTCACGGTCAAACTCCTGACTTTGAGGCCCCTATGTAATGCGGTTCACCGCCAGTGACCAGAGGCGCGCTTGCTTTGAACTGCGCACATTTGGTAGCCTTCACCATAGTCAAAATGAATTTGCGGTTTGTACATGTTAAAGACAATCCTGCGACCTTTCTTTACTTGTTTTCATACAATCTGGTGCTTGATGTGCTTTCGCTGTCTTCAGGTTTTACGATTGAAGTAAGCCTACTTGCTTTGTCAGGTCGCCTCTATACTTCTGATAAGTCAAAGCGAGGCCAAAAGTGCTGAGCTCCGCGAAACGGGGAATTGCGTTTACAAACTAACCGGCACGATTCAGTCTGGAGACACCGACAAGCTGTCAGGGCTTGGCTGCACTTATCTCACTCTGGTCTTGGATTCACCCGGTGGCAATGTTGGCGAGGCGCTGAAAATCGCTCGGGGTTTGTATCGAACAACAACGGTGGTTGAAGCTGAGCAAGATTGTCTGTCGGCCTGTGCTCTTATTTTCATGGCAGGGCGGATGTGTTCTGGCGCGCCTTATCATTGCGGCGTGTCCCGGCAGATGCATCCGACCGCAAGGCTGGGCTTTCACGCACCATTCATTGACGCGTCAGCGCCGGATAAGATGGTCTCTTTGCACACCACCTTTTCTCAGACAGTTTCGATAATTTCGGCCATCCAGAGTACATTTTCCGAATTGACTGCAATTGTCCGAAGCACCGGGGGCAAACAAGATCTTCTGCCCATGGACTTGTTTGCGAACATGCTTGCGACGCCCCCTCAGGAGTTTTATGTCATTGATACAAATGACAAGGCGTACTCATTCGGCATTGGCATCGAAGAAACCATACCTGAAGGCAGAGTTCTTCAACTGCAAGACAGTCATCTCTTCATGATGTGCTACAACTTGATGTTCGAACACTACAGGGGCTGGACACAATCTGAATTCGGATTCTCCGACTATTTTCAGTTCGATCCGGGACGCCACGAGCGGCAGAAAACCTCGTTCGAGCCCGCCGGCGAGCTTCAGGACGTCGTTTGGTACGATAAGGGAAGGATCATTGCAGATTTAAGACTGCAAATCGAATGGGGATCAATTCATCCCGGCTGGTGTCGAGTGTCCAAGTCCCATAGCCCTGCATATTTTGATGTCAGCTTCTTCAAGACCCGGTCTACCAATGGCGAAGACTTTCTTGAGCCCAGGCCCATACCTTCCAAAAACGATATCCCCACGATTTCGACAGTTTTGCACTATTCAATGGGTTTTCCATTGAACACAAAAATCGCGTCTTTGCAGTGGGACCAGCTTCGCGAGCCCGATGCGGACATTCGAAAGGCCGCAAACTATCGGCAGGTCGGATCACCGTCTTTGGCTGCAGTACGGGCCCAAGACTCCACGCGCTCAGAGCCCAAAACGAATTCAGTTGGCATCCGTGAAGACCATTGCGCACCAATAGTTGCGTCCCGACCGGACGTAGTGCAAGTATTTGACTACATTCGGAACTTCCCAAGCACTGAAAAATGGGTTTGGCGAGTGTATGATGCGGGAAACGGCTGGTTTGCGATTTCGTCCAATTTCGTTTTGAAGGAAAAGGCTGACAGCGCTCTGGCACAACTAAAGTTGGAAAACCGAATTCCGGAAGACGCTTTTTGCTCGTCCGGGGCAACATTCCGCGCAAAGATGATGGGCCCATGACCTCGCGCTAGGCCCGAAAGTCAGAGATTTTCGCCCGATATGGCGATATCGGGGCCTTGGACCCAGTGGCAACATCGCATGCGGCGGGTAGATCTCCGCCCCCGGTCTGATCCGACGGCGATGATCCCATGTGGACTGCGGACGGCGATCTCGCAGGGGTTTTCAAGTCAGGTGACTGGCAAGTTCCCGTCCCAGCGTCACGGCCATGGGGGTGATCATGCAGTCGAAACACAAGGCTTCGACGCCCGCCTGCTGTGCAGTGGAAAACGCCTTTGCGTAGGTCGGGTCCAGATCCCGCGCCAGGTCAAATCGATCACAATCTGTCCGCTGCACCAGATACAGCATCACCGCACGATGTCCTTGGCGCACCATTTCGGTTAGCTCGTTCAGGTGCTTTGCGCCGCGCGCGGTAACACTGTCTGGGAATTCAGCCAGTCCCACCTGCCGGCTTAGCGTCACGGATTTGACTTCGACATAGGCATCTGCCCGTCCAGCGCCGGTCAGCAAAAAGTCGATGCGGCTTTGGGTGCCATATTTGACCTCAGTCCGCAGACTGTCGTATCCCGCAAGCCCCGTCACCTGACCGGCCTGCAACGCCGCGCGCAGCATGCGGTTTGGAACGCCAGTGTCCACGCCGGTGAAATGGCCGGTCGCGTGCTCGACCAGCCGCCAACCATATTTCAGCTTTTTCTTCGGATCGTCGTTGGGCTCCAGCCAGATGCGCAGGCCAGGATCCGCCAGTCCCAGCATCGAACCGGGATTGGCACAATGCGCAGTCACCTCTCGACCATCGTCCAGTCGGCAATCGGCCAGAAAGCGTTTGTATCGCCGGATCAACGTGGCGGGGATCAGCGGGGTTTGAAACTGCATGACCCGGGCCTATACCCAGATCAAAGGACAAACAAGGACCTGCCCATGCCCAACCCCACTGCCGCCATGCTTGTGATCGGAGACGAGATTCTGTCAGGCCGTACGCGTGACGCAAACATGCATTTTCTGGCCAAGGAACTGACACAGGCGGGGATTGACCTGACCGAAGTGCGCATCGTCGCAGATGAGCCAGCCGCGATCGTTTCGGCCGTCAATGCGCTGCGCGAAACCTATGACACTGTTTTTACCTCGGGGGGCATCGGACCGACCCATGACGACATCACCGCTGACAATATCGCTGCGGCGTTTGGCGTTCATATCGGCGTGCGTGACGATGCCCGTGCGCTGCTGCAGGCACATTATGCCCGGCAAGGCTCTGAGTTCAACGCCGCACGGCAACGCATGGCGCGCATTCCCGATGGCGCCATTCTGATTGATAATCCGGTGTCGATCGCGCCCGGGTTCACACTTGGAAATGTGCATGTGATGGCCGGCGTTCCGTCAGTGTTTCAGGCCATGGTCGCCAGTGTTCTGCCAGGTTTGACCGGTGGTGCCCCTTTGCAAAGCCAAAGCCTGCGCATCCATCGGGGGGAAGGTGACATCGCCGGCCCACTTGCCGATCTGGCCGACCGCTTTCCCGATTTGTCGATCGGGTCCTATCCCTTTCAGAAGGACGGCGCCTTTGGGGCCAATATCGTCATTCGAGGGCAGGATGGAGCACAGGTTCAAGCTGCAATGGCAGACCTGCAGGCACTCTTTGCAGACTGACGCCGCACTTGCCCGATCGGCGCTGACCGGCAATGGGCAGCGGCACGGAACTCTGGATTGACACAGCTGTCGCGATCAATCTTTTTGGCCGCGGCCGCGTTGGCAGCGGCCTGGACTTCTGCCCGAACGGATCCGATAAGCGCAGCAGCCAGAGATCAGGATCAAGCAGCAATTCGCCCAGCCTCATGGACAGCCGGTTCACGACATCGCATAACGGATCCAACGCAACCTGCCGAACCTTGCAAATGCCCGACGCCCAGCGACTTTTTCGCACCATCGATGCCACCTGGCCCGCTGCCCGTATGTTGGCGGCAGGGCCTTGGACCCTGCGCGAAGGTCATGGGGGCGGCAAGCGCGTCTCCGCTGCGACTGCAAGCGGCCAGGTCGCGCCCGAGGATGTGCCAGCCGCAGAAGAGGCAATGCGACTGCTGGGGCAGAACCCGGTGTTCATGATCCGCCAGAAGGATCAAGCGCTTGACGCTGCACTGGCAGACCGCGGATACCGGCGCGTCGACCCCGTCAACCTGTATCGCTGCAAGGTCCACGATCTGACCAATCTTTCGCTGCCACCTGTCAGCGTTTTCCACATTTGGGAACCCTTGGCGATCATGCGGGAAATCTGGGAGCAAGGTGGGGTTGGGCCGGCACGTCAGGCAATCATGGAGCGCGCGCGCGCGCCACGAACAGGCTTGTTTGGCCGGATAGATAACAAACCCGCAGCGGCCGCCTTTGTCGGGTTGCACGATGGTGTGGCAATGCTGCATGCGCTGGAAACCCTGCCTGAACATCAACGCAAAGGCTTGGGCAAATGGATGGTGCGGGCCGCGGCGCATTGGGCCAGCGACTGGGGCGCGACATGGTTGACAACGCTCTGTGTTCAGGACAACCGACCAGGTAACAAGCTATACCAGTCACTGGGCATGGAGGTGGTGGCGCAGTACCATTATCGAATGCCCGCAACAGCCTGAGGACCCCACCATGAGCACCGATGACCTGCCAATCGCACTGGACCTGCCGATGGTCGATCCTCTGCCCGACGACACAGCCAAGTATTTTGCGGTTTGCGAAGAAAAGCTGGGAATGGTGCCAAACGTGCTGAAAGCACACGCCTTTGATATCGACAAGCTGAATGCCTTTACCGCGTTGTATAACACTTTGATGCTGGCAGACAGCGGACTGACCAAGCTAGAGCGTGAGATGATCGCGGTGGTGGTAAGCAGCATCAACAAGTGCTTTTATTGCCTGACGGCGCACGGCGCTGCCGTCCGCGCCCTGTCGGGAGATCCGAAACTGGGCGAACTTATGGTGATGAACTGGCGCGCGGCCCAGCTGTCAGACCGTCATCACGCCATGCTGCTTTTCACCGAAAAGGTCACCAAGGCAAGCGCCGAGATAACGGAAACAGATCGTGAGGCTTTGCGCACCGCCGGCTTCACCGATCGCGATATTTGGGATATCACCAATGTCGCCGCCTTTTTTAACATGAGCAATCGCGTCGCCAGCGCAACAGCGATGATGCCCAATGACAGCTATCACAGCCAAGCACGGTAACGTTTTCGCCCTTGTCCTTGCGCTTTGGGCACCCGCCACGGCAGCACTTGACGTGCAGCTGCCAGATGGCCTGACCCTGACGTTTGAGGACCAGCGCGACCCCGATACCTATTTTATCCCGGTGGGCAGTTGGGATGGCGAAAAGGTCCCCGCAGTGGCCGTCGATGGCTTGATTCAACGTCAGGCCTGGCGCATGCCGACACAGACGATCACACCCCTGCAAGTGATGTCACCGCTGCGCGATCAACTGGCCAAGGCTGGTTTTTCAACGCTGCTGGATTGCGTTGACGTCACCTGCGGTGGATTCGATTTCAACTTTGGCACAGAAACCATTCTGCCGCCCGATATGTATGTAAACCTGTCTGATTATCGGTTTTTCTCGGCTGTTCAGGAAAACAGCGGACAATTTGTTTCGATCCTTGTCAGCCAATCGGCCAACAGCATTTTCCTGCAAATCATTCAAGCCGGACCCAGCGGAGCGGATCCGGCACACATCAGCGGGTCTCGGGCACCTGAACCACAGGCCGATACGCCTCAATCACTGGTGCAGCGGCTTGAGGACAATGGTCACGTGGTGCTGGATGATCTGATATTTGAAAGCGGATCATCTGAATTGGGAGGCGGGACATTTCAATCACTTGCGGACCTGTCCGACTACCTACGCGCCAATCCGAACCGCCAGATCGTGCTGGTCGGACATACAGACGCGACGGGGACGTTGGTGGGCAACATCGCCTTGTCAAAACAGCGCGCCTCAAGCGTGGCACAACGCTTGGTCGCAGACTACGATGTTTCACAAGACCAGATTTCAGCGCAGGGGGTCGGCTATCTGGCGCCAGTCGCTTCGAACCTAACCTCTGAGGGGCGCCTGAGAAACCGGCGGGTTGATGCGGTTCTGATCTCGACTGACTGAAAAAGACCGGGACCCGAAGGCCCCGGCTTGTTCAGGTGTCCGGCACATGCACGGAGGGAAACTCTACCAGTCGGCTGGTCCTTTTTCGGCAAAGGCATGCGCAAGAAAGTCGATAAATGCGCGAACCTTGGGCTGGGTGAAACGCCCGGGTGGATACACGGCATAGATGCCCTGTGTCTCTGTTGGCAGGTCCGGGATCGCATCCATGACCAATCCCTGCGACAGCGCGTCGGCGTACAGATATGATGGCAGATAAGCAATACCAAGCCCGGCAATGCAGGCGTTCAACAGCGATTGGCCGTCATTCACACTCAGCCATCCGGCGGTGCGCACCTGCCGCTTTTCGCCCGATGGCGCGGTCACTTTCCACACATTGCCACTGGCCTGGTTGGAATAATGCAGCAACTTATGTTCGTTGAGATCGTCAATCCGCCGAGGTCGGCCGAACTTCTCGAAGTAGTCCGGAGCCGCGATCATCCGCTTGGTCGTGTCCGTCAGCTTTCTGGCACGCAAAGTGCTGTCTTCGAGTTCACCGATCCGTACAGCCATGTCGAACCCTTCCGAGATCAGTTCAACGTAGCGGTTGTTCAGCACCATGTTCACGGTGATATCGGGAAATTCCGCCAGGAACTCTCCCAGCATCGGGCTGAGGTGATTGACGCCAAAATCGGTTGCAACACTGATACGCAACAGACCAGACGGTGCAGACTGCATTGACGTCACAAGGGCGTCCGCTTCACCAGCGTCGTTGAGAACACGTCGGGCGCGGTCATAATATGCAAGGCCGATTTCCGTCGGACTGACCCGCCGCGTCGTTCGGTTCAACAACCGAGCCCCCAATCGCGCCTCAAGCGACGAGACATGCTTGGAAACAGCAGATTTCGAGATTCCCATTTTCTTTGCGGCATCGGTGAATCCGCCTTGATCCACCACTGTCGCGAAAGCCTCCATCTCGGTCAGACGGTCCATACTCGCGTTCCTTAGTCTTGGTTCGTGATCATGGTATGAAGACGAAATCTGGCACAAACGCGGCGCATGCCGGACAATACCGGGGTATTTGCAACCAGTGTCATAGGCCAGGAAACGATTGGACGCATAATCCCGCCTATTCCGCGTTGAACGACGGAAAACCGTGCTATTGTTTACATCTTAAGGTGGCATGAGCCGCAGCAACCGAAATTTGGGAGGAGATATTATGATGTTCAAAAGATTGATGGGCGCCCTGGCATTGGCCACTGCCCCTGTTTTTGCCCAGGCAGGCGACACCGCGGCCCCCAAAGATGCATTTGTCTACTTCATCAACCTCGAGGACGGTCAAACGGTCAGCAGCCCCATTCGCATTCTCTTCGGCCTGCAAGGCATGGGTGTTGCGCCTGCGGGCACTGAAAAGGAAAACACCGGGCACCATCACCTGTTGATAGATCGCCCTCCAATGGGTCAGGGCGAAGAGGATGAATTGGACTACGGAATTCTGGCCGATGAGCATCACATGCATTTTGGAGGCGGCCAGACAGAAGTGCTGCTGGACCTTGATCCCGGCAGGCACACTTTGCAACTGGTGCTGGGCGATTTGAACCACGTGCCCCACAGCAACCCGATCATGTCCGAGCACATCACCATCACGGTCACGGAATAACCGCTAGTCGTCACGTAAACACAGGCGATTGCCCGGGACGGCAGCCGGTCCGGGCAGTCAACTGATCGCATTATCCTGCAGCATCTAGAGTGACCGGTCCAACAGGAAGACCGGAAAAGACCGTGGCACCGGGTTAAAGCGGTTTAAGCTCTCCGGCCATCATCCGACCGTCACGCCCTTCTTTGAGTTCGTATTCAATCTTTTGATTGTCTGCGAGGCCCGTCAGACCCGACCGTTCCACTGCCGAGATGTGCACGAACACATCCTTGCCGCCGTCGTCGGGCGCAATGAACCCGAAACCTTTTGTCGTATTGAACCATTTCACGGTGCCACTGGGCATGTCCCGTGTCTCCTTCTGTCTTGCTCTAGACCCTTTGCAATCAAAGGATCGCCGTTTCACAGCCATCTTCCCGAAATGAGAATAGGCACGGGGTGACGCCACGTTCGCACCCGAATGACGCAAATCCCCCCAATAAAGATTGCACCGCTTCGATGAAAAGCAAGCAAAACAGGGTTCAAAAACCGAAAGTGATGATTATTTGGTCACTTTTATGAAAGCGAAAAGATGAAAATCTACGGTCTCAAAACCTGCGATACGTGCCGCAAGGCACTGAAATCCCTTGATGGTGCCACTTTGGTGGACGTCAGAAGCGACGGTTTGCCTGCCTCTGTCATGACACGGGCCATTTCGGCTTTTGGGGACGACATTGTGAACAAAAGGTCCACCACATGGCGCCACCTCAGCGATACAGACCGGCAACAGGAGGCAGACCGCCTGATTGCGGCGCATCCCACTTTGATGAAACGCCCGTTGATTGAGCAGGGTGAAACCTTGTACCTAGGCTGGACCCCAGAGGTGCGTCGCGCCCTTGGCATTTCATAGAGAGGACCACAACATGCGCAACGCAGCTTTGGTACTGGGCATCATATCAGGTCTTTTGGCCATGATCGTTGGGTTCTTCAGTTTCGGATACACCGAGTTGACGGGCCGCTTCGACGAAGTGGGCGATGCGTTCGGCCTGTTTGACGATCCGCAAACCATCCGTGTCGTGTCGATTCTCGCACCGATGCTGGCGCTTGCAGGCGGCGCCATGGCGCGCGCGCGCGCTTTGTGGGGTGGGTGCCTTCTGTTGATGTCCGCGGCGGGCATGTATTACGCCTTTGGTTTCAACGTCTTTACAATGTTCCCGATCGCCTTTGCCGGTTTGGGGGGTGTTTTGGCTATTGCGGCAGGCAAACCCGACGAACCCAAAGCGCATTTCTGAGGATCTTGTGCGGTTGCAGCCTCTGTCAGTCCAGGCTGTGGACGCCAAAGGGTCCAATCAGGCTGCGGTGAACTCATCCTGGCGATAGCCCTGCAGGTACAGCAACGCTGTCAGGTCCCCATGGTTGACGCGCACCGCGCATTCGGCCTGAACTGACGGTTTGGCGTGCAACGCCACCCCCATACCTGCGCGACCCAGCATGCCCAAGTCATTGGCGCCGTCTCCGACGGCCAGAACTGCGTCTTCGGCAATGCCAAGTCGCGCTGTTATGTCTTCTAGCGCATCCACCTTGGCCTGGCGGCCTAAAATTGGTCGGCCAACTTCTCCGGTCAAGTGTCCCTGCGCCACCAAAAGGGCGTTCGCGCGGTTTTCATCAAAACCCAAGGCCGCAGCAACATGGCAGGTGAAGGCGGTAAATCCCCCCGACACAAGGGCCGCATGCCCCCCATGCGCCCGCATGGTCGCCACCAGCACTGCGCCTCCGGGCATAAAGGTGATTCGATCTGCCAGAACTGTGGCTATGATACTTTCCGGCAAACCCTTGAGCAGCCCGACCCGTTCAATCAAGGCGCCCTCGAAATCCAGCTCGCCGTTCATTGCCCGAGCGGTGATCTGTTTGACCCGCGCCCCGACACCTGCTTCATCCGCAAGCTCGTCGATGCATTCCTGCTGGATCATCGTGCTGTCCATATCTGCAAGCAACATCGTTTTGCGACGGCCCTTGGACGGCAGCACATTCAAGTCCACCCCCATGCCATCCAGAGTGTCACGCACCTCGTCCAGATTGTCGGGCATCTGCGGGATCGAGAATTCTGCCGCCTCATTCGCTGCAAGCCAGACGATGTCTCCGCCCCCCCAGGCATTGCGCAGCGACTCGGTCAAAGATGCCTCAAGGTTGGATGCGGTCGGCGACGTGAGAAGAGAGGCGATGAACATGGCGGCAATCCTATTGGTCAGCAGGTGTGCCGCCCGATACCGCAGGCAGCCGCGGAAGGCCAGCTTTGTCCCGGAGCGCAGGCCCGGGGATGTCAACCAGAGGGCTGCCACCCCAAGCGTGTTTCCGATCGGACCCAAAACCGGCAGCAGGCGCGGCATAAAACCGCTGTGCTGCGCAGGACTTTGCCCGAATGCCTGTTGCCAGACGCCGCGAGGCGCATTAGCACCACCGGTGGGACACCCCTCCCCAACGAGGGGCATCTATCTGGAAGGTTAGGTCAGATATGGACATCACTGCACCGGCAACGCGGCCGGCCAATCCGCGTTTTTCATCAGGCCCCTGCGCCAAGATTCCCACATTCGAACTTAGCAAACTGCACGACGCCGCCTTGGGCCGGTCACATCGCGCCACCATCGGCAAGACCAAGCTGAAGGACGCGATCGAACAGACGCGTGCACTGCTGGGCATACCTGCTGATTACAAGATCGGCATCGTACCTGCCTCGGACACTGGCGCGGTAGAAATGGCGATGTGGTCACTGTTGGGGGCACGCAAGGCCGAGATGCTGGCCTGGGAAAGCTTTGGTGCCGGCTGGGTGACAGATGTAGTCAAGCAGCTGAAGATCGATGCCGAGGTGAAGACAGCTGACTATGGTCAGATCGTCGACTTTGCGACCGTCAATTTTGACAATGATGTTGTCTTTACATGGAATGGCACGACCTCCGGAGTGCGGCTGCCCAATGGCGATGCGATCCCGGCAGATCGCGCAGGTCTGACGATCTGCGACGCAACCTCGGCGGCCTTTGCCATGGATCTGCCATGGGACAAGCTGGATGTTGTGACGTTCAGCTGGCAAAAGGTTCTGGGCGGAGAGGCGGCACACGGCATGCTGATCCTGAGCCCGCGGGCAGTTGAACGGCTTGAAAGCTATACCCCTGCCTGGCCTTTGCCCAAAATCTTTCGCCTTACGAAAGGTGGCAAGCTGATTGACGGGATTTTCTCTGGCGCGACGATCAACACACCCTCGATGCTGGCCGTCGAAGATTACCTTGTGGCGCTTGACTGGGCGCGCTCGGTTGGTGGTTTGCAGGGGCTGATTGCCCGCGCAGATGCCAATGCAAAAGCCATCTGGGACTTCTGCGAGAGCCGCGATTGGATCGACAATCTGGCGATAGACGCAAAGACGCGTTCGAATACCTCGGTCTGCCTGAAGTTTACCGACAACCGCATCACTGACGGCGCGGCCTTTGCCAAGGCGGTTGCCAAGCGGCTGGAATCCGAAGGTGTGGCGCTGGATATCGGCGCGTATCGCGATGCGCCCCCCGGTCTGCGGATCTGGTGCGGTGGTACGGTGGAAACCGCCGATGTTGTCGCCTTGCTGCCCTGGCTCGAATTTGCCTTCGAAGCCGAAATCGCAGCGCTCGCTCAGGCCGCCTGACGCCAGCACCGTTTTCCAAGGCGCGAAATGCTCCGAGGGCCGTCACGCAGGCCGTGACGCGACCCGTCTCCCTACTCTGAAAAGGACCACTCCCATGGCTCCCAAAGTACTTGTATCCGACAAACTCTCTGAAACTGCTGTGCAAATCTTCCGTGATCGCGGGATCGACGTCGACTTCATGCCTGACCTGGGCAAGGACAAAGAGAAACTGGCCGAAGTGATTGGTCAGTATGATGGCCTTGCCATCCGTTCCGCGACAAAAGTCACGCCGACCATTCTGAACGCGGCCTCCCAGCTCAAGGTGGTTGGTCGCGCTGGCATCGGGACCGACAACGTCGACAAGGATGCCGCGTCGAAAAAAGGCGTGATCGTGATGAACACGCCCTTCGGCAACATGATCACCACAGCCGAACACGCCATCGCCATGATGTTTGCCGTGGCGCGCCAGATCCCCGAGGCCAGCGCCAGCACCCATGCCGGCAAATGGGAAAAGTCGAAATTCATGGGGGTTGAGCTGACCAACAAGACCCTTGGGGTTATCGGGGCAGGCAACATCGGCGGCATCGTCTGCGACCGTGCCCGCGGGCTGAAAATGAAGGTCATCGCCTACGATCCCTTCCTGTCAGAGGAAAAAGCCAAGAAGATGCAGGTCGAAAAGGTAGAGCTGGACGACCTGCTGGCGCGCGCCGACTTCATCACCCTGCACGTGCCGTTCACCGATTCCACCGCCAACATCCTGAGCCGCGAAAATCTGGCCAAGACCAAAAAGGGGGTGCGCATCGTCAACTGTGCCCGCGGGGGCCTGGTCGACGAAGAGGCGCTTGCCGAGTTGCTGAAGTCAGGTCACGTCGCCGGCGCCGCCTTTGATGTTTTCAAGCAGGAACCCGCCACGGAAAACGCCTTGTTCAATCTGCCAAACGTCGTCTGCACGCCCCACCTTGGCGCGGCCACAACCGAAGCGCAGGAAAACGTTGCCCTGCAGGTGGCAGAACAGATGTCGAACTACCTGCTGACCGGTGCCGTCGAAAACGCCTTGAACATGCCGTCAGTGACCGCAGAAGAGGCCAAGGTCATGGGGCCCTGGATCAAACTGGCGGACCATCTTGGCGCATTTGCCGGACAGATGTCAGATGCTCCGATCAAGGCGATCAACATTCTCTATGATGGAGCCGCCGCCGACATGAACCTGCAGGCGCTGAATTGCAGCGCGATTGCGGGAATCATGAAAAAAGCCAATCCCGACGTGAACATGGTTTCGGCCCCAATCATCGCAAAAGAGCGCGGCATTCAGATTTCGACCACGAATCAGGACAAGTCAGGCTCATTTGACGGCTACATCAAGATCACTGTCGTGACCGAACAGATGGAGCGCTCGGTCGCGGGCACCGTCTTCTCTGATGGCAAGCCGCGGTTTATCCAGATCAAGGGCATCAACATCGACGCCGAGGTTGGCGCGCATATGCTGTACACCACCAACGAAGACGTGCCGGGCATCATCGGGACCCTGGGTCAGACCCTGGGCAGCAATGGCGTCAACATCGCGAACTTCACGCTTGGCCGCTCCGAAGTTGGCGGTGGCGCGATCGCGCTGCTGTATGTCGACGAACCGGTCGCTGTGCCTGTCATCGAGAAGCTGTGCCAGACCGGCATGTTTCGACAGGTCAAGCCGTTGCAGTTCGACGTCGCCTGAGCGCGCCGCAACCAGGCAGACCAGACAGGCCAAGATCGCAGCCACCACGGCAACCGCTGCCGGAATGGCCTGTCTTTATCGCGCCCAGCTGTTGGTCACGTTTGGACAGCTGCAAACCCAACGTGCTACACGTCAATGATCTGTTCAAGAAAGTCCATTTCATGTCGTCGCCTGTTTACGCCGTGGGTGACATCCACGGGAACCTTGAAAAGCTAGAGAGGGCGCTCAGCCATATCGAAGCAGATGGTGGCCCCGATGCGCGCATTGTTTTCCTTGGCGACTACGTCGACCGAGGGCCCGACAGCCGTGGGGTGCTTGACCGGTTGTCCAGTGGCCTGGCAGAGGGGCGCAACTGGATCTGCCTGAAAGGCAACCATGACCGCATGTTTGAATGGTTCCTGGAAAAGCCGCGTCCCCTCCATGACCCGTATCTTCTGGTGGGCTATCATTGGGGCCATGACAGGATCGGCGGCCTTGAGACACTGGCGTCATATGGTGTGACTGTCGCAGACCGCACCCGACTGAAGGATGTGGCCCGCGCCGCCCGCGCCGCCGTGCCAGAGCGACATAAACTCTTTCTGAGATCGCTGCCGCTCAGCCACAGCGCCGCAGGGCTGTTTTTTGTCCATGCCGGGGTGCGCCCCGGTGTTCCGTTCAAGGATCAGATCGACGATGATCTGCTTTGGATCCGCAACACGTTCCTCAAGGACGAGACAGATCATGGGGCTGTTGTTGTGCATGGTCACACGGTGGTGACCAAGCCTGAACGCTATCGGAACCGGATAAATCTGGACACCGGGGCAGGATACGGCAAGGCCCTGACCGTTGGTGTTTTTGAAAACGGCGAGGTCTGGACCTTGGGACCGGGGGGCCGCGTGCCATTGGCAGTCATGCGTTAAGCCCGTGACAATCCTGTGTCCAAGGCCCCCAAAACAACCTGCACCTCGTCTTCGGTGATCGTCAAAGGTGGTGACATCAGAATGTTGTGCATGCCAAGCCGAACCATCGCGCCGGCCTCGTAGGCGGCCGTGTGAATGCGTTTCATGGTTGCACCGTCCATCGGGGTCTTGGCGGAACGGTCGCTGACAAGCTCGATCCCGGTCATCAAGCCGTGTCCACCTCGGACATCGCCGATGATGTCATGTTTTCTGGCCAGCGCCAGAACACCTTCATACAGCTGCCGCCCGCGCTGAGCGGCATTCTGGACAAGATTCAATCGCTGCGTTTCAGCCAGACAGGCCACGACTGCCGCGGCGCCAACAGGGTGCGCCGAATAGGTGTAGCCGTGGAAGATCGCAGCATCCGGCCCGCCGCTTTCAAAGACCTCGGCGACCTTCTCGCCGATCAGCGCAGCGCCTACCGGGAAATACCCCGAGGTGATGCCTTTGGCGGTACTCATCATGTCAGGCTGAACGCCCCAGTGCCGCGCGCCGGACCAGTCGCCGGTGCGGCCAAAGCCTGTGATCACCTCGTCACTGATCATCAGAATGCCGTGCCGGTCACAGATCTCGCGGAGCAGCGGCATAAAGGTGTCGTGCGGCACGATCACCCCGCCGGCGCCCTGAATGGGCTCCATAATGAAGGCCGCGATGGTGCCGGCGCCCTGAAAGGCGATCTCGTCCTCCATCGCGGCGGCGATCTTCTGCGCCAGCCTGGCAGGATCGGTTTCGTCAAACGGATTGCGGTAGCTGTATGGCGACGGCAGATGAAACACACCGGGCAACAGCGGTTCATAGGCCGTGCGAAATCGAATGTTCCCATTCACACTGGCGCCACCGAAATGCGTTCCGTGATACCCCTTTTTGAGGCTAAGGAACTTGGTGCGGGCCGGCTCTCCGCGCAGCTTGTGATACTGCCGCGCAAGCCGCAGACAGGTTTCCACGGAATCCGAACCGCCCGAGGTGAAAAAGACACGCGCCATTCCGTCGGGTGCAAAGAAATCCTGCACAGCATAGGCCGCTTCAATGGCGGCCGGGTTTGTCGTGCCGGCGAAGGCCGAGTAATAAGGCAGATCGCTCAGCTGACCACTGATCGCGTCCTTGACGGCAGCATTCGAATATCCAAGGTTGACGCACCATAAACCGCCAACCGCATCAAGCGCCGAATGCCCGTCAATGTCCGTGATCCGCACGCCTTCGGCATGAGTGATGATGGCTGGGGGCGTGTGGTGGGCGTCGCCGGGGTGGCCCATGGGGTGCCACAGCTGCCGGGCGTTGTTTTCCTTGAGAAAGTTCTGGTCCTTCATCGCGTCGTCTCCGCACCAACGATTTGATCAAATTCTGCACGCGATAGCGCCCAAGCGCAAATGCTATTTGCGCAGCGCGGGCAGCCCGACGCCCGTCGACTCAAAACCGCCATCGGCGGCAATCACCTGACCGGTGACATAGCTTGCCGCGTCTGACACCAAAAAGCCGATGGTCTCGGCGATTTCGCGTTCCGAGCCGTAGCGGTTCAAAGGTATGGCGTCATGATAAGCCTTGATGATCTCTGGGGTGTGAACGGCCATTGCAAGCTTTGTGCGCACCGGCCCGGGTGCGACGCAGTTGACGCGAATGCCGTGCTCCCCCAATTCAGCTGCCTGCTGTTTGGTCAGCTGGATCACGGCCGCCTTTGAGGTGCCGTAGGCGACGCGCAGGGTTGATGCGCGCAACCCACTGATCGACGCGATATTCACAACCCGTCCTCCAGTCGCCCTAAGCGCTTCGGTCGCGGCCTGCACACACAAGAAAACGCCATCCAGATTGGTCGCCATGACCCGCCGCCAGGTGGCGAAATCGGTCTCTTCAATGGGACCGAACTCGGCGACACCGGCGTTGTTGATCAGCACATCAAGGCGCCCTGCCCAATCCAGAGTGTCGCGGATCATGGCAGCCACAGCATCCGGGTCCGAAACATCATGGGTCAGCGCCAACACATTCTGGCGGCCCGCGGCCGCGTCCGACAGCGCTGTGCCATCTCGGTCCACCATGACCACGCGCATACCGCGCTCTGACAGCACCTCGGTCGTAGCCAATCCGATCCCGCGTGCGGCGCCTGTGACGATAGCCACTGTTTCCTGCATCCTGTGCCCTCCTAGACCTTGAGACAAGGTTTCCATCTGCACTGTTGCTGTCAAGCGCCCTGCCCTTGCACCCCAGGCGGCAAGGCTCTACCTCCTGTCGGGCGGACCAAACACCGGAGGATGGATGGCACAGGCACTCGACACCCTGACCGAGGCACTCCTTGCCGCTGCAAAGGCAGCCGGCGCGGATGCCGCAGATGCAATTGCAGTGACTGGCAGTTCCGTGTCCGTCGACGTGAGGGGCGGGGTCCTCGAACAGGCAGAACGGTCCGAGGCGACAGATCTGGGCCTGCGTGTCTTTGTAGGACAGCGCGTGGCGAATGTGTCGGGATCGGATGCCCGCCCCGAGACACTGGCCATCATGGCCGAACGCGCAGTAGCCATGGCACGCGAGGCCCCCGAGGATCCCCATGTTGGCGTTGCCGATCCGGATCTGCTTGCCCGAGAGTGGGATGTTGCATCACTTGAACTTGCCGATCCCACCCAAGAGCCCACACCAGAGGATCTGCAGGCCGACGCACAAGACGCAGAGGCCGCGGCCTTGGCCTTTGACGGCATCACCCAGGTCAGCGCCGCAAGCGCCGGCTACGGTGAACGGCGCGTACATATCGCGATATCCAACGGATTTTCAGGGGGCTACGCACGCACCAGCCGCTCTGTTTCGTGTGTTGCCATTGCAGGCGAGGGCACGGACATGGAGCGGGATTACGACGGCGACGGACGCATCTTTCAGTCTGATCTGCGGTCGGCCCGCGAAATCGGCTCACGTGCTGCAGAGCGTGCGCTGGAACGGATGAACCCCAGACGTCCCAAGACCGGGGCCTACCCGGTGATTTTCGACGAACGCATCTCAAGCTCGTTGATTGGGCACCTCATCGTGGCGGCCAACGGCAGCTCTGTCGCCCGCGGCGCATCCTGGCTGCGCGATGCGCTTGGACAAGAGGTTCTGCCAAAGAGCCTGTCCCTGACCGAAGATCCCCATCGTCGCCGCGCCGAAGCATCCCGGCCATTTGATGCCGAGGGCCTGCCAACCCGCCGACGCGAAATCATCAAGGACGGTGTTCTGACTGGATGGACGCTGGATCTGGCAACCGGGCGCAAGCTGGGGATGCCCTCAACAGGAAATGCGGCGCGCGGCACCTCTGGCGGACCCTCGCCGACGATTTGGAATCTGGCGCTGACGCAAGGTGATCAAAGTCACGAGGATCTGATTGCCGACATGGGCACCGGCCTGATCGTCACCTCGATGATCGGGTCGACGATCAACCCCAACACCGGCGACTATTCGCGCGGAGCCTCAGGCTTTTGGGTCGAAAACGGCGAAATCGCCTATCCAGTCAGCGGGGTTACAATTGCCGGCAATCTGCGTGACATGCTGCGCGGGCTGCGCCCAGCCAACGACGCCCGTCCCTGGCTCAGCCGCGTCGTGCCCTCTGTTCTGATCGAAGGACTGACCCTTGCCGGAGAGTGACCTTGCCCTGCTGACCAGGGCCGCGAACGCCGCTGCACAGGCGGTAGAGCCGTTCTTGGGCACTCAGCTGGATGTAACCCACAAGGCAGACAACGCCGGCCCGGTGACCAATGCCGATCACGCCGCCAATGCCGCGCTTGAAAGGGTGTTGCGCGAAGCGCGGCCTGACTATGGCTGGCTTAGTGAAGAAAGTCCTGACGATCCGTTACGCCTGGCGGCTGAGCGTACATTTATCGTCGATCCGATCGATGGCACACGGTCGTTCATCGAGGGCTCGCGCACCTGGGCGCATGCACTGGCCATTGCAGAGCGGGGCGTCGTGACAGCCGGCGTGGTCTTCCTGCCGCAACGCGACAAGATCTATACAGCAGAACTGGCTGGCGGCGCGAGATTGAATGGCACGGCCATTCGACCCGCTCAGGCCCGATCACTGGCCGGTGCCGAGGTGCTGGCAACCAAGCCGAACCTGTCACCAACCCATTGGCGCAACGCCACTCCGGTGTTCAACCGCAGCCATCGTCCGTCGCTGGCCTACCGGATGTGTCTTGTGGCCGAAGGGCGCTATGACGCCATGCTGACCTTTCGTCCAGCATGGGAATGGGACATTGCCGCCGGGGCGTTGATCCTGTCCGAAGCCGGAGCCTGCGCCAGCGACAAGTCTGGCGCGCCTCTGCGATTTAACAATGCGCACCCGCAGGCGAATGGTGTGGTGGCCGCGAACGCCGATTTGCATGCCGATATCATGGGCCAGCTTGCGCCTGTGGGGGGCCCGGTCGCTTGACCTTGAGCAACGCTCGGGTAGGGTCTTGCGCAGTTTGCAACCCGGACAGAAACGCTAGGTGATCCCGTGCCATCGCGCCCTTTCAGTCTGAACGCCTATCTGACGCTGGCCCGCGGCCGAGGCGACGGGCGCTGGGTGTCAAAGCAGGATCGCCCCGACGGGCCAATCCTTTGGCTTCATGCCTCGGATGCAACCCAGCTTCCGGGGCTGATCAACCTTGCCGAACGCGCCGGACAACAGCGCGGCGATCTGACGGTTGTCCTGACCGGCGCAGCGCCCGAAACCCTGCCGAACGGGGTGATTGTCGAAGACATTCCAGACGACACTCTGGCCGATTGCGATGGCTTCTTGAAACATTGGTCACCCACGCTGTGCCTATGGGCCGGCAACACGCTGCGCCCGGCCTTGATCCACTGCGCCACCAAATCCGGCTGCCAGATGGTGCTGGTCAACGCCGAAGACAATGTGTTTGACACGCCCAGGCTGCGATGGCTGCCTGACAGTGCGCCAGCCACGCTGACCCTGTTTCACCGTGTTTTCGCGGTCGACACAAGCGCGCAGGCGCGCGCCATACGATTGGGTGTTGCCCGTCCCCGCATCCAGACGCTTGGCCCCCTGGACGAGGCTCCGTTGCCCCTGCCCTGCGACAGCGACCGGCTGGACAGCTATTCAGAGGCCCTTGCCGCGCGGCCGGTCTGGTTCGCCAGCTTTGTCACCGCAGATGAATTGAACGCCGTGCTTTTGGCACACCGTCGGGCGTTGCGAGCCTCGCACAGGTTGCTTCTGATCCTGGCAACCGTGCCGGACCTTGCTGCGCAAGACACAAAGCGGGCCTTGACCTACCTTGGTTTGCGCTGCGCCCAGGCCAAGCCAGAGGCCGCACAGGGAGACGCAAATCAGGTCATAATCTCGCAGAGCTGCAGCGACGCTGGGCTGTGGTACCGTCTTGCGCCTGTGTCCTTTATCGGAGGATCACTGACAGACGGGGTCGGAGGGCATTCTCCCTACCATGCCGCAGCGCTTGGATCGTGCATTTTCCATGGCCCCAACGTGTCGCGGCACGCGCCTGCCTATCGTCGACTGGGCGACGCCGGCGCCGCCCGCGTGGTGCGCGATACAGAGGCGTTGGCCCCTGAGGTCACCCGCGCCATCATGCCTGCCCGGTCAGCCCCCATGGCCCACGC
>JAKVCP010000090.1 GCA_022448925.1 Paracoccaceae bacterium
TTTTTGACAGTGATCTGCGCTGGCTGCGACATTACGGATTTGGCGCTCTGGAAACACCGACGCTTTACGGTGGATTGAGCGGTTAAGCCGCCCCAAACTTTGCCGCGGTGTCCTGCGCGTCTGATCTATGCCATGTCAGCTGGCAAACCGGCCGGCAGGGAATATGGATAGGCCGGAGGCATCCGGAGGGTGTCAATAGGCGTCGGCCTTACGGTCTTAGAGGATTGGTCGAGGCAGGCCGCTGAGCCGTGCTGACATGTGGTCTTGAAGTCAGCGCGCCTGTTGCATTGGCGCAGACTTGTCCAACTGCCCCTTTCCCCCGCCGCACCCATGCGGTATGTCGCCCCGGACACTTAGATTTGCCCGGGCCGATATCATGAAATTCACCCTCTCCTGGCTGAAGGATCACCTTGAAACCGAGGCGAGCCTTGATGACATCCTGTATGCGCTGACTGACTTGGGCCTTGAGGTCGAAGGCGTTGAAAATCCCGCCGCGGCGCTGAACGCCTTTACCATCGGCAAGGTGGTCTCGGCTGAGAAACACCCCGAGGCTGATCGGCTCAAGGTTTGTCAGGTCATGACGGACACCGGCGAAACCCAGATCATTTGTGGGGCGCCTAATGCACGTGCGGGCATCACGGTCGTGATCGCAAAGCCGGGCGTCTATGTTCCTGGCATCGACACAACGATCGGCGTTGGAAAAATTCGCGGCATCGAGAGCTATGGTATGATGTGCTCTGAGCGCGAGATGCAGTTGTCAGACGAGCATGACGGCATCATCGAGCTGCCCTCGGGTGAAGTGGGCGATCGGTTTGTCGACTGGCTGACTGATCACCAGCCCTCCAAGGTAGACCCGGTCATCGAAATTGCGATCACGCCGAACCGGCCGGATGCCTTGGGGGTGCGTGGTATTGCCCGTGATCTCGCAGCGCGTGGGCTTGGTGCGCTGCGCCCTCTCGAGAAGGCGCAGATCGATGGGAGCTTTGCCTCGCCGATCTCGGTGACGATTGACGCCGACACGCGCGAGGACGGCTGTTTTTTCTTTGCCGGTCGTTTGATCCGCGGTGTCACCAATGGCCCAAGCCCGGAGTGGTTGCAGGACCGTCTGCGCGCCATCGGCTTGCGTCCGATTTCAAAGCTGGTCGACATCACCAACTTCTTTACCTTTGACCGAAACCGCCCGCTGCATGTTTTGACGCGGCCAAAGTGACCGGGGACCTGCGGGTGCACAGGGCGCAAGACGGCCAAAACCTGGTTGGGCTGGATGAAAAGGACTATGCCTTCTCTGCCGGGCAGGTGGTGATTTCGGACGATGCGGGTGTTGAATCGATTGGTGGCATCATGGGCGGCCTGTCAACTGGGTGCACCGACGAGACGACCGACGTGTTCCTTGAGGCGGCATTTTGGGATCACATTCAGATCGCCTATACCGGCCGCGCCCTCAAGATCAATTCAGACGCCCGTTATCGCAATGAACGCGGCATTGATCCTGCATACAATCGTCAGGCCTTGGATGATGCGACGGCGATGATCCTTGACCTGTGCGGTGGTGAGCCGTCCGAGGCCGTGCTTGCGGGTGAGGCGCCCAAGGTCAGCCGTTCCTACAAACTGGATGCGGCGCGCGTTGTGTCTTTGGTCGGGATGGAGATCTCGGAAAGCGAACAACGCCAGACGCTTACCGCTTTGGGTTTCAAGCTGGAAGGCAACATGGCGGCCGTGCCCAGCTGGCGGCCGGACGTGCAAGGTGAGGCCGATCTGGTCGAAGAGGTGGCGCGTGTCGCCTCGCTGACCAAGCTTGAGGGCAAACCGCTGGCGCGGACTCAACCGGGTGTGCCCAAGCCTATCCTGTCGCCAATGCAAAAGCGCGAAGGCATTGCCCGCAGAACCGCTGCTGCACTGGGATACAACGAGTGCGTGACCTATAGCTTCATCGACCAGCAAGCTGCGGCGCTTTTTGGTGGCGGTGATGAGACAACCATGGTCGCGAACCCGATCAGCAGTGAAATGAGTCACATGCGACCCAACCTGTTGCCGGGCTTGCTGCGTGCCGCTGCCCGCAATCAGGCCCGTGGTTTTGCGGATATGGCGCTCTTTGAGCTGGGGGCTGCGTTCCACGGCGGAGAGCCGGCCGAGCAGCATCAGCAGTTGGCGGGGATCCTCGTGGGGCGGACAGGTCCAAAGGATGTACATGCGACGTCGCGCCCGGTTGATCTGTTCGACGCCAAAGCGGACGCCGAAGCGCTGATGACCGCCATGGGGGCGCCGGCGAAGATGCAGATTCTGCGCGGCGGTGAGGGCTGGTGGCATCCCGGTCGTCATGGCCGGCTGTGTCTAGGGCCCAAGAAAGTGATGGGCGTTTTTGGTGAGGTGCACCCAAAGGTGTTGCACGCGTTGGACGTAAAGGGACCAGTGGTCGCCTTCACGCTGTATCCAGAAGACATCCCCATGCCGCGCAACACCAAAGCCGCGCGTGCAGCGCTGCATCTGCGTGATTTGCAGGCGGTAGAGCGGGACTTTGCATTTGTTGTGGATGTGTCGGTCGAGGCTTTGACACTGACCAATGCCGCAGCGGGTGCTGACAAGGCTCTGATCGAAGATGTGCGTGTCTTCGATGAATTCGTGGGCGGTTCGCTTGGCGAGGGCAAGAAGTCGATCGCAGTCACCGTTCGTTTGCAACCCAGCGAAAAGACCCTGACCGACGAAGACATCGAAGCGGTCAGCTCCAAGATTGTCCAGAAAGTGGTCAAGGCCACCGGTGGCGAATTGCGCGGCTGACCGATGTGCGAAGGGAACCGGAACAGCGCCTGGGGGGGTGTTCCGGATATCCCGGCGACATCTGGTGTCACGACATCAATCGTCGCGTTTGGGATCGTGGGCGGCGCTCGAAAACAGCGCGATCTTGTTGCCTTGGGGATCGCGCAGATATCCCACATAGAAACTTGGCCCATAGGCGGCGCGGAACCCCGGCGCACCTTCATCTGAACCACCGGCCATCAGCCCTGCGGCGTGCAGCCTGCGCACGTGTTGTTGATCTTGCGCTTCAAAGGCGATCATGGTCCCATTCCCACCCGAGGCTGGGCGGCCATCGAATGTTGGCTTGACGTAAAAGTCAGGCAATGCGGCGCGCTGGTCCGGTGCGGGCGGCAAGACAAAACTTAGCCCTTCTGGACCTTTTCTGACGCTGTAGCCAAGTTCTGGCAAAAAAGCCGTATAGAACCGCTGCGCGGCGATGATGTCGTCTGCACCGACTGTGACATAGGCAATCATGTGGTTCACTCCTTTCCGTAGAAGTCCAGCCAACAGACCCGTGGCATGAAATTCTTGGCGCGGTTCGGTTCGGAACGTCTTGGGGCGTGTCTTGGGTCTGGGTGGCCAATCTGCCACAGCCGTTGACGTAAGGAAATCCTGACTTGAGTGAACCAGCGCATGCGGGCTACCGAGCGTCAGCACTTAACAGGAGCATCCCATGCTGAAATTAGGCCGCAGCGGCACGACAGCCCGCTTACCCCTCCACTCTCTCTAAGTGCCTGCGTCTGCCGCGCGGGCTCGTTCCCTGCGCGAGACAGACAGATGTTCCACAAAGCCTTGACCGAGGTTCGGCACAGGTTGCCGGATGAGATCACATTCAATTACTACACTGACCGCCAGTCGCCCTGGCTTTTGGCCAACCTCATGCCAGAGACGACAACAGTGCGCGCTGTGCGTCAGACACGCTGGGCCAAGCTTCTTGACCGACCCGCCGTCAAGCCTCTTGTCGCCCGCTCTGGCGGCATGTTGGTCCGCTCCGACGTGTCGCAGCTTGCCCATGCCGATGTCTATGATCTTGATCGGATCGCAGGCAAGGCCTTGTGCGGCGCGCTTGAGACACTTTGGCAGGAAGTCTGGCAAGATTACCTCGTGACCTTCACCACCTATGGTTTAGGCCAGGGCTGGCAGTGCGAGCAGATCAGCCGCGAAGGTGGCAACCTCGTGCTTCAGCTTGGCTTTCCGACTGATCACGCCGCGCTCATGGGGCGGTTTCTTGATCCGGAGACGCGGTGGAAGTTTGAGGAATTAAATCATCCCGTGCGCGGCGAAGGGCGTCCGACGCTCGCTTGGGCGCGGCTTGACCTTGACCTTGATCGGGGCGAGGCGTTGATCGAAGAGGTGCAAAGCGATTGGTTGCGATTGGTCGCCTACGAGGTGACATCCTTGCGCGCGCGAAGCCCCCAGAATCGGAACTTGCGGGCACATCAAGACTACATGCACGCCCTTTTTGCGCGCTATGCCAAGGTATGGCCCAAGGTGGTCATGCTTGCCACCTTGCATGTGCTTTGTGATCATCTTGGGATGCGTCGGGTCTGGATGCACCGGCCTGAAGCCGGCGCCTGGTTCAAAGGGATGGAGCAGGACGACGCTCCGCGTTCGCTTTATATGGATTTGCCGAAGTCCTTCTGCTTTGAACCGGTGTCCGAAATCCCGGCCATGTTGCGGCTTGGCCCCTGGAATCGGAACCAGCGCTTAGCCCGTCAAAGGATGCGCCCCGTCAAGGCGATGATGCAAAATGGATACCCGGTTTTCTGGCGCCTCGATCTTTAGGTCACGGCAGGATGGCATGTTGGGTCCACAGTCCCGCAACGGATGCCTGACCTGCACAACCCGATCACATAGTGGTTTCGCCGGGGCGGGGCACGGCGTGATGGGCGTTGGATCAAGGATTAAGCGCCCCCACCGATACGACACAGTGCGCGCCCGTGAAAGCTCCTTGCTGTTGTCGTCCCACGACATGCGCAAAACGCCGTGATGAATTGGCCAAAGTGACTGGCCATTCGCGATTGTCGGGTTAGGGTGCGGACGACGAAACAGGGAGTGACCGATGACGTACAAAGTCTATCTGAGCGGCGAAATCCATACCGACTGGCGGGACCACATCATGCAGGGGGCTGCGGGGCTGGATGTGACATTCTCCGGGCCGGTCACGGATCACGCCGCCAGCGATGATTGCGGTGTCGCCATCCTTGGAGCCGAACCAGACAAGTTCTGGCATGACAACAAAGGGGCCAAGGTCAACGCAATTCGAACGCGCAGGGATATTGCCGCAGCCGATGTTGTCGTGGTGCGTTTCGGAGAGAAGTATCGACAATGGAACGCCGCGTTCGACGCGGGCTATGCTGCGGCTCTGGGCAAATCGCTGATTGTCCTTCAGCAGCCTGATCATGATCACGCGTTGAAAGAGGTCGATGCCGCGGCCCTCGCTGTTGCGCGGGATCCGGAACAGGTGGTCCAGATCCTGCGCTATGTCCTGACGGGTGCCTTGCCGGCCTGATCGTTAGGACGGATCGGGAATTTTCAGGCCTCGCTGAACGGCGGGGCGATCCAAGAAGCGCTCCATGTAGGCGGGAACGTTTTGCAGATCCGCCACGCCCAGCAGATCGGTTGCCCCGTAAAAATCCAATGCCCGCAGCCAGGGCGCAATGGCCATGTCGGCGACCGAGTACTCTCCGGCAATCCAGTCCTGCCCCTCAAGCGCGCTGTCCAAAACACTCAGCAAGCGTTTGGCTTCGCTGATGTAGCGTTCGCGCGGACGGGGATCCTCAATCTGGCTTCCGGCAAATTTGACGAAAAAGCCGAGCTGGCCGAACATCGGCCCCAGACCACCCATTTGGAACATCAGCCACTGAATGATCTTTGCCTTTTCGCTGGCCGTTTGGCCGATGAAGCGACCGGATTTTTCGGCCAGATAGATCAAGATAGCGCCGCTTTCAAACAGGCCGATGGGGGTGCCGTCGGGGCCATTGGGGTCGATGATCGCGGGGATCTTGTTGTTGGGATTCAACGACAGGAACTCTGGACTTTTTACGTCTGCATCAGCCAGCGTCACCAGATGTGGCTCATAGGCAAGACCGGTCTCTTCCAGCATGATAGAGGCTTTTACGCCGTTGGGTGTTGGATAGGAATAAAGCTGGATGATATCCGGGCTATCGGCCGGCCAGCGTTTTGCGATTGGGAAAGCGTCCAAAGCGGTCATCTTGTCTGCCCTTGCGTGCTGTTAGACCCGATATCTATGCTCTATTTCACGTTTTTTGAGATCAAACCCTGTGCGACAAAGCACCAAGTGGTGTTAAACTATGCACCTAGGCACCCAAGGTGGCACCAAACCGATGGGACAATAGGGAGAGAGTATCAAAGATGCTTCAGGAATTCAGGGACTTTATCGCCAAGGGCAATGTGATGGACATGGCCGTTGGTATCATCATTGGCGCTGCCTTTACGGCAATTGTGACATCGCTTGTCGGTGATCTCATCAATCCATTCATAGCGCTGTTCACTGGTGGCATCGATTTCAGCGGGTGGTTCTACGCGCTGGATGGCAACGCCTATGCATCCGTTGATACGGCAAAAGAGGCGGGCGCTTCGGTGCTGGCCATCGGTAATTTTGTCATGGCCGTCATCAATTTTCTGATCATCGCGTTTGTGGTGTTCATGCTGGTCAAGACGGTTAACCGGATCAAGGATGCGGCTGAAAAACAAGAAGAGGCCGCTCCTGTCGAAGAGGCGCCCAAAGGTCCAAGCGAATTGGACATTCTGATGGAAATCCGTGACGCTTTGAAAAAATAGCGTTGGCGATCGTTGGCAAACCTATGGTCTGGGTCTGCCGACGATCAGTGTGATGTCAGTGGATGACGTCATTGGTGAGAACCCGGGCACTGGTCCGGGTTCTTGTGTATCGGCAGATCAGGGTTCGGACAGCGTCGCGAAACAGGCACGGTGCTATGGGTGGGCCGCGACCCCCAGCGGTGACAGGCTGGTTCAGGCCATGCGATTGATGTTTCGGCACAGGGCGCGACGCGCGCGCTGCTGGCTGGCGGCAGCACTGACAAGATGCGAGGGGCGCGCTTATTGTGGTCCTGGCCCGATCTGGCCCGCTTCGGGCTGACCTCGGTTTCGGCCTGATCACGGGCCTGATCAGAGGGTTTGCCTGATCTGCGCCAAACAGGCTTTCCGCGACGTGCTGTTTGCGTCAGAACGGCCCGATGAAGACCAGAAACGTTCAGGACACTGCGTGGATAACAGTTGCGGCACTGTATTTCGCAGGTGTGGGTGCTGCGCTGCAATTTGCAAAGTTCGCCGTACCTTTTGACTCCTTGGGCGCGGCCTATCCTGATGCAGGTGTCGCACTGGGTTTCGCTGTATCTCTGATCAGCGTGCTCGGAGTTCTTTGCGGATTTACAGCGGGGCTTGCCGTTGCGGTGGTCGGCTTTCGCCGGATGTTGTTGTTGGCGATGCTTCTAGGGGCAATCCTGTCTGCGTTCCAGGCGCTCATGGTGCCGTTGTGGGGCCTGTTTGCCTTGCGTATCATCGAAGGGCTGTCACATCTGGTCATTGTGGTTGCCGCGCCGACATTGATGGTGCAAATCACCGCGCCGCGGCACCGCGCGGTTGTCATGACGGTCTGGAGCACCTTTTTCGGAGGTGCGTTTGTTCTTGTCAGCTGGGTCGGCGTACCGTTCGTCGCGGCCTATGGTCTGCCGCGCCTTTTGGCAGCGCATGCGGTCTGGATGGTGGCTGTGGCGGGTGGCTTGGCCTTTGTCCTGCCCGCAATCGCCCCGGACCGGCACCAGCCTGAGTGGCCGTCAATGGCACAGATATGGCGGGATCACTTGCAGGCCTATGCCTCTCCCAGCCAAGCGGCTCCGGCGCTGGGTTGGATTGCCTATGCGGCAACCTATGTGGCCACTTTGACTGTGGTTCCGGGCCAGCTCGCTCCGGCCGACCGCATTTGGGCGGTGCCGCTGATGCCATTGGCCGGGTTGGTGGTGTCGTTGACGCTGGGGGTTGTTCTGACCCGGTTCATGTCAGCCATAGGCATTGTGCTCACAGGGTTCTCCCTTGCAGCTTTGGTCACACTGGCGCTGTCCGTCTATCCACACAGCGCTGGCTTGGCGATTGCCCTGCTGGCCGTCTTGGGCTTGGTGCAAAGCGGCAGCTTCGCGGCAATTCCAGAGTTGAACAAGACCCCGCAGAACCAGGCTTTGGCCAACGGAGCGCTCGCGCAGGGAGGGAATTTGGGAAACCTGTTGGGCACGCCCGCATTGCTGACGTTGCTTGCGCTTGGCGGGGCAACCGCTTTGTACATCGGGTTACTGGTGCTGTGCCTGGCGGGTTTTGCACAGCACCTGTGGCAAAGAACACGCCGCCGCCGGGCCTAGTTTTTCAAGGCAAGCGAGGGCGCCAGGACGTCAATGCCCAAGGCCTTTCCGACAGCGTAATAGGTCAGGTTCCCGGCGTGTACATTCAAACCGTTCAGCAGATGCGGATCATCTTCGCAGGCCTGTCGCCAGCCTTTGTCGGCCAGAGCCAGCATATAGGGCAGGGTCGCATTGCCCAGTGCAATTGTCGAGGTTCGGGCGACAGCCCCTGGCATGTTGGCCACGCAGTAATGCATGATCCCATCTACATTGTAGATTGGCTCGGCGTGGGTGGTGGCCCTTGAGGTTTCAAAACAGCCGCCTTGATCGATTGCCACGTCAACCAGCGCTGCACCGGGCTTCATGTCTGACAGTTGGGTGCGGCTGATCAGTTTTGGCGCAGCTGCACCCGGGATCAGAACAGCTCCGATGATCAGGTCTGCATCGACGATCAATTCGGCAGTGGCACCCGCGGTTGAGTGGCGGTTCTTGAAGGTTCCGCCAAAAACATCGTCAAGGTACCGAAGACGCGGCAGCGAGCGGTCCAGCACAGTCACATCTGCCCCCATGCCGGCGGCGATCTTGGCCGCATGTGTGCCCACGACGCCGCCGCCGATCACGACGACCTTGGCCGGACCAACCCCCGGCACACCGCCCATAAGCACACCGCGGCCGCCGTTTGCCTTTTGCAGTGTCCAGGCCCCGACCTGTGGCGCCAACCGACCTGCCACTTCGGACATTGGTGCCAGCAACGGCAAGCCGCCGCGGTCATCTGTGACCGTTTCATAGGCAATCGCGGTGCACCCTGACGCGATGAGGTCACGCGTTTGGTCTGGATCGGGCGCAAGGTGCAAATATGTAAACAGAAGCTGACCATCGCGCAGCATTTTGCGTTCGATGGCCTGCGGTTCCTTGACCTTGACGATCATCTCGGCACTTGAAAAGACCTCCGCGGCGGTTTCAACCAGGGCGGCTCCGGCTGCGGTATAGTCGGCGTCCGTGAACCCTGCGCCGGTGCCTGCACCGGATTGAACCACCACGCTATGGCCATGCGCAATCGCTTCTTGCGCGGCATTGGGCGTCAGACCCACTCGGAATTCTTGGGGTTTGATTTCAGTTGGACAACCGATAAGCATGCGTGCACTCCTCCTGGACTGGTATGACTTTGGGCCAAACGGATTGAAATATCCGCGCAAAATTGATCGATTGATCAGAGCCGGTTTCGAAGAATCTCCGGCAAATATGAAGCTGGACGCAAGGAACTTGGTGAGATGCAGTTGGATGAGACGGATCGGCGTATTCTGCGGGTGTTGCAGAAAAGAGGGCGCATTTCGAATGCAGACCTTGCAGACGAAATCAATTTGTCTGCTTCGGCCTGCCATCGCCGGGTGCAGCGGCTTGAAGCCGAGGGCATGGTCAAAGACTACGTTGCGCTTCTGAATACGCGCAAGCTTGGCCTGGCGACCACGGTTTTTGTCGAAATCAAACTGAACGCACAGGCGGACGATGTTTTGGAGGCCTTCGAACGGGCTGTCGCGCGCGTGCCCGATGTTCTGGAATGCCATCTCATGGCGGGAAATGCGGATTATCTCCTCAAGGTGGTGGCAGAGGACACAGATGATTTTGCCCGGATCCACAGACAACACCTAAGCCGCTTGCCTGGTGTGGCGCAGATGCAATCCAGCTTTGCGTTGCGGACAGTCTTCAAGACCACAGCCCTGCCTGTCTGACTGTTGCGGCTCCGGTTTCTTGGGGGGCGCCATCACTCAGCCAGTCTCGTGCGTGTCATGCACTGCGCGTACGGCACCCTGCTGGGGCCCGGGCCACGCCGCTGTCGCGGTGTCTGGGAGGGTATGCAGGGGGTGTGTGACGGCCTCTGGCGTCAGGCCTATGCAACAAGTGCCTAGTTGCGCGGCAATTGTCGGGCATAGCGTCAGGCAGTTTCGGCATGAAGTCGCGCGCTTTGTCGAGCAAGATGTGGTTTTTCAGGGTATCGTCGGGATCCCGCCAGTCAGAGGGTTGACGACTTTTGTCTCTGACACAAAATCGTTAGGCTCAGCATTTATCGCAGGCACGACCACAAACAAGGACGACCCGATGGACCAGCAAAACGAGGATGACGAACGGCAACTGGACTGGCTTGAAGCGGAATTGCAGGACACGCTGGATGAGGATTTCGAAATCGAATTCTCTGAGCCGATGCTCAGCCAAGAGATTCGGCGAATCTACAACAACAAGAAGCCTGATCGGCTGGATCGCAAAGTCTATTTCAGAAATCTTCTGCGTCTGCAGGCAGAGATGATCAAGCTTCAGGATTGGGTTGTTCACACAAACGCCAAGGTGCTTGTGATCATGGAGGGCCGTGATTCTGCCGGCAAGGGGGGGGTGATCAAGCGGATTACCCAACGTCTGAACCCGCGTGTTGCCCGTGTCGTGGCGCTGCCCGCGCCATCACGCCGGGAACAAAGCCAATGGTATTTCCAGCGCTATGTTCCGCATTTGCCCGCGGGCGGGGAAATCGTCTTTTTTGACCGTTCCTGGTACAACCGCGCCGGTGTCGAACGGGTCATGGGGTTTGCAACCGAAACGCAGGTTGAACAGTTCTTGCAGGACGTTCCTGAATTTGAACGGATGCTGGTTCGGTCGGGCATTATCGTTCTGAAGTACTGGTTTTCGATCACGGATGAAGAACAGCAAATGCGGTTCCTCATGCGTATTCACGATCCGATGAAACAGTGGAAGTTGTCGCCGATGGATCTTCAAAGTCGTGTCCGCTGGGAAGATTACACCCGCGCCAAGGAAGAGATGTTTGAACGCACCAACATCCCCGAGGCGCCTTGGTATATCATCGAGGGCAACGACAAAAAGCGCGAGCGTCTGAACTGCATCGAGCACATCTTGTCCAAGATCCCCTATGATGTGGTGCCTTCAGAAAAAGTCAGCCTTCCCGAGCGGGTGTATAATGAGGATTACGAACGACAGGTTCTTCCCGATGAGCTGTATGTCCCAAAGATCTATTGATGGTGCCACAGCGGCCGGCACGGGTGATCAGGGTCTATTGAGAGCGGTTGTTTGATAGTGGTCTCATCATACGGTCGTGTTCGAACAGGCCGCTTGATATGGCCCTGGTGATACAGAGTGTGGTCTGGCTTTGTGGTCCGGCCCTTTGGTCTGGTTCTGTGTCTTGGCTCTGTGTCTTGGCCCTTTGTCTTGGCCCTGTGTGTCAGCCAAATGCTCCTTGGCAAAACCAGCCTGCTGACATGTCTCCACCGTGCGCAAAATAGAGCCAGAGTCGATCGCCTTGGTCGGTTTCAACCTGCCAATAGTCACGCTGTCCGGTGCGCCAGTTGGGGTCATCCAGCCACCATTCAGGGGCGATGCGCTCAGGGCCTGTCAGCCCCTGTATGACAAAGTCGCGCCTACGCCAGCGGAACCGCTGGGGTGGTGTCGGCGTATCCGGTACAGACAGCGGTTCCGGCCGCCACAGCAGCAGGGGCCGAGGGGTGGGTGCGCGGGGCCAATCGCTGGCCGGTTTGGACCAGGCTGCGGCAAAGGTCAGGGCGGAT
>JAKVCP010000091.1 GCA_022448925.1 Paracoccaceae bacterium
CCTGCGCTGCCTTCTGGCAAAGCGCCGCCAGTAAAAGCGCTTCTTTGGGCAAGGCGGTGCCGATCCCGGTGATTGATCCGGTTGCGCCACAATTGACAAAGCCGTGATAGACTTCGGTATCGACGCCAACCATCAGTGTTACCTTATCATCGCGCGAGGTAATGTGTTCTGCTGCGTAGCGCAGGTCGTCTTTGCCGCCGAATTCTTTGAAACCGACAAGGTTGGGATGTTCGGCTCGCAAGTCAAAGAACAGATCGGCGCGGGTTGCAAAGCCGTAAACAGGGCTGTTGTAGATGATCGCGGGGGTGTCCGGAGCTGCACTTAGGATGGCTTTGAAGTGATTGCGCTGGGCGGCAACCGACGTGCCGCGCGACAACACCCGCGGGATCACCATCAGGCCAGCTGCACCAACCTTTTGTGCATGGGCTGCCAGGGCCACGGCTGACCTTGAGTTGATGGCGCCGGTGCCCACGACCACGGGCAAGCCGGCCTTGACCAGTCGTTCGACGCCCTCCATGCGCTGGGCGTCCGTCAGCAGGGGCCAATCGCCCATTGAGCCACAGTAGACCACCGCTGACATCCCCGCCGAAATCATCTCTTTTGCTTTTCGGACAAGCGCATCAAAGTTTGGCTGACGGGTTTGTGTGCATGGCGTCATCAGTGCGGGCATTGTGCCGGAAAAGACAGAAGGGGTCATGGCAGATCTCCGTTTTTGGGCCTTGTGCACATCATGCAGGTGGCACGGGGCGTCGGGTGGTGTGTGTCATTTTGGATATTGGATCCAATTTGTATGATCAAGAGGATTGAGCTTTGGCCCGGATGGCAGCAGGCAGTGCGTGCAAATGACCGCCAGCGCTGGCGGTGTGTACTGTCGCCGTGTTGGACCTGTGCCGTTATCGTGCGGCTCCGGTTGCTCGTTTGTGCAGCCTTTTTCGAAGGCCAAAGGGCCTTTCCATCCCAAGGCTGAAGGCCTTCGGCCTGGCTTGTAGAAGCCGTTGATGAAATCGAAGGTCGACACCATGCTCAGTCACCAGCGTGCCGAAACGGCGATGCCCGATCTCAAGGCCCAAATCCGTCAGTTCCTCTGTCATGCGTGGGCGACCATAGCTGCCCAAAGACCGGCGCACTGCTCACGGATGTGCGCAAGGAACACCATGTTTTTCGCTGGCTTTGGCTGAGCGTTGAGCGGACGGTGACGAAAGGCGCGATACCCTCGGGGGCTGACTTCATGACCTGACATAGCTGTTCGATCGGCAGCATGCCTGCGTTCTTCACGATGAAAGCGAACCTCATGCGCTGACCGGCAGGGTCATGTGCAGCATGACCCCGAGAGAATGTGTCGCGTCGCAAAGACCTTGGTGGCGTTCTCGCGCTCAAGATCGGGTTGGGCGGTTGGCTTCGCTGGAGTACGCCGATCCTGTTGGATCCAACCGCTCAGCGTCGAGACACCGATCCCAAAATCCGAGGCCGCCTGCTTGTCCGCAGCCCGCAGCATAATGAGGCGCGCACTGCTTCGGCGCGGAATTCCGTGACTGGTCCCTGTATCTGCGAAGGCGCGCGGTTGTGTCAGCAGCGCATGTTCGCGCCGGGTGCATCGTAGAGCGGGCCGCCCAGAACCTCGGCTCGGCTCATCTCGCCAAGGATCTCGACCTCCACCCTGGTGCCGGGTGTCGTGTACGCTGACGCGACATAGGCCAGCGCCAGCGACTGTTTAGAGCGATGGGAATAGCCGCCCGAGGTGATATAGCCAATGGCCGTGCCGTCGACCAGCACGGCCTCGTCCAATGTCACATCGATCTGGGTGTCGACGGCCAGTGTCACCAGCCTGCGGGCCACGCCCATGTCGCGAGCCTTTTGCGTGGCTTGTCTGCCGACAAAATCCTTGTTCCAGTTGATGAATACATCCATGCCGCTTTCGATGGCATTGAAATCTGGTCGGTATTCAAGTCCCCAAGCGCCCCAGCCTTTATCGAGACGCAGCGACATCAGTGTCCGATTGCCATACCAGCCGTACCCCAGATTGGCGCCGGCCTCTTCGATCGCCTCAGAGAGGCGGAGTAGGTATTGCGGGCGACAATAGATTTCATACCCTAGTTCGCCAGAAAAGCTGATCCGGTTCAGGATGACCGGCACCCCGCCTACAAATGTCTGACAACAATCGCGGAATTTCAGAGCATCTGCCGATACATCCCGCCTAGTGATCCGCTGCAGCACGTCGCGTGATCTTGGGCCAGACAGGCCGATGCCGTGCCAGTCGCTGGTCTGGTTCTGGTGGATCACGTTGTCTGGAAGCGTCTTGGCAAAGAACCTTGTGTGCGCGTCCTGCATCGCGCCGGAGCCGAACAGCATGAAATGGTCGTCATCAAGGCAGGCGATGGTCAGATCTCCGTACAGGCGACCATTTTCGGTCAGCAAAGGCGTCAGCGTCATGCGCCCTGGCTGCGGCACAAAGCCCGCCATGGTTCGGTCCAGCCAGGCGCGTGCACCGGCCCCTTTGATGTCGTGCTTGGCGAAGTTTGCCAGTTCTATCCCGCCCACCGCAGTCTGCACCATGGCGCATTCCTTGGCGACATAATCGAAAGAGCGGTTGCGTTCGAAGGTCGGGTCCTCATGCGCGTCCTCGGGCCCATCAGCGAACCACAGGACGTGTTCCAGCCCAAAGGCCTGTCCCATGACTGCGCCTTTCTGTACCAATCTGTCATAAAGCGCGGTGGTCTGCTGGCGCCGGCCCTTGGGCAGGGTTTCGTTGGGAAAGGTCATGACAAAGCGCCGCTCGTAGTTTTCGCAGCTTTTCACGGTGCCCCAATCGGGCGAGGCCCAACTGCCAAACCGGGCGATATCCATGGCCCAGACGTCTATAGAGGGTTCGCCATCAATCATCCATTCTGCCATCGTCAGTCCGACGCCGCCGCCTTGGCAAAATCCGGCCATGACGCCCACGGCGCACCAGTAGTTGTGCAGTCCGGGCACCGGCCCGATCATCGGGTTTCCATCAGGCCCAAAAGTGAAAGGGCCATTGATGGTATCCTTGATACCGGCTTGCGCGAGGGCTGGAATGCGCTCAAACCCCAATTCAAGACGGTCGGCAATATGCTCGAGGTTTGGCTGCAACAACTCGTGACCAAAGTCCTGTGGTGTGCCGTTGATCTTCCAGGGCACGCCCACCGGTTCATAGGTGCCCAGCAGCAGCCCGTCCCGTTCCTGGCGGAAATAGATGTTGGCCTCGTAGTCGATCCCACAGGGCAGGCGCGCGCCAAAACGGGCAATCTGCTCGATGCGGTCGGTGATCAGATAGTGGTGCTCCATTGGTTGAACCGGCAGGTTCAGGCCCGCCATTTGCCCGACCTCGCGCGCCCAGAGCCCACCACAGTTTACCACGTGCTCGGCGATCACGGTGCCTCGGCTTGTGGTCACGTCCCACAGGCCATCAGGACGCAGCCGGGTCGCGGTTACTGGTGTATGCGTGAAATACTGGGCGCCAAAGGTCCGTGCTGCCTTGGCAAAGGCGTAGGTTGTTCCCGAGGGATCCAAGTCACCGTCCTGATCATCCCAGAGAGCCGCATAGTAGTGCTTGGGGTCGATCAAGGGATGCCTTTCGGCCAGGTCCTTCAGGTCAATCCATTCCTGGTGCAAGCCCATGTATCGTGCTTTGGATCGTTCCCGCTTGAGGTAATCGTGCCAGGTCTTGTTTGACGCCAGATAGAAACCGCCGGTCATATGCAGACCGACCGACTGGCCTGAAAGCGCCTCGATCTCTTTATACAGGTTGATGGTATAGCTTTGCAGACGCGAGATATTGGGGTCCGAACTTATTGTGTGGATCTGCCCCGCCGCATGCCAACTGGAGCCACTGGTCAGTTCGTTCCGCTCTAACAGGATGGTGTCTTTCCAGCCGAATTTTGCAAGGTGAAACAGGATAGAGCAGCCGACCACTCCACCGCCAATGATGGCGCATTTGACGTGGCTGGGCAGGGGTTTGCCGGTCGCGGTATCGTCAGTTTTTATGTTAAGTGTGGATTGGGCTAGCGTGTCGGTCATTTAAATGCTCCGGAAAGAGGTGGCGCGTCCGGGTGCACATTTGGTGCCCCGTTTGTGGGCATGCCGGGTTCGGGTCAGTTGGGGTGTTGGGATCGCACAGGTGCGGGTTGGCAAATCCGGCGCAGGGCAGGCAGGCCAATGCTCCGCTGTTTTCTTGTCGCGGGCCTTGGGGCCATCAACCGCTCTGTGGTCCCGACGCATCGTATCACCAGTGCCCTGCTCATGTTCGGCTGGCGCAACAAGGTGACCAGAGGCACGGGCGTTTTCCGTCTTGGGCCGGTGCAGCGCCAAGCCTCGCAGCTTCAGATTGACGGCCAACCGGGCGACGCCCATGGCTTGCTTCGCCATGTCATTGCTGAGGCCGGTTTTTGTCCGATCCGCTGGATGCCGTCGAAAGCTTGCGGCCGGCGGTTTCGCTTGCTGCTGGCGGTCCTCGCTGCCGCAGGCGGCCTGCAAGCTGTCTGTCTTTGCAGGCTGTGTTTTCGACAACTCTAGCGGTTCTGCGTCATCATGTCGGGCGATTCCAGGCGTTTTCCGGATCCAATCTATCTGTGCCTTAAGCTGTTTCAGGTGTGCACCATCATGCGGATCAGGACACAGGGCCACCAGAGGGCATGGTGCAGTGCGCGCGGTTGCGCCGGTCCTGAAAGTGCAGACACGGGATTTGTGAGTGCTGTGCGCTATGGTGGGTCCTCAATAATATGCAGGCATGATAAGACGCGTTCCGGGCTCTGTGACGCTTGAAAATCCCAATGCTTTGGATAACTTCAAATTATGCAAGAACTTTGGAAACAGCTGGGTTCACCACGCCATCTTGTGGTTTTTGAGGCCGCGGCACGGCTTGGATCGTTCACGAAGGCTGCAACTGAGTTGAATGTGCAGCAGCCAGCCGTCAGTGCATCTGTCAAGCAATTGGAACGGACGCTCGGAGCAGCGCTGTTCCATCGCAGCCACCGCAAGATAGCACTGACGATGGCAGGGGATCGGCTTTTGGCAGATGTGACCCGTGCGTTTGAACAATTGGCCCATTCAGCGGCGGCGATCCGACAGTTGTCCAGACCTGATTATGTCACGCTCAGCGCCTCGACCGCCTTCAACAATTACTGGATGATGCCGCGCCTTGCCGGGCTTCAGGCGGATTATCCGCAGATTGATCTGCGCTTGCAATCCAGCGATCGAGAGCCGGACATTGATGCGGAAAACATCAGCCTTGCAGTGCGCAGGGGCACAGGCGACTGGCAAGGATGTGAGTGTGCCCTGATCGCGATGGAGGTGATTTACCCTGTGGCCGCGCCGTCGGTCATGACGGTGGCAGCAGAGCTTCGTGATCCGTCCAATCTTTTGACTCAGAGGTTGATCCACCTCGAAGAGCCAGTGCGCGAACGACCCGCCTGGTCTGATTGGTTTGCGAATTTTGGCGTCGTTGGGGTAACACCTGACGGTGGCCTGCGCTTGAATGACTATGCCTTGGTGCTTCAGGCAGCGATGGCGGGCGAAGGCGTTGCATTCGGGTGGAAGCATGTCACGGATCGTTTGATCCGTCAGGGGCTCTTGGCGCCTCGACTCGACTGGCAATGGGCAACGGGGCAGGGATTTTATCTTGTCTGGTCGAAGAGGCGCGCCTTGTCAAAAGAAGCCCAGCAGGTGCGCGACTGGATTTTGTCACAGTCGTAACACGCGGGGTGCGCCAGCGGCGGTTGCCCGGCAAAGCCTGGCCCGCAGGGCTGATTTGACGGCCTGCCGCGCGTCACCGCGGTTGTCAAACAGCGTGGCGGCGACAGTAAGTGCAAAAGGCGATAGCTCAGGTCCATTGATGTGAAAAGAGGGACTGGCGCGTGGCCACCAGCCGAGTAAACTTGGCACCGAAGTGAACTCAGAAAGGATCCCCGGTGACCTGTCTATTTGTCCAAATCCGCTGCCGCCCCGGCACTGCCTATGACGTCGCCAACCAGATAGTGCTGCGCGAGATCCATTCAGAGCTTTACTCGGTAAGTGGCGACTATGATCTTCTTATGAAGATGTATGTGCCCGAGATGCAGGACATTGGACGCTACATCAATGACAACCTGCTTGGCATCGACGGGATTGAGCGCACCTATACCACGCAGACGTTCAAGGCATTTTGACCCAACGTCCGAAAGATAACCTGAGCGAAAGCCTACCAAGCGTTCACTGACAAAAGGGGCTTACATGCTGGCCGAATCAGGCTGTGGCGTGCCGCCTGATCCTGAAGTTCGGGGCCCTTTGGTTCCAACGTTGCCCTGCTGTGAAACACGCGTCCAAGACCCATCATTGCTGCAGGTCGGAACTGGCTCTATGCGCCTGTCTAGGGGCAGATCCACGGCCTGGCAGGGTGTCGCAACAGGACATGACTGGCGGTATTTGTCGATGCTGCGCAGCGCTCTGTGCCTGGCCATGGGGGCATCCGAACGATTGGCAAAAATATGCGGGATGTTCGGCCTGGGTTGAAGCCTGACCAGCCGGTTTACGGCAACAGGCGGCGCATAGCAGCTTTGGTGCCCGTGCCTTTAGCCCCATCTATCGCGCCAGAATAATAGCCGCGCTTCTTCAACTCTTGCTGAATAGCCTTCACGGTATTTGCATGCATGTTTAAATCGATAACCTCTTTTCGGCCGTTCGAAACCGATTGGATATATAACTGAGCGGCTTCGCCGTAGTCTTGTGCAACGCCACGCCCGTCTTCGTACATCCAACCAAGACTATGCTGTGAGATTGCATTTCCCTGCTCGGCGGCTTTGCGAAACCAGGATACGGCTTGGATATCGTCTTGCTCTACGCCACGCCCGTTTCGGTACATCCAACCAAGATTGGTTTGGGCGCTTGCATTTCCCTGCTCGGCGGCTTTGCGATACCAGGATACGGCTTGGATATCGTCTTGCTCTAGGCCACGCCCGTTTCGGTACATCAAACCAAGATTGTTTTGGGCGCGTGCATTTCCCTGCTCGGCGGCTTTGCGATACCAGGATACGGCTTGGATATCGTCTTGCTCTACGCCAAGCCCATTTGTGTACAACGCACCAAGATTGTTTTGGGCTGTCGGATCCCCCCTCTGGGCAGCAGCTTTGTAATGTTGGACGGCTTCCTCATATTTTCCTTGACTGTCCAAAGCTCTCCCCAAAAAGGTGATCATCCTTGGATGGTTGGGAAACTCTTCCAAGGCAGCAGTGCAGGCGCGTTGCCCGCGCGCGCCATCCACAGAGGAAAACGCCCGTCCGACTTGAAGCATCTTTCCCGCTTCCCGGTCAGGGTGATCGGTGACACCAGCGTATTTATCACAGTCTTGCACCGCTGCGCTTGCAGCCATCTGTTCTTGCAAAGACCGAGTGGGTTGCATGCCTTGATCAGGCAGCTGCGCCGCAGAGGGCTGCTTTAACAGCATAGCCGCGCGGCGCTCAGCCAAGGGTAGGAACACGCTGTCAGAGAACTCGGCCGCGAAATCCAAAAAGTCATTGGGATCTTCGCTGTCTTTGATTGTCTCCCAAAACAGTAACTCTGCGCTGTTCCCCGCAGGTGCTTTCGCGTCATGCGCCGACAGGCGCGCGGGATCTGAGGCAATCGGCGCCGAGAAGTAAATCTGCTGCGCTGAGAGCGAGCCATAGTGGAACGGCTCTTGCCGGTCCGAGGTAAGGTCCATCACTCCATCGCGCACTTGGCGAAAAAACTGCGAGATCTCAAGCCCCGGGGTCTGAAGCGCGCGGTTGAACGAGGTGGCATATGGGCTCATGTTGCCCTCGCCGTCAAAGGCCAGAGTGCCCGCCTTTGCAGCATAAGCGATCAGGGTGTTCGGGCGGGAGGGCTCAATCGGAGACAGACCGCGTCCAATGTTGCGCGTGCCAAGCGACGACGACATGGCCGCGACAAAAGGGTTATCGCGGCACGCGTCCAGCACGACAAGACTGAGGCTGGAGGCCTGCGAGGTCGCGCGCGAAAGCAGGTCAAGCGGGATCGCCTCAAGCTCTACATCCAAATCGGTTTGCAGTCGCGCGTCTACAGGCACCATGAAGTTGCGCCCGTCCACCTCAATGCCGTGACCTGCGTAGTAGATGATCGCGTGCTCAGCGCCGATGGTACGCTGTTGAAAGTCCCTGAGTGCGATACGCGTCTGCGAGTGATCAAGGTTTGTCAGCCGTGTGACCTGATAACCAAGCGTCTCAAATGAGCTGGCGATGGCTCTGGTGTCGTTGCTGGGGTTCTCAAGCGGTTTCACATGCTTATAGGCCGAGTTCGCGATCAGAAGGACGTGCCGCCCATCTGCCAAAGCCATCGAACTTGTGAAAATGGAAAATAGAAATACAAAAATTCGCACAATCGCCTCCGAACAATATTCAAGAAGCTTCGCATAAGGTCGGACTGAAGGAAAGCCTTGGCATGGCTCCTTGTGTATTGGTCGATGGGCAGATTCCCTACACCGTCGATAAGCCTTCCCAAGGACTGTTTGGAGGCGCGAGTTGATCCATCTAGGTCTTGATCTTCCGGCAAAAAAGCGTTGACCATCTCCATTGGGCTGTCCCAATGATCCGATATATCAAACGGAGGATGGTATGGTGCCGGTCGAGGGACATGAGTACCGCATTTTTAATTTTAATATCAATGACTTAAACATACCGCTCGCGGAGTTTTGTGTAGTGTTTGTGTAGCGTTTTTTGGATGAGGTGCTTCGCGCGTAGGACGATGCGGGCTGAGTGTTGAGCAGTTCGCGGCGGACATCTTGGGGCACCAGAAGAAAACCATGAGCTATGGTGTGTATTCCGGTGGAAGTTCCATGGAGCAGAAACGCGAGGCGATCTTGAAGTTAGACTATGGACTGATTGACCGATCAGAATACGAGACTAACCAGATTACCATCCACCCTAGGTGTTGATCATAGTTGCTGCCTAAACTCTGCCACCCTCGTCTTACCGCAAAAGTTCTATATTTTTGATCGCGTTTCACTGCCCACTGTTTGTGCCGTCTTCCAATGCTCCATCCATCGCTACGTTTTCTCCTTGTGGCAAGAGTAGAGTTTCACCGGGTCGACGCATCAAAAGATGTACCGGGCACTGGCCCAACCAGACTGGTTGCCGCTCGACACTTTGAACCAAACGCCCTGCGTGTCGGAGGCAATCGCGCAATCCTCGACCAGAACACTTTCACCTGCCTGCAAATACCCAATTCTTTTGGAACCGGTCGATGGTTCGGATCGGATCGAAACATCGCTTGCAGCGTCGATGCGCCAAGTCTTTTCCCATTTGCCAGACTCGTAGTTGTATTTCGGCTCCAGTGTTCCCGAAGGGCACCCCAGAACGGTTGCAAACAAAGCGACAGAAACCGGAGAAAGGTAGTCTTCAAGTACCTTGTCGATCTGACACCAGGGTAAGAACTGCCCGGGTATGCAACTTGTCGCCTGAACGACGTTCTCATCAACTGTGAAACTAACGATACCGCTTGGCGAACGAGAAAAGATGCATTTTCCAATCCTCGTGGTTTTGCCGCCTTGCTCAGTCAGTAGTGACTCGAAGTCGGACCTGGGCTCTCCCCCGGTGTCGTAGCCAAGAACGTGATGTTCAAAGAAATCCAACTCTTCGTCGGTGTGTTTCACAACCGGGCGCCACGCGTGAAGTTTTAGGCAAAGTTGCTCTATTTGACTGACGGAAAGACCCGAAGACAAAACAGGTTCAGCCTGTGCATCTGCCGCTACGGGTGTGAACCCATAAAAACGCGCCGTTAAGTCGGCCTCAACGTAGTAGAAACTTGTTGGATCGCGATGCTCCAAGGCTTTTTCAAACAGTTGCGGTGGTGAAACGCCGTCAATGATCAGACGAAGAAACTGAGCAGAGATGTCGTAACCAAGGTTCAGCGCTTCTTTTATTTCCACGGATTGATTCGAGATACGGTCCGGAAGAAAACCCATGTGAAAACCCAGTTTCGCGCCGTCCTCCAGGAAACGCACAGAGGCACCAACGTCTCGCGGCCTCGCAGCCATTGCGAAGGCAATGGCGCAAGCTGAAAGGCAACTCTCACCCTTCAGGACAACGACGCCTTGAAGGACTGGACTATCATTTCCTTCCCGGTGCCTCTTGAAAGTCTCACCAATCCTGAAACCTTCGAGGAAGTTTCCTCCTGGACTGTTCAAAACGACGTAAGTTGGCGTGTAAGTGTCTGAATTGATGATCTTTTGAAGTTTCTCGGCATCCCCTTTCTCTATGGCGCCACTGATCCTGATGATCTTGAAGTTCTGATTTGAGTGTTCGAAAACACGTTCGGCACCGCCCCATTCTCCGCCACCGTACAAGAGCCTCAAACTGTGCAGTTTTGAAGATAACGCGTTGTCCAGAAAAATCTCTGCTGCTTTGGTCGATGAAGGCATGGCCAGACAGCCCATCAGAATCGCGGCAGCCACGCGAAAGACTCGTTTTGTCATAGTTTAGGCCTGAAGTTTTTCTTTGTTAGTTCGGTATCAAAAATCACTCTGCTACCGAGCAACAGATCGCGCAACGTTTTCCCAATCCAACCCTCCACATAATCCAGTTCCAAAGGTGTTGTATTTGACTATCCAGTTATTCGACCCGTCTTTCAGCCAATTGCGCTTCCTGAACCGAAGTTCTTGGAAGCTTCATAGCAAGCGCCGCGTCAAGGATAAGCGTGCTTCACGTGGGATTACCTGCTCAAATCGCGACGGTATACTATAGTACGACGCGCGGAGTGCCTTGGGCCGGTGCTCAATCTTTGCAAAGTCCGCTTCCTGCGCTCAGTATTCATTGACAGTTGTTTCACTGTGAAACCAATTGTTTGTGCCGCGCCTTGATCATCGACATTTTGTGTTAAAAATTTGTGCGGGAATTACGTATACCTTCCACGCCCGAGACCCCCCGTGGCCCCCTGAGCAGCCCCGAGAACACTTCAAGCCCACCGGGGG
>JAKVCP010000092.1 GCA_022448925.1 Paracoccaceae bacterium
GGCGCGTCCGCGAGGCCCGGTGCTTTGGGCGGATTACGGCTGAGCCGATCTGAGTGCCGGCGGTTTGGGACCTCCGGTCGCCCAGTCGAGCAGCTCAACCGTGTGAACAACCGGCACCCCGGTGCCCGACCCGATTTGCATCATGCAGCCGATGTTTCCAGCAGCAATCACATCAGGGCTTTTCGCCTCAAGTGTCTGAACCTTCCGCTTTTTCAACTGCTGAGAAATCTCGGGCTGCATCAGGTTGTAGGTCCCAGCCGATCCGCAACACAGGTGGCTGTCGGCTGGCTCGACCACGTTAAACCCCGCCCGCTTCAACAGATCCTTGGGCGCGCTCTTGATTTTCTGACCGTGCTTCAGGGAACAGGCTGCATGATAGGCCACCTTCAAGTCCTTTTTGGACCCTTTGGGAAGTTCAAGCTTGCTCAGCAGTTCTGATATATCCATCGCAAGGCTCGACACCGTGGCGGCGTCTTTGGCGAGGGCATCATTCCGAAACATATGGCCATAATCCTTGACGGTGGTGCCACAACCGCTTGTGTTGACCACGATGGCATCCAGCCCACCGGCTTCGATTTCGGCGGTCCATGCCCGAATATTGCGCGCCGCCGTTGCATGGCTTTCGCTTTCTTTTCCCATGTGGTGGGTCAGTGCGCCACAACAGCCGGCACCTTTGGCAACGACAACCTCACATCCCAGTCGACGCAACACACGAATGGTCGCGTCGTTGATGTCAGTGTTCAGCGCTTTTTGGGCGCATCCGGTCATCAAGGCCACGCGCATTTTTTGCGGACCTTCGGGCGCAAAGCTTTGTGGATCGTCGTTTCGGCTGACTGGCGGGATCCGCTTTGGCGCCATCTCCAGCATGGCACGCAGCCGCGCATCCGGGATCATGCGCCGAAACGGCTTACCGATCTTTGCACCAAGCAAGGCGATCCGAAACCTCATTGGATAGGGCAAGATACGCGCAAGCACCCACCTGAGCGCCCGATCCGAAAACGGACGTTCATAGGTTCTTTCGATGTAGGCCCGGGCCTCGTCGACCAGGTGCATGTAATGCACGCCCGACGGGCAGGTGGTCATGCAGGCAAGGCAGCTGAGGCACCGATCAACATGTGTGACGGTCTTTTCGTCAGGCACCCTCTCATTTTCGAGCATGTCCTTGATCAGATAGATCCGTCCACGCGGACTGTCGAGCTCATCTCCAAGAACCTGATAGGTCGGGCATGTGGCCGTGCAAAATCCGCAGTGTACGCAAGACCGCAAAATCTCGTTCGCGCGCTGAATGCCAGGGTCTTGCATCTGCTTTTCGGTAAAGGTCGTCTGCATGGCTTACCCCATCAGTCCGGGATTGAGAATTCCGCGCGGGTCGTGCCTTGCGCGCAGGGCGGTACCAAGCGCGGCGACGCCCGGGGCTTCGGGGTGGAAAACGGGCACATCCTGCGACATGCCGGTGCCGCGTCGCACAAGCGTCGCGTGCCCGCCGACTGCATTCACCGCATTTCGCAACACTTGCGCCGCACCGTCTGATCGGACCTCTGATTTGGCGTGCACCAGCACCCACAAAAGCCCACCCCCCCAATCGTAGATAACATCATGGGCCACCTCGGCTCTCTGCAGCGCCGCCGTGATGCCGACCCCGTCCGAAGGCTTGACCGACACGCGCCACAATGCGCCCGTGGTTTGGGCAAACGGGGTCACGTCGCGTACTTCGGTCCACAGCATGGCGCTGACCTCGCCATCAACGCGCTCAAACCCCGCAAGTTCCGAGGCCTGCAATTGGCCGGCGCGGTACTCCACGGACCCTGCCAACCCCTCAATCCGGATCTGGGTACGGCCATTGAAATGGGCCGCACCGGACACATCGTAGGGCGAACCAAGAGCCGCCGTCATCGACTGAACTGCATCTTGTGGAGTATGGCCATGGCGCACAAGCGTCGCCTCGGCCTGAGGGATTGCCAGGACCTTCATGGACACTTCGGTCATGACGCCCAATGTTCCCCAGCTTCCTGCCATCAGTTTGACAAGATCATAGCCTGTGACATTCTTCATCACGCGGCCACCGTTTTTCACAAGCTGTCCAGAGCCATCAACATACTGAACACCAATCATAAAATCCCGACACGCCCCGACCTGAATCCGACGAGGCCCCGACACATTGGCCGCAGCAACACCACCAATCGTCGGCTCACCCTGGGTGCCCAATACAACGCGATGGTCCATCGGCTCAAAGGCCAGTCTCTGTCCCTGCTCCGCCAATGTCGCGTTGATCTCTGTCAGCGGTGTGCCCGCTTTGGCCACCAGCGTCAGAGCGCCAGGTTCATACAGCGTGATCCCAGACAATGCGCGCGTGTCCAGCGCCGTGCCCGTCATCGTCTGATCCGACCGCGTTCCACCGCCATGGATGCGCAGGGGGTCATCTGCATTCAGAATGATATCGGCCAGTTCGGCCTCTGTTTCAGGTCTCATGAATATCTTGCCTTGACGATCCTCGGGTGGATGGGCGCAACCGGGTGCAGCTACTGCGCTGCGAGCCGCCGGGTCTGCGAGGTCTGCAGCGGAAAAACCTTGGCCGGGTTCAAAAGCCAACCCGGATCAAAGACATCCTTTACAGCCATCTGCGCTTCCAGATCGGCAGGCGCATACTGATAGGTCATCAGGTCGCGCTTTTCGATCCCCACGCCATGCTCGCCCGTCAGGCAGCCGCCAACCTCGACACAAAGCTTCAGGATTTCAGCTCCGAAGGCTTCACAGGTTTCAAGATCGCCCGGCTTGTTGGCATCAAACAGGATCAGCGGATGCATATTGCCGTCACCGGCATGAAAAACATTGCCAACTTCAAGCCCGAATTCCTGCGACATCTCACCAATCCGGCGCAACACCCGCGGCAGCTCGGAAACTGGTATCGTGCCGTCCAGACACATGTAATCGTTGATCCGGCCCATGGCACCAAAAGCGGATTTGCGCCCCAGCCAGATGCGCGCAGCTTCGTCCCCGGTTTTGGCTTCTCGCAGCTCGACCGGGTTGTGCTTGCGGGCGATGTCGAGGATCAGCGCCAGCTGTTCTTCAATCTCGATGTCCGACCCTTCCACCTCGACAATCAACAGCGCTTCGCAGTCGGGATAGCCAGCCCCGGAAAACTGGTCTGTCACACGAATGCAAAGGCTGTCCATGAACTCGATCGCAACTGGCAAAACACCTGCCTTGATAATATCGCTCACACAAGCGCCGGCGACCTCGCTGCTGTCAAAGCCCATCAGCACGGGCCGCGCACCTTCAGGCTTGCGCAGAATCCGCAAAGTGGCCTCGGTGACGACGCCCAACTGGCCTTCGGAGCCGCAGATAAGACCCAAAAGATCCAGTCCCCCCGCATCGAGGTGCGCTCCGCCGATATCCAGGACCTCGCCTTCGATTGTCACCATCCGCACACCCAAAAGGTTGTTCGTCGTGACACCATATTTCAGACAGTGTGCCCCACCGGAATTCATCGCGATATTCCCGGCAATGGCACAAGCCAGTTGTGACGAAGGGTCGGGCGCATAGAAGAAGTCCTCTTCTTCGACTGCGCCAGTGACGCTCAGATTGGTGCGCCCACTCTGAACGCGGATGACCCGGTTGTCATAATCGGTTTCAAGGACGTTATTCAGACGCGCCGTTCCAAGGATCACACAGTCAGCCGTCGGTAGGGCACCGCCCGCCAGAGAGGTTCCAGAGCCACGCGGCACCACAGGCACCCCCATGCGGTGACACACCTTAAGCGCTGCTGCCACCTCCTGGGTCGAAGCAGGCAGGACCACGACCAGCGGCGGGCATTTATAGGCTGTCAGCGCATCGCATTCATACGCCCGCGTTTCCGACTCGTCCGCAATCACGGACTCTGCTGGCAAAACAGCCTGCAGCGCGGCGACAAGGGCGGTTTTCTGATCAAGAACCCGAGGGCTCGGCTCTGGCATTTCCATGGCTCACCTCACTTACTGGTAAACAAATATAACCAATTTTTCCAATTGGCAAGGCTTGGCTTTTGCCTATGGTGCCCACATGCAAACACACGACCTGTTCTATCTGCTTGATACGCTGGACATTGTCGCCGCGGTCACAATTCTTGTTTTGTGGCAGGGCTTTGACATTCTCGCTGAACATCCACCAAACCGGTATCCATCAACAACGATCCTGATGGCGCGTTATCGCCGTGCGTGGATGTGCGAATTTGTCACGCGAGATCCCCGTATCTTTGATGCGCAGGTCATGTCCAGTTTGCGCCAGGGCGCGTCCTTCTTTGCATCCGCCTGCATGATTGCAGTCGGCGGTGCCGTGGCCCTGATCGGAAATGCGGATCTGCTAAGCGGGGTCGCGCAGGATCTGACACTAGAGTCCGCTCCGACCATCGTGTGGGAAATCAAACTGATGTTCATGTCGATCTTCGCGATCAATGCGTTTCTCAAGTTTGTCTGGTCACACCGGCTGTTTGGGTATTGCGCCGTACTTATGGCGGCCGTGCCAAACGACATCTCAAACCCCATCGCCAATCCGCGGGCAGCAAAGGCCGCAGAGATCAATATCACCGCAGCCCGAAGCTACACACGTGGACTGCGCGCCATCTATTTCGGCATTGCCAGCGCGGCCTGGTTGATCAACGCCGAATTCCTGCTGGCTGCAGCGCTGTTTACCACCCTGGTGGTGATCCGGCGCGAATTTGCCTCGGAATCGCGGGCGGTGTTGCTGTCAGACACCGATGACGATGTGAACACCGACACGTGACTGGCAGAGGCTCTGGAGACTGCTAATGTCTGACTCATGCGACTGTATTGCTTACTCTTGCTTGCTTCGGTGAGTGTGCCCACCAGCCCTCTGCGTGCCGACGATCCCAGGATTGCCGGCGTCAATATCATGAAGCTGGGCATGTACTGGCGAGTCAGTGTGACACTGGACCATCCTGACACAGGGTGGGACCACTATGCGGACGCCTGGCAAATCGTTCTTGAAGACGGCAGCGTCATCGGAACGCGCGAATTGATGCATCCTCATGTGGATGAACGACCTTTCACCAGGTCTCTCAATTCGGTTGTTGTGCCGGATGGCACACAGCGGTTCTATATCCGGGCACGCTGTTCCCACGACGGTTGGTCAAAGACGCTCTATCCAGTCGACGTGGGCCCTGTGCTAAACTAGGCAGTCACGTCCGTCCTTCGCGCAGCCAGGCACCGACGATCAGCCCTGCAGACAGGACAAGAACAAGCCAGGCGGGCAGCAGCGGCGTTTTTCGCACATCACGCGTTTCAAAGGCATTGCGCGGTGTCAGCCCGATCCAGCCACGCCCGGCTGCTGGCCGGCCGGCCCTGACCGAGCGAATGCTGGGCAGTCCGGTTTCCAGTCGATGCACTCCACCGCGCAACGGCGCAAGCGCAGGCCTCAGAAGATCGCCAGTTGCAATCGTCTGCTCGAATTCGCGCGGCGCAGCCGGGCCAAGTCCGATGACGGCTTCTGTCTCTCCTTCGGTCAGGCGGTACAGGCCGATGTCCGGCCCATCATACAAGGCTTCGAACTGCCCCGGCGAGGTTTCTTTGAGGTCGATCTCGGCCGTGCTGCCATCGGGATTTGTCACCGTGACGGGGCCAATGCGTTCAGACAGGCTGCGGCGGATGATCCGCATCGTCTGGCCGGTGGGTTCGGCCCAAAGTGCCTCTTCTTCAAGTTCGGGTTCTTTCATCATCCAATGCGCAAGTCGACGCAGCAATTCCATTTGCGGGCCGCCCCCATCGTATCCGCGCGACCACAACCATGCGTGATCCGAAGCCAAAAGCGCCACACGCCCCCGCCCCACACGGTCAAGAATCAGCAAGGGCCTGTCATCGACGCCTGACATCACAACCGAACCGGCACGCGGTGTCAGATCGACCTGGCGCAGCCACCGTCCCCAGCTGTCTTCATCTGGCAAGCCTGCGGTCACCGGGTGACGCGCGCCCAAATCGGTCACAACCGGCGCGTAGGGGGCATCTATCACTCGGGCCGTTGGATCCGCCGGCAAGACAGACGACAGCGGAGACCGGTAGATACTGTCCGCACTGGCGAAATCGGGACCGGCCGCAACCAGCACTGCCCCGCCGTTCTGCACATAGCTTGCCACATTCTCAAGGTAGATCCCCGGCAGGATACCGCGCCGTTTGTAGCGATCAAAGATGATCAGATCGAAATCGTCGATCTTGTCGAGAAACAGTTCACGTGTCGGGAATGCGATCAGCGAAAGCTCTGTGACCGGCACACCGTCCTGCTTTTCCGGCGGCCGCAGGATTGTGAAGTGCACAAGGTCGACCGAACTGTCGGACTTCAACAAATTCCGCCAAGTGCGACTGCCGGCATGCGGCTCGCCCGACACCAGCAACACGCGCAAGCGGTCCCGCACACCATTGATCTGAACCAGAGCAGTGTTGTTGCGATCGGTCAGCTCTCCTTCGGCTTGCGGAACCGAGAATTCGATGATGTTGCGGCCCCCATGCGGCAGTGTCAACGGCAGCTCCAGGTCTTCGCCGATGTTGACGGTAAACTGTTGGGGGGGCTCGCCATCCACGCTGATGGCGAGACGGGTGGTGCTGTCGCCCGGTGCCGCGCCATCATCGTCGATACGCAAAGTCAGGGTGATTTCTTCGCCCAGAATTGCAAAGGCTGGGGCGTTTCGAACCGTGAGGCGCCGATCCCAGTCCGTGTCACGACCCGTCATCAACAGGTGCATCGGCGCAGGCAACGTCGGAGCGCGCTCCAGATCATGCAAGCGACCATCGCTGAGCAACAGAACGCCAGCGATCCGCCCACGGGGCTCCTCTGCGAGGGCGGTATTCAGAGCAGTCATAAGCTGTGTGCCCGCATCCTCTTCGCCGTCACCGACCAGAATGCGCCGGACTTCGGTGTTGGGACGGGCTGACAGGCGGGCTTCAAGCGTTTCGGCAGCCTGTGTAGTTACACCGACTCGGTCAGCCAGGGTCTGGCTGGCGCTTTGATCCACCAGCATCAAGACAATGTCGGGCAGCGAATCGCGATCCTCTATCTGGTAGGACGGCTGCACCAGCGCGCCGACCAGGACCAGCCCGGCCAGGGCGCGCAGTGCCCAGCCACGCAAGCCACGCCACAGCGCCAAAGCCACACCCAGCGCAGCAAGTCCGGCCAAAGCCCAGATCACCCCCCAGGGCAACAGCGGGTCAAAGACAACGGTCGTCATTGACCCAACCTGTCCAGCAGGGCAGGCACATGGACCTGGTCAGATTTATAATTTCCCGTCAGCACATGCATGATCAAATTGACCCCGAACCGGTAGGCAAGCTCTCGCTGGCGCTCTCCTGCAAAGCCGCGGCCTACGGGAAACAACGGGTTGCCACGGCTGTCCATGGCCCAGGCGGCGGCCCAGTCGTTTCCACCTATGATCACGGGTGTCACGTTGTCGTTGAGATTGCGAAAGGGCATGCCGTCAATCAATTCGGCGTCAGGTGGTGCTGCCTCAACCCAGACGTCGCGCCCTGCGAAACGGCCCGGGAAATTCTGCAACAAGTAGAAAGTTCGCGTCAACACATGATCCTGCGGTACAGGCTCCAGGGCCGGGATGTCCAGTGGACGGGCCAGTTGCTGCAACCGCCGGCCTTCGGGGCTGGCGGCCCCAAAACCCGCAGTGCTGGCGTCACGGGTATCAAACATGATCATCCCTCCCGAGCGCAGATAGGTGTTCAACTTGGCATACGCCGCCTCCGAGGGAAGCGGTTGATTGGGCGAGATCGGCCAATAGAGAAACGGAAAGAACGCCAGTTCATCAGTCTCTGGGTCCACACCGATCGGATCTTCGGGTTCTACCGAGGTGCGAAAAAACAAAGTCTCTGACAGTCCGCGAAGTCCCGCCTCCGAGGTGTCGTCAAGGCGGGGGTCACCTGTGATCACATAGGCCAGGGTGACCTCGGCCGAGGCGCGCTGCGCCAGCGCCTGATCACTTTGGGCCTTCGCCTGCAGCGGCGTGACCAGCAGCAGCGCCCCAAGCAGCGCTGTCACGCTGCGCGCACCGCGCAGCCGCCCCGACAGACCAAGTGAGGCAACAACATCGATCAGCAAAAGCGCGATCGCCAGGCCCAAAAGAGCCCCTGCCAGTGGCGTTTCCTCTGGCAGGCTGAAACCTTGGACATCAACACGCGCAGGCCAGACTGCCGCACTGAGGTCGGTTTCGTCACGCACCACATTGCGAGCCAGCGTCCTGTCCTCGCCTCGGTACAGCCCGGGCGGCAGATCAACCCCCAATGGTTCCGACACGAGCCGATCGCCGGGAACGCCGGGAAGAGTGCCTGCGTCACGCAAGCCGCCAAAGCCATCCAGAACGCTTTGGGCCTGCCAGATCGTACCCTCCAGGTCTTCGGCGGTTGGCGCCCCCGATCCAGAGGAAACCGCCAGCCGGTCCAACATTTGGACAAACAGCCCCGACAACGGCAAGCTTGACCATTCTGCATTTGCGGTCACATGCACCAGAACAATCTGCCCGGCCCCAACCCGTTTTCGCGTCACCAGCGGTGTGCCATCGTTGAGCTGCGCGATCACCCGGTCTGCGAGGGTAGGATCAGGTTGGGCAACCACTTGCGACGTCACTGTGACATCGTCCGGAACAGGCAATCCGAAAAAGGGGCTGTCCGCGGTAAATGGGGCAAGGCCCTTGGGTTCGCCCCAACTCATTGCGCCACCCACGGTACGACCGCCGGCGCGCAGGCGGACAGGCATCAAAGGATCTTCGCCGTCCCGACCGACATCACTGGCGGCAAGACGTGGTCCGGCAAACCGCAACAGCAAGCCACCGGCGTCAAGCCAGTCCAACATGACCTCTGTCTCACTGGCGCTGAGCGTCGCGACATCCGCCAGCACAATAACGTCGGGATTGGCGGGCAGAATATCCTCTAGCGCACCATCCAACAGGTCAGCCGATGGCGCCAGCGCGCGGGTCAGATAGTGCAGCGGCGAGAGCAGCTCAAGCCCCTCACGGTCGGAGCGCCCCGCAAGCAGTGCCACCTCACGCCGCCGCAGACTGTCATCTGGCAATGTCACGGCCCCGGCCGAGCGTTGGCCCTCTATTTCGAACCGGGTCAGTCGGGCGCGCAACTCACTTGGCAAGGACACCTCGGTCACGGCCTCGGCCGCGCCATTTTCAAAAGTCACCGGCACCCGTACAAGAACCGCAGCGTTTCCAGCCGGGTCGCGGCCATGACCTGCCACTGTGACCTCGGTTGCCGCGTCAGACCGCAGACGCCCGAGCGACAAGACAATTTTGTTGTCATCAACTGTTGCTGGGCGCAGACCAAAGACAGGCCTGGAACTTTCAAAGACTGTCACGCGGCCACGGGCTTCCAATGCGGACAAAAGCGCGTCGCGCCCCGCACGGGCTAGCCCATCTGACAACCAGAACGTTTCAAAGCTTCCGTCTGGCAACAGATCCAGCGGAACGTCCCGGACCGCCCAGGGCTGTGGTTGCAAGCCTGCCAGGCTGCCCCGCAAGGCGTCAGCCGCAACAAATACGGGCTGCTCTGGTTTTGTCAGCGACAAAAATGCAGCTGTGCGCCCTTGGCGTCCGGCCTCTGCCAGCTGTGCGTCCAAAGCCTCAATCCGGGCGCGCCACGTCGGGGCGCTTGCCCAACTGGCATCGAGAACGACCAACAACGGTCCGGATCCGGGCAGCTCGTCTGTCCCGCGGGGATTGAGCACAGGCCCAGACAGCCCGATGATCACTGCCGCAACAGCCAACATACGCAGCAGCAGCAGCCACCAGGGGGTTCGATCCGTGATCTGTTCCTCGTCCCTGAGGCCAAGCAACAGGATCACCCCGGGAAAAAGTCGGCGCACCGGCGCGGGCGGCACCGCACGCAGTAGAATCCACAAAAGTGGCAGTGCGATCAGACCCAGCAGCACCCAGGGTGTCGTAAAACCAAGCACGCCGAACACAGTCATTTCGTGCTTCCTTCCAATGCGCGGTAAATCCATAACAGGGCGGTTTGCGCGCTGTTGCCAGTGTGGTGTGTTGAAAACTGCCACCCTGAGACCCGACACAGTCGGTCAAGGTGATCCTTGCGGTGGGCCAGCTTGTCCAAGTACCGATTACGCAGGTCACCAGCTTTCAGGGTTTCATGCGCCAAAGAGCCTCCGACGCTTTCAAAGATGGTGCGCCCGGTAAATGGGAACTCTTCCTCGGACGGGTCAAGCACCTGCACCAAGACCCCACGCACGCCCCGGTCAGCAGCTTTGGTCAATGCCGCTTCGATCGGACCGATATCCCCCAGAAAGTCAGATACGAAAAGCGCCTGCGCGTGCGGCAGCAATCCGCGGGCATCCGGGGGGGCGTAATCTTCGGACTGATCGGCACAGATGGCGTCAGCCAACCGCAGGATCTGCACATCGCCGCGCCGGGGGGGCAGGCTCCAACCTGTCAGGCCCACACGCTCACCACCGCGGATCAACAGGATCGCGATCGCCAACGACAGCACCCTGGCGCGATCCGCCTTGGTCGGGAGCGTTTTCGATGACGCAAAGCGCATAGACGCCGCCCGGTCGACCCAAAGCAACACGCTTTGGGCAATTTGCCACTCACGCTCGCGGATGAATTGATCATCGCCCTTAGCCGACCGCCGCCAATCAATCTGGCGCAGGCTGTCACCGGGCTGCAAAGGGCGATACTGCCAGAAATCATCCCCAAGACCCGATCGCCTCCGCCCATGATCCCCCAGCAGAA
>JAKVCP010000093.1 GCA_022448925.1 Paracoccaceae bacterium
GCGATTGATCCCAGAAGCGAAGAAAGACGGGCAGTGAACCTGCGATGGCGCCCAGTCCTGCAAAAATGGCGATAAATTTGCGCACTGCTCTCCTCCCACTCGATGCGTCGTTTTAGCACACTTGAGGGGCACGCTGCAAATCTGGCTTCGGGCCCGGCAGAAAGACAGAGATCTGCGAATATAAATCGGACGCCGTATTGCCTGACCTTAGGTCACAGGCTGCTTGACATGCCGCGACACGCCGATCCCCGCAATTTGGTCAATTTTTGGCAGAAAATGCCGGGCAATTGTCATTGCGAATGTCCGGTCTCTGCGAGAATAAGTTTGCCATGACGAGTTTTGACCCAGCACAATCTGAACAGACCTTGGCGCCCAAAAGAGTGGTGATGTTGACCTTTGATGGGGCCAACACATTGGACACCGTTGGGCCTATTGACGTGCTGACAGCTGTGCATGTCGTGCCGCACTTGCACGAACAGGCATATGTCGTTGACGTCGTCTCGCTTTCAGGTGGCTTGGTCACAACCAAGCCCGCGAATGTGATGATTCAAACCAAGTCGGTCATGGATCTTGAAGATTGCGACATTCACATCCTGCTGGTGGCCGGGGGGCAAGATGCCCCTGTGGTCGCCCGAGATCCAGAGGTCCGCAAGGCTGTTGCCGCACTGTCTGAGCGTTCTCGCTATGTGGCGAGTATCTGTACAGGAGCGTTTGTCCTGGCTGCGGCCGGTCTGTTAAAAAATCGCCGGGCGGCAACGCATTGGAATTGGGTTGGGCAACTGAAGGACGAGTATCCTGACATCACCGTCGAACCAGACAAGATTTTCGTGCAGGATGAGAATGTGTTTTCTTCTGCCGGAATTACGGCTGGAATGGATTTGGCCCTTGCGCTGGTTGAAAATGACTTTGGCAGCGAAGTGGCTTTGTCGGTGGCCCAATATTGGGTCATGTACCTCAAACGTCAGGGAGGGCAGTCGCAATTCAGTTCCATGCTGCCGCCATCCCGCGCAGCTTCACGCCCCTTTTCGCATTTGATTGCCTGGATGCTGGACAACTTGTCGGCAGATCTGACGGTGGACGTCCTGGCCGAGAAATGCTCCATGAGTTCAAGGAACTTTGCCCGCCGATTTTCAAAGGAAATTGGGCATACGCCGTCGAAGTATGTAGAGCTGATGCGATTGAATGCGGCAAGACGGTATTTGGAGAATACCGAATTGAGCCTCGACATGGTCGCGAGTTCGACAGGTCTTCGCAACGCTGACCGTATGCGCCGCTGCTTTCAACGAACGATCAATGTGAGCCCGCAAGATTACCGAGACCGGTTTCGCGGCAGGCTTGTAAATAAGGAAGTTCACAATATGACGCATGAATCTCTGGCAGGCTAACCCGGCCTTCTCTTTGGGTGCTTGGCGCTGCAACTGATGGGCGCATTAAAACAACCATATGAGGCCGAACTGATCTTCCGTGGTTAACGGCCAACGCGGGTCCATCCAGCGTCATATCTGAAAATGTCTAATAGTTTCAAGGAATTCCTGGGGCCGTTCTCAGGAGTATTGGAACGTGTTTCCGATCAGGAAGGACCATATATATGAGTGCGCATTTTTTTGGTATCACTGAGCTGCCGGTCATTTCTGCGTTCCTGCGCCGTAGAAAGCGATATGATGCGCGCCACTTTGATGAACCAGTTGTTCATCTTGTTTCGACTTCAAACACCTATTCGCGCGTTCTTTTGCGTTTATTTCAGAAACTAGGTTTCAATATCGTTGTGTCCTCAACATTGGGCGCGATGCTTGAAATAGTTTCTGAAAATCCAAAGGATTGTGGCCTGATTTGTATGGTGTCCAAGTCCCGGAAAAACTCTGAAGATCTCAAAAAGTATTTGAGGGGGATTCGGATGCTGGGAATCGATGCTCCCATTTTGGAAATTGTCGAAAATTTCGACTGGGTTGGCACCACACTGGATATAAGTGGCGCCCGTCATCATTCTACGGATCTTCCGGAATCCGAAGGATTGCTTTCGTATGCAATTCAGCAGGCTGTGGCGACCAATTTGGATTGGATTGTGAAAAGCCAAGAACGACAGATTGAGGGTTTGCGTCGTATTGCGTCCTAACGGTCACACCATGCTGCGTGGTGTGGATGTTTCCTGAACAGTTATGGCTTGCCAGCACGAAGCGCATCCGCCGGCTGATTGCGATAAATGGCGTTGACCTTGCGTGGTTGAATGTCTGGTTGGATCTGCGCAGAAGCCGCACGCTCGCCCACGGGAAAAAGTGGGATGACCCGGGTTCTGTCTGTATCAGAACAGCTCTGGTCATGAGGCGCCCACTCCAATCGTTTCAGATTGTGGGCCATTGCAGGATTTTGTCATGTTGGCGCTAAAGTCTCGCTATGGCAGAGCGTCTTGTGCCGGCTGCAGGCTGTGGACCATCCCGCCAACGCCCGGCTTGGTGTTTGAAAAAAGCAAACCTGTTTGAAACGGGTCAATCCTGGATGCGCGGCTTTTCTTATGAAAGACCGGCTAGCGCGCCGTCATCCGCGCAGTGCTCATCCCAAGACGTCCGGACAGGATCGCTGGCCGCTTTTCGAACCGCGCGACATGGAGGCAAGCGAAAACCACTGAAGACTGCAGCCGGATTTTTCAGTCCGGGTCCCGCCGTGGCGCGGTCAATGGCAATCACGCTGCATCCGTCAGATGGCGTAGGGCCCCTCTGTCTGTCCGGTGGGCGAACGGTTGGGCGATCGGACTGAATTGGACCAGTTCTGCTTCGTCTGCACGGGTCTCGGCTCTTGTTTGGCTGACACGGTCAGTATGGCGTGACCTGTATTGCAGTGACCACCGAGGGACCTATGACTGATCCTTGTGCGGTCCCATCCGGTATGACGCACCCCAGTGGGTGCGTCTGTATCATCTTGCCTTAGCCGTCCATCTTCAAAGCTGAGATAAAGGCTTCTTGCGGGATGTCGACGCGTCCGAACTGTCGCATCTTCTTTTTGCCCGCCTTTTGCTTTTCAAGCAGCTTTTTCTTCCGGGTGGCATCGCCGCCGTAGCATTTTGCCGTCACATCCTTGCGAAGTGCGGCAAGCGTTTCGCGTGCAATGACCTTTCCGCCAAGAGCAGCTTGGATCGGAATTTTGAACATATGACGCGGGATCAGATCTTTCAGCTTTTCGCACATAGCCCGGCCGCGCATTTCGGCGCGATCACGGTGGACCATCACCGACAAGGCATCGACCGGTTCATCATTCACAAGGATCTGCATCTTCACCAGGTTGTCATGCCGGTAGCCCGTCATCTGGTAATCGAACGAGGCATAGCCCTTGGTGACCGATTTAAGTCGATCGTAGAAGTCAAACACCACCTCGTTGAGGGGCAGGTCATAGACAACCATGGCCCGTGATCCGGCGTAGGTTAGATCTTCTTGGATGCCGCGCCGTTCCTGACAAAGTTTGAGAACGTCGCCAAGATATTCATCGGGAACCAAGATCGTGGCTTTGATGCGTGGCTCTTCAAGATGGTCGATTTTCGATGGATCTGGCATGTCGGCGGGGTTGTGCAACTCTATCATCTCGCCATCACGCATGTATACGTGATAGATCACGCTGGGCGCGGTGGTGATGAGGTCAATGTTGTACTCACGCTCAATCCGGTCGCGAATGACTTCAAGGTGCAGCAGTCCAAGGAACCCGCAGCGGAAACCGAACCCGAGTGCGGCCGAGGTTTCCATCTCAAAGCTGAATGATGCGTCGTTCAGAGCCAGCTTTTCGATGGCGTCCCGCATATCTTCGAATTCCGCGCTGTCGACCGGGAACAGTCCGCAGAATACCACCGGTTGCGCGGGTTGAAAGCCAGGCAGCGCCGTTTCGACACCACCTCGGTCATTGGTGATTGTGTCACCAACGCGTGTGTCACGCACCTGTTTGATAGACGCTGTCAAAAAACCCAGTTCGCCCGGACCCAGCTGATCGACGGCCTGCATCTCGGGGCGGAACACGCCAACGCGATCAACGTGATGCAGCGTGCCATTGGCCATGAACTTGACCCGCATCCCCTTTTTGAGAACGCCATCCACGATGCGCACCAAAACGATCACACCCAGATAGGCGTCATACCAGCTGTCGACCAGCATGGCTTTCAGGGGCGCATCCACCGTGCCTTCGTGCGGAGGCGGCAGGCGTGTCACGATCGCCTCAAGCACGTCGGGAATACCGATGCCTGTCTTGGCCGAGATCAAGCACGCGTCGCTTGCATCAATGCCGATGACATCTTCGATTTGTTCGGCCACCCGCTCTGGTTCGGCAGCTGGCAAGTCAACCTTGTTCAGAACCGGTACGATTTCATGATCAGCCTCGATGGCGGTGTAGACATTGGCCAGGGTCTGGGCCTCTACGCCCTGTGAGGCATCGACCACCAGAAGCGATCCTTCGACCGCGCGCATCGACCGGCTGACCTCATAGGCGAAATCGACGTGGCCCGGAGTGTCAATCAGGTTCAGAACATAGGTCTCTCCGTCCTGCGCGGTATAGTCGATGCGGACGGTGTTTGCCTTGATGGTGATGCCGCGCTCTCGCTCGATATCCATGCTATCGAGCAGCTGTTCTTTCATGTCGCGGTCCGCCACTGTGTTGGTGGACTGGATCAGCCTGTCGGCCAGGGTGGATTTCCCGTGGTCGATGTGGGCAACGATCGAGAAATTGCGGATTTTCGAAAGCGGTGTCATGGCCGGGATATGAGCAGGTTTTGAGGCCGGGTCAAGTCGGGTTGTTGTTCATGCACAACCAACGTTGCGGTACAGGCTTGCAGACTGGGGTCCCCCGCTGGTTTTCGGTCCCCATTGATCCAGAAGGTGTGGCCAGGTGCCGCGTCTTAACAGTCATATGTCAGGGCCGCTGCGACGGATCTCGACGTCTGGCCAAGGGACTGCCGTTTCCCTTTGGTTAACGTCCTCCTCGATACAGTCAGGGAACGGGACCTCATACCGTGCTGGGGGGGCACAAAGACCGGTCGTTTTGCCATTTGGGCCTTTGCAAGCACCCCCATCGTATGGATGCCCGATATGACAATAGGATGTGAATTGATAGATTCTTGGGCTTGGGGCAGTATGATGGCAAAAGGCAAAGGCAATTGGGGACCACCCTGATGCAAAAGATGAGATCGGGCATATGAAGAAAATCTTAATATTGGCCACCTTGGGCCTGCTTGTCGGGTGCGGTGGAGGCGGCAAGAGAGATCGTTTTGACACTCCGTCGGTTGTGAAGTTTGCCTCGGGACCGATCAGCCGCGCCTGCATGGACAGCGGACGCCCGGCCCGCAATCGGCAGCTGTGCGGCTGCATACAGTCAGTGGCAAACGTTGCGCTTTCGAGCAGCGATCAATCATTGGCCGTGACATTCTTTGAAGATCCCCATCGTGCCCAAGAGATACGGCAGTCTGACAAATCCGGGCACGAACGCTTTTGGCAGCGCTACAAGGCCTTCGCCGATATGGCAGATGCAAACTGCAAGGGCTTTGCGTAAGGGCAATTTCCGCGTAGCTCGAAAGCTGCTAGATCTTCGATACGCGATTAGAGCGAGGGCTTCGCATGTTGATGAAAGGTGTGACCCTGCGCGGGCTGGAGGTCTTCGAGGCGCTCGCGGCCAGTGGTTCGGTGGCTCAGGCGGCCGAGGCCACGGGCCTTAGTCAGCCCACTGTAAGCCAACAGCTTCGCAACCTAGAAACCGCGCTGGGGACAGAGCTTGTTGATCATGGTCGCCGTCCGATGCAGTTGACACCGGCAGGGCGCAGTTTTCTGTTGCGCACCCAAACCGTGCTTAGGCAGCTTCGCCTTGCTCAGAACGAACTGACAGTGATGGATCTGACCCACCTCAGCACGCTGAACCTTGGCATGATCGACGATTTCGAGAACGATCTGACACCGCGCTTGGTGACCATTCTGGCCGAAAGTCTGACGCGCTGCAGGTTCAAGTTGATCTCGGCCCCGAGCCATGAAATCAGCGCGGCCTTGACAGCGCGACGCCTGCACATCGCAGTCGCTGCCTCAAGCGGTGACGTGCTTGACGGTGTGGTTGAATACCCTTTGGCGCGCGATCCGTTTATCCTGGTGATGCCGCGCGGGGCCGCCAGCGAAAACGGAGGGGTCGAAGCTGTCATGAACACTTTGCCTTTGCTGCGCTATGATCGGGAACAGCTGATCGGCCGGCAAATCGAGGCGCATCTTGCCCGGCTCAAATTGGACTATGCCGAAAGGTTTGAAATCGGAGCGCATTTGTCGCTTATGACCCTGGTCTCGCGCGGCGTGGGATGGGGGGTGACAACGCCCTTGGGCTACATGCGTGCAGAGCGTTTCCATGATGAGATCGAGGCCCATCCGGTGCCTTTCACCCCGTTCTCGCGGACCATATCTCTGTTTGCCAGTGCCGATTGGGCCGATCGTGTCCCACGTGACGTGGCGCAGACGATGCGCCGACTTGTGCAGGACCTTGTCATCGATCGTGCGTGGCGGCAGTTGCCGTGGCTGGATGGCGATCTGCGGGTGATCGAAGGCTGACGGCTTTTGGCAGTGCGCCGTCAGATATCGGCCTGACAGCATATGCCCGTTTCAGCCTCTGGCTTCAGAGGATCCCGGCCTGCGAGCTTTGGATAGACATGGTTGCCTGACATGGATTGCATCGGTGTTGCGTGTTCGTGTCGATGCCCTGCCATGTCCGAGAGACAGGCCCGATGATGTTGGTGTGCGGCAGGACCGTCCTACAGCTCATACCAGGTCGCAGCTTGGTCCCGGGGCGCCGTGCCTTGCGTTCGACGATGCGTCGCGGGTCACTATGACGACCGGAGGCCAACGCTCTGACGACGTTTGAATGATGTTGCGACAGGCATGGTTGTGCCGTTCACTAGTGCGCAGGTGGTTTTCAAATCCATCGCCAGGTCATTCCGTGTTTTCATCGCGCCATCGTCCGGCGCGACTCAGCCAATGTCAGCAAGGCTGTCTGGAAAGCGAGCGGGCTCATACGGCGCAGGCAGGTGGATGCCACGTCCTTATCCTCGTTTTGATCCCGGGTTTGCGCGACCGCTCTTGTTGACATGACCTTGTTATCCGGCGACTTCGGCCCTTTTTATTTGGGCATGATCATGCGGCGAACTGCACATGGGCCTCATGACTACAGCGGCCTGCACCTGTCAATTTGCCATCCCAACCCAATGCACAACCATCAACGCAAGGGCAGGGGCCCGGCTGCGCAACCAGCGCCGTCCGGCGGTTTTGCGTCAACGATACCCCGACCCACGTTATTTGTCGCCATGGCTGTGCCAGCGACAATGCTGGCTCTTGCGGTTTCCAAGCAGGCCGCGGATGTGCGGGGCCTGACGTCGTCCAATAGGATCAGGCTGTTGCCTTCAGAAAGGCCCTGACCGAGGCTTCGAATTCACGGGGCTTTTCGGCATGTAGCCAGTGACCAGCGCCCGGAATTTTCGCAAACCGTGCCTTTGGGAACAGCGTGCGGATGACGGGACGATGCTCGGACTGAACATAATCACTTTCAGAGCCAGACAAGAACAGTGTTGGCCCATCAAACCTCGAGTCCACTTCGGGAAACCCAAGAATTTTGGGCATCTCATCTGCCAGAACGTCAAGGTTCAGCCGCCAGCGCTTGTTCTGGATGTCCAGTGACTGTGTGAAAAAACTCTGCAGCGTCGTGTCATGGACGGTTTTGGCCAACTGCGCCACCGCGTCTGACCTTTTTTCGACAGCGCTCAGATCTACCCTCCGCATCGCCTCAACGAACTGAATCTGGCTGTGGGAATAGCTGACCGGTGCAATATCCGCGACGATCAGGCTGCGCACCAGTCCCGCGTGGTGCAGCGCCAGCATCATCGAGGCTTTTCCACCCATGGAGTGGCCCACCACATCCGCTGTGCCACCCAGTGCAGCGATAACCTCGGCGAGGTCGTTGGCCATGTCGGGATAGCTGTGCGTTGCCGTCCAGTCGCTTTGTCCGTGGTTGCGAATATCTACGGCCACAACCTGCCTGTCTTCGGACAGGCGTTTTGCGATGACCCCCCAATTTCGGGCAGAGCCATACAGTCCATGGACAATCAACAGGGGCGTGTGCTCGGTTCCTGAGCCGTGAGAGATCATGTTCAACATGGCATGCGTGATACCGCTGTGCTGCGCCATGCGCCAGAGGGCAGCGGGGTTTTCACACAGTCGCCGGACCTCAAGACACGCCAAGTCCTTTGGCTTTGGTGTTTGAAGTGATGTGCGTCACACCGCGTTGCACATGCCCCTTTTTGGCAGCACCGCATCGGCGACCGCCGTGCCCTGACCTGCACGCCCTTTTCCAAGGGTGCCCATATTTTGGCAAGAAGGATCTCGCACGGCCCGCACCTGTGGTGTGGATGGGTCAACTGTCCGGTTTGATCAATCCAAGTCCGCGGAGGTAAACGCCGATACCGCTTTCGAGAAGATCCTCTGGCGGGAAGGGGCTTTGTGCACCGGGGCTGTTGCGGGCAAATAACTCGACAACCCCATGGCTGAGCGCCCAGATATGGGCTGAAAACATCGAGGGCGGAGGACGCTTTTCAGGTGGGATATGTTCGCTCAGGTCTGCGGCTGCCCGCTCTAACACGCTGCGGGCGCGTTGTGCCACGGCTGCCAGTTCGGGCGTGCGGTTGACTGACACACCGCTTTCAAACATCGCGATATAATGCCCTGGATGTTTGCGCGCAAAGGCCAGATAGGCGCGCCCTGTCGCTTCGAAAGCTGCCAGCGCCGACGGCTGGCCCTTGTCATAGGCAAACTGCATGACGTCCGCAAAGATTTCATAACCTTGCCGGGCCGTCTCGGCGATCAGATCTTCGCGGCCTGCAAAGTGACGATAGACGGCAGCAGGGGTGACGCCGGCCTGTTTTGCCGCCTCTGACAGGGTAAAGCCGGTTGGACCCTTCTCTCGGATCAAGTCCAGCGCCGCCTCGACCAAAGCTTGTCTGAGGTTGCCGTGATGATATCCGCGTTTAGGCATGCCAGATCTCGGGTCCGGCACAGATGGTCTGGTCGATCGAGCCAATGGCGCGGTCGTCCTTGCGGTCATAGTCAAGAGAGCTGAGGACCGTGCGCAGTGCTTCCAGCCGCGCACGCCGCTTGTCGTCTGCGCGAATGATGGTCCAGGGCGCGTGTCGCGTGTGGCTGCGCTGAAGGGTGTCGCTGATTGCCTCGGAATAATCATGCCATCGAGACAGACCCTCGACATCGATCCAACTGAGTTTCCACTGCTTCAACGGGTCGCTTTCACGCTGCATGAAGCGGCGTAACTGCTCTGCACGCCCGACATTCAGCCAAATCTTGAACAGATGCACGCCCTCGTCGACCAAAAGTCGCTCAAACTCTGGGACCTGGGTGAAAAACTGTTCACGTTGGCGATCAGTGCAGAAGCCGAACACTTTCTCCACGACACCTCGATTGTACCAGCTGCGGTCAAAGAACACGATTTCTCCGCCCGAGGGCAAGTGAGTGATGTAACGTTGAAAATACCATTGCGTCAGCTCGGTATCCGAGGGTTTTGACAGTGCAACCACCCGCGCGCCGCGCGGGTTCAGGTTTTCTCGGAAACGCTTGATTGTGCCACCTTTGCCTGAGGCATCCCGACCCTCAAAGACAATGACAACCCTTGCTTTCGTCGCTTTTGCCCAGGCCTGTAGCTTGACCAGCTCGATCTGAAGCGGTGCAAGCGCCTTTTCATAGTCGCGTCGCCGCATGCGGTGATCATAGGGAAAGTCTGCGTCAAGAACGTCATCCTTGTCGGCGTTCTTGATTTGCTTGCGGATTTCGGTCGGCGCCTGCTTTTCGTAAAAAGCGCTGATTGCGCCGTCAAAAGGAAGGGTCATGGCATCAAGCGTCCTGTCATTTGTTTGTATATATGGCCCTTGAGACGACCCAATGCAAACAAAGGCTTAGCTGCCATAACGTGAAACGCCCGCCAAAAGGCGGGCGGTTTCAGCGCAATTTGCTCGGTTTCAGGCCTGTTGGGTATCCTGGTTTGCAGCATGGCCTCGGACCTGCCAGGACAACAAACGGTCAACCGATACAGCGCCTGCGCCCTTGATGACGAGAACCAGCAACACAAAGATCCAAAAGGCACGTTGATCCAGAATCGCGCCATCGGGGGTATCCGATACCGGCTGCCAGGCTGGCCATTCGCCGAGAAAATGTCGTGAATTTGTTTTTCGAAATTTTCCCCGGTCTGGCTCCCCAGCGCCAGGCCAGTCGTTCGAGCACGG
>JAKVCP010000094.1:0-6054 GCA_022448925.1 Paracoccaceae bacterium
CGTCTGACGCTGTACTGCGCATCGTGAAGAACCCACTGTTCGCCCAGTCGCTTTCAGAAGGCGCGCGCGCGTCATTCGAGGAGAGACTCACGTGGACTCGTTGGGCGGAGCGCTTCATGGTGATTGCCGAGGAGCTTGTCGTGCAGTCCAAAAAACAGCATCGACGGATTGCTCCGCCGATTGCCGTGTAGTTCTCATGTGCGCCGAGGGGCGCGTGGGCCCGGGTCCTCAGGCGTCGATCTCGGTCTCGCCGACGGCGCGCGGACCGCGTGAAAAATAGAAATCAGACCAGAAATCCCGCCGGGGTCGCCCCGAGGGCAGGGCCTCGACCATTTTGCGGAACCGCTTTCCGACCCGCGCCAATGCACCAAGGGTTGGGGGCAGGCGCTCTTCGAGGTCGGCCTTGATGGCCCGGGCCAGAACCGGAGCCGCGCCTTCGGTGCCAATGGCCACGGTCACCGGGTCGCGGTCCACGATCGCCGGGGTGATGAACTGGCTGTCGGACAGGTTGTCGACGATGTTGGTCAGCGCCCCATCCGCCCGGGCCAATATAACGGTGCGTGCGTCTTCTTCCCTGTCTTCATCTGCTGCGTAAAACAGCACGGCGCAGGATGCATCACCCGGTTCCAGCGCGCGGCGCACCAGACGCAAGCGGCGATCCCGGGCCCAGGTTTCGATCTGGGCGGCGGGGGCAGGGGAAAACACCGTGATCCGGGCCTCTGTCTTCAACAGAAGGCGCAGTTTGGCTATGGCGGCCTCTCCACCGCCGGATAGGACGACGCGTCGGCCAGCAAGGGCGACGAAAATCGGAAAGTGTTGCATGGATGGGGCTCCGGCTTGGTGTTAGCCAATATATAGAATATTTTCCCGATAATCCGCCATATACTTGCACAAACAAGGACATATGTTCTAATAGTGAACCCGATAGGGATAACTGTTTCGCCAAAGGGGCATCGACAGGAATGGACGTACGGATCGACGAGACGGATCGGAAAATTCTCAGGGAGCTGCAGCGTGATGCCAGCCAGTCACTGGATGACATTGCCCGTGCTGTCGGCTCGTCCAAGACCCCGGTCTGGAATCGCATTCGCAAGATGCGTGGAGCGGGCGTGTTGGGCAAACAGACGGTTGAGCTTGACGCCGAGGCGCTGGGCTTTGAAGCCTGCTTTTTTGTGCTTATCCGCACGTCAGAGCATGAGGCGGAGTGGCAAAAGCGCTTTCTGGAGGCGCTGCGTCAGCGCCCCGAAGTGCAAGAGGCGCACCGGCTTGCAGGCGACATCGACTACATTCTGAAGGTCAGGGTCCAGAATGCACGGGCCTATGATGCCTTCTACCAGGCGTTGATATCGGAAGTCCGGGTGCACAATGTCACGGCACTTTTGTCGATGGAGGAGCTCAAGTCGACAACGGCGCTGCCGCTCTAGGTCGTCACGTCCAGCCGTTCGAGGCCGTGAAAGTGATAGCTGTTGCCATAGTGCGGCGGGTCGGCCAGGCGCAGGTTTGGACAGCGGTCAAACAGGATCGGCAAGGCGATGTTCAGTTCCAGCCGTGCCAGCGGCGCACCAACGCAAAAATGCAGGCCGCCGCCAAAGCTGGTGTTGGTCTGTATCCGGCGAGTGGGGTCGAAGCGATGCGGATCGACCCAGACGGCCGGATCCCGGTTCGCCGCCCCCAAAAGCAATGCGACCTGATCGCCCCTTTTGAAGGTATGTCCGAAAACCGTCGTGTCATCATAGACGTAACGCGTGAACATATGGAGCGGCGGATCAAACCGAAGGATTTCCTCGGTGATCGCCTGCGCCGTGCCACGTTGCGGGACGTGGCCTTGCTCTAGCAGTACCTTCACGCCGTTGCCCATGCTGTGGACTGTTGCTTCGTGTCCAGCGTTCAGCAGCAGGATACAGGTGGTGATCAGCTCGGGTGTTGAGAGGCGCGCACCCCCGTCCTCTGCTGCTATAAGCTGCGTGATCAGATCGTCGCGGGGATCGGTACGACGTGCCTCGACATAGGCGCTCAGGAAGGCTGTGAACTCTGTCGCGGCCTGTGCTGCCGCCATTTCCACTGCATGGTCGCGGCGCGCCATATACATTGCCACCATGTCGTTGGACCAGGCCAGCAGCTGGTCGGCCATGTCATCGGGAACCCCCAAAAGGCGGGCAATCACAACCACCGGGATTTTCTGGCAATAGGCGCGCAGAAGGTCAAACGGGCGGTCAGGAAAGGCATCGATCAGTGCATGCGACAGGGCCGCGATCTCTGGTTCCAGCGTGGCAATTCTGCGCGAGGTGAAGGCGCGCAGCACGAGCCCGCGCAAACGGGTGTGGCGTGGCGGCTCGAGTTCTAGCATCGAATGCGCTTCGACGGCATAAAACGGTTCGAGGTGTCGTGGCACCCTTGGCGCCATCTCGGCAGGCACCTCTCGGCCGAACCGACGATCCTTGAGCAGCGCGCTGACCACGGCGTGGCTGGCCGCGGCGGGCATGTCGTACTCTTCCCAGTATACCAGGTCGCCCATGCCGCGAAGGCGATCGTAGAAAGGGTAGGGGTTCTGGACAAATGCCGGGTCAGTGGGGGAGCGTCGGATCGTTTTCATGCGCGCAGGTTTGCCCTTTGGGACTGGCCAAGGCAAGCCGGGTCTTGTTAGGTCTCTGGAATGCAAGTTGCCCGTCTGTCCCGTGTTGCCGCAATGGCGTTGATCCTGGCTGCAGTCGCCATGGTGGCAGGCGGCGTCTGGGTGTTCAGCTACCGGCAGGCGCTTGATCAGGCAGCGGCACAGGGACAATCGGATCTGGCGTTGGCAGCAGACCGGTTGCAAGCCCAGTTGCGGCGATTTCAGGAAATGGCTGTGCTGCTTGCAGATCACCCGACATTGGTCGAGCTGTCCGTCGGCGGCGACGTCAAAGCTGCGCAGGATCTTCTTTTGACCTCAAGCGACAAGACCGGCGCGCTGAACCTCGTCTTTATCTCTACCGACAAGCGGATCCTGGCCTCGGCCATCCCAGAGGCACACAGCGATCTCGTAGATTCTGCCTATGTTGCCCGGGCTCTGCAGGGGGCCCTGGGATCGGACTATGGCTTTTTCGGTCCCGACCGTCGGCGTGCCTATTTCTATGCGGCCCCGTATTTTCGGCCTGGGGGGGATGTTGGCGGCGTGCTGGTGGTTGTGGTCGATATCGACAACGTGGAATTCGCCTGGCGCGGGTCGAACCCGTCGATCTTTTTTACCGGCCGCGATGGTGCGGTTTTTGTGACCAACCGGAACGAGCTGTTGTCCTGGCAACGCAGCCGGGCAGAGGGGCCGTTGATCGCCCCGGGCAAACGCGACAGCGATTATGGGCGCCGAATCGTGGGTGGGCATGAGCTGTGGTACGGTGACTGGGGGCAGTATGTCCCGTCGCCCGGGCTGCACCTGCAGCGGCATTTGCCGGTGATCGATATGACGGGCGAGACGCTGATTGATCTTGCCCCTGCACGGCGTCTGGCGGCATTGCAGGCAGCAGTCGTCGTAGCGGTCTTGCTGTTTTTCAGCGCCTTGCTTTTTCTTGCGACCGAACGGCGACGCGCCCTGGCCGAGGCCAACGCCAAGCTCGAGGCGCGGGTCAGCGCGCGCACCCGTGCACTTGTGGGCGCAAACGATGCCTTGCGGCGCGAAGTGACCGAACGGCAAGAGGCCGAGTCCGCGCTGAAGCAGGCCCAGGCGGAACTGGTGCAGGCGGGCAAGCTGTCGGCTTTGGGCAAGATGTCGGCGGGCATCAGTCATGAATTGAACCAACCGCTCATGGCAATCCGGTCCTTTGCGGAAAACGGCGAGGCTTTCCTGGAGCGCGGGCGCACCGATCGTGCCGTCGACAACTTGAACCGGATTTCGGACATGGCGCGTCGCATGGGGCGGATCATCAAGAATTTGCGGGCTTTTGCCCGGCAGGAAAGCGAACCTCTTGGCCGGGTTGATATCGTTGCGGTGCTGCAAAGTGCGATCGAATTGGCCGAGGGGCGGCTCAAGACCTCAGAGGTCACTCTGCATTGGTCGCCGCCGGCGGGGCCACTCTGGGTGCGCGGCGGCGAGGTGCGACTGGGCCAGGTCTTTGTGAACCTGATCGGAAATGCAGCTGACGCCATGGAGGGCTTGCCAAACCGTGGTCTGTTTGTCGATATCCAGCAAGAGGCGCCCTTGAAAGTCATCGTGCGCGACACCGGACCGGGACTGCATGATCCCGAAAAGATCTTTGATCCCTTTTACACGACCAAGGCAGTCGGTGACGGTGAAGGCATGGGGCTGGGATTGTCGATCAGTTATGGCCTTGTCCAAAGTTTTGGCGGCACCATCCGGGGCGCCAATGCGCCCGACGGAGGCGCGGTTTTCACGGTCGAACTTGAACCCTGGCCAAACGAGGTGGTGGCATGACCCGAGGTGTTTTGTTGGTCGATGACGATGCCGCAGTGCGCGAAGCGCTGGGCCAGACACTTGAGTTGAACGACTTTGACGCCGTCACGGCTGGCAGCTTCGTCGAAGCCAAGCACCTGATTGATGCGGACTTTGCGGGGGTCATTGTCTCTGACATCCGGATGCCTGGGCGGGACGGCTTTCACCTGTTGGGCTATGCGCATCAACAGGACCCGGATTTGCCAGTGATCTTGTTGACCGGAGAGGGGGACATCCCGATGGCCGTCCGGGCGATGCGGGAAGGTGCGTTCAATTTCCTCGAAAAGCCCTGCGCCCCGCGTGAGCTTGTGGCCGTGATCGAGCGGGGATTGCGGGCGCGCAGCCTGGTTCTGGACAACCGTCGCCTGCGGGCCGAGCGCGAAGCCGGTGACGCGGTGGCCCGGATGCTGTTTGGCAAATCCGACAAGGCTGAAGCGCTGCGCAGCAAGGCCCGCGCGGCCGCTGGCTCTGGGGCGGATGTGTTGATCACCGGTCCCCGCGGTTCTGGCGTGTCAAAGGTCGCAGAGGCCATCCACCTGTGTTCCCTGCGCGCCAAACGGCCTTTCGAAAAGCGCGCCGCGCAGATGTTGGGGCGCGATGACCTGGGCCCGCTGATGCGGCACTGCGCCGGAGGCACCTTGTTCCTCGACCGGATCGACGACATGTCGATGGACGGCCAGTTGGCCCTTTTTGACCTGCTTGAGGCGTCACACAGCGATGTCTGTGTCATCGCTGGTGGCTCTGACGATCTGGTGCAAAGGGTCCAGGACGGGCATCTTCTGGCCGAGCTCTACTACCGCCTCTCGGTCATGGAGGTGCGCATCCCTGCGCTGTCAGAGCGGCCTGCCGATATCCCCGTGCTGTTTCGCCACTATGTTGAACTGGCCAGCGAACAGGCCGGTCTGGCTGCGCCTGAAATCAGCTCGGACGTGATTGCGGGGCTTGTCGCGCGCGAATGGCCGGGAAACGCGCGGGCCTTGATGAGCACGGCAATGCGGTTCGTTCTTGGCCTGAGCGAGCCCGAGGAAGACGCCGCCGAACCGGGTTTGACCGAACGCTTGGCGCAGGTCGAACGATCTTTGTTGGCCGAAGCGTTGAGAACCTCATCCGGGCAGGCCTCGGCGGCGGCCAAAGCGCTGAAGCTGCCGCGCAAGACGTTTTATGACAAGCTGTCAAAATATGGCATCCGGCCCGAGGATTTTCGGTAAAGCCCGCCCTTGCGAAAGGTTTTGTGCAAGAAAACTCTGCCCCGCAAAAAAGGCAGATCTGCGCTGATCGCCCCCTGCAGCATCGGTCGCAATGACGTCATGGGTCGAGTCGATCCTGTGTGGAAATCCGCACATGGGCGCGAAACGCCTGTGCGGAAATTCGCACACTGCCCGCTGGGCGGTAGCGTTAACACATTCCAGGTCGGGATCAAGATATTGATAAGTCAATGAAAAAAATCTCTCAGCATTTGCGGCTGCAAGGGCTTGAGCCAAGCTCACACGATCGTGTTCAATTCGCGGGCAGCGTGCCAAAGGGAGAGGCACAGCGCAAATGCAACCGAGATATTCCGGGAGGACTCAATGCAAAAGTTTCTTATGACGGTGGCCGCTGTTGCCACCTTGGGCGCGACCGCCACCACCGCT
>JAKVCP010000094.1:6064-10230 GCA_022448925.1 Paracoccaceae bacterium
GAGATCGTCATCAAGTTCAGCCATGTTACCAACACCGACAAACACCCCAAGGGCATTGCCGCCACGCTGCTTGAGCAGCGCGTGAACGATGAAATGAACGGCAAGGCCTGTATGGAGGTGTTCCCGAACTCCACGCTGTACAACGACAATCAGGTGCTTGAGGCGATGCTGCAGGGCGACGTCCAGATGGCTGCGCCGTCGCTGTCCAAGTTCGAACAGTTCACCAAGCAGTTCCGGATTTTCGATTTGCCCTTCATGTTCGCCAACATGGATGCGGTGGATGCATTCCAGAACAGCGAAACCGGCCAGGCCATGAAAGAGTCGATGACTCGTCGTGGTCTGCTGGGGCTTGCCTTCTGGCACAACGGCCTCAAGCAGTTCTCGGCCAACAAGCCGCTGAGCCTTCCGTCGGATGCAGCCGGTCTGAAGTTCCGCGTTCAGACATCAGACGTGCTGGTCGCACAGATGGAAGCCATCGGCGCCTCACCGCAGCCCATGGCGTTCTCGGAAGTCTACGGTGCGCTGCAGACCGGAGTTGTGGATGGTCAGGAAAACACCTGGTCCAACATCTATGGCAAGAAGTTCTTTGAAGTTCAGGACGGCACAACCGAAACCAACCACGGCATCATCGATTACCTGGTTGTGACCTCGGTTGATTTCTGGGACTCGCTGCCAGATGACGTTCGTGATCAGTTGGCCACCATCATCGAAGAGGTGACCACCTCGCGCAATGCCGAAGCCTTTGCCGTGAATGAAGCCGCCAAGGCTGCCATCATCGCCGAAGGTGGTGTCGTTCGCCAGCTGAGCGCAGAAGAGCGTCAAGCCTGGGTTGATGCGATGAAGCCGGTTTGGGATCAGTTCGAAAAGGACGTGGGCGCCGACAACATTGCTGCGGCACAACAGATCAACGCGTCGTTCTAAGCGCGTGATACTTTGACGATACAGAAGGCGGCTCGGACTGCGAGCCGCCTTTTTTGAACCCGAAACTTAGATCAGGAGGCGCGGACATGATGACAAAGCCCCCCCAAAGATCCGGCTTTTCGGCATTCATCAATGATGTCGAAGAATTCGCGATTGCACTCATCCTGGGGCTTATGGCCTTGGTTACCTTTGCCAATGTGGTCATGCGGTATGTGTTCAACGACTCGCTGATTTGGGGTCTCGAGGTCACCCTGGTTCTGTTTGCATGGCTCGTTGTTTTTGGCATTTCCTACGCGTTCAAGATCACCGCGCATCTGGGCGTTGATGCCATCCTCAACATGGTCAGCACCCCGGTACGCCGCGTGATGGTGTTGATCTCGGTCTTTGCTTGCGTTGTCTACGCATTGTTGCTGATGAAGGGAGCGTGGGATTACTGGGCCCCATTTGCCGGGCTTGACGCCACCACGGGACGGTGGTTCCCGACAGGCTTTGCCAACAGTCGTGACCAAAGCTGGTATGAAACCGAACAGATCCCCATCCCGTTTGCCAAGGCCTGGTTTGAAGCCACCTTCAACTACGGTGAAGAGTACGAGAAGCTGCCTAGGTTCATTCCTTACTTCATCATGCCGTTTGGATGCGCCCTGCTTTTGTTGCGGATCCTGCAAGCGGGATACCGTGTGATCATCGGGCAGCAAAAAAGCCTGATCGTCAGCCATGAAGCCGAGGACGCCGTCGACGAAGTCGCGTCCATGAACAAAGGGGACTAGGTCTGTGGAAGTTGTCATTCTTTTCACGATGGTCATTGGCCTGCTGCTGATCGGCGTGCCAATCGCTGTCTCGCTTGGGCTCAGCTCAATCCTGTTCCTGCTGGCCTTCTCGGACACCTCACTCGCCTCGATCGCGCAGAGCTTTTATCAAGCCATGGCCGGCCACTACACTTTGTTGGCGATCCCGTTTTTCATCTTGGCGTCAAGTTTCATGTCAACGGGTGGCGTGGCGAAACGGATCATCCGCTTCTCGATTGCCTGTGTGGGCCACCTGCGTGGCGGCCTGGCGATCGCAGGTGTCTTTGCCTGCATGCTGTTTGCAGCGCTTTCGGGATCTTCGCCGGCGACCGTCGTGGCCATCGGCTCGATCGTGATCGCGGCCATGCGACAAGTCGGTTACACAAAGGATTTCGCGGCAGGCGTCATTTGCAATGCCGGCACGCTGGGCATCCTGATCCCGCCGTCCATCGTCATGGTGGTCTACGCCTCGGCGGTCGAAGTCTCGGTCGGACGCATGTTCCTGGCCGGGGTGATCCCCGGCATCATGGCTGGCGTGATGCTGATGATCGCAATTTACGTCATGGCGGTGCGCAAAAACATGCCCAAGGGTGACTGGGCCGGCTGGGGAGAGGTCTGGGCTTCGTTCTCGGATGCCTTCTGGGGATTGATGCTGATCGCCATCATCATGGTTGGAATTTACGGCATTCCCGGCGTCACAGGCGCAATTTTCACCCCAACCGAAGCTGCAGCAGTGGCCTCTGTCTATGCCTTTGTCGTGGCCTGTTTCGTCTATCGCGATATGGGCCCCCTGGCCGCCAGCCAAGAGGGGGGCAGGCCGCTGACCCTAGTGCAAAAACCCTTGGCTTTGATCACTGCCTTTGTGCATCGGGATACCAAGAAAACGCTGTTTGAGGCTGGCAAGCTGACAATCACGTTGATGTTCATCATCGCCAACGCTCTGATCCTTAAACACGTGCTGACGGACGAACAGATCCCGCAACAGATCGCAAGCGCGATGCTGGCCGCAGGTTTTGGTCCGATCATGTTCCTGATCATCGTCAATATCATCCTGCTGATTGGCGGGCAGTTCATGGAGCCTTCGGGCTTGCTGGTGATCGTGGCGCCCTTGGTGTTCCCGATTGCCATCGAATTGGGCATCGATCCGATTCATCTGGGCATCATCATGGTGGTGAACATGGAAATCGGTATGATCACGCCGCCTGTCGGCCTGAATCTGTTCGTGACATCAGGCGTGGCGGGCATGCCAATGATGCGTGTCGTCAAGGCGGCGCTGCCGTTCCTTGCCGTGTTGTTTGTCTTCCTGATCATGGTGACCTACATTCCGGCGATTTCGACCTATCTGCCCAACAGCATCATGGGGCCTGAAATCATCATCAAGTAGGTCCGCTGCTGTCGCGGCCCATCACGCCTTGCGAAAACGGCGCCTTCGGAATGGAGGCGCCGTTTTTCGTGGTGCAGGGGGCTGTATCAGCTGCCTGAGTGGATGCATCCCGGTCCCGGCATCTGCGCCTGGGTGTCAGCGCTGGATCATGCCGCGTTCAAAGCGTCGATGATTGCGCCGAAATCGTCGGCCTTGAGGCTGGCACCGCCCACCAGTGCGCCATCGACATTGGGCACGGCAAATATCTCTGCCGCATTGCCCGGCTTGACGCTGCCGCCATAGAGCAACCGCACACCGGCGCCGTCGCTGCCGAACCGCGTTTCCAGAGCGGCCCGCATGAAATCGTGGACTTCAGCGATCTGCTCGAGCGTCGGAACCTTGCCGGTGCCGATTGCCCAGACCGGTTCATAAGCCACAACCAACGAAGCGGCCGAGGCTCTATCCGGCAGAGAGCCCGCCAACTGGGTGCCAACCACGTCCAGTGTTTTCCCCGCGTCGCGCTCTGCCAGTGTTTCCCCCACGCAAACAATCGCCACGAGACCGGCCTCGAACGCGGCTGCGGTTTTGGCTGCAACGTCTGCATCGCGTTCACCGTGATCCGTGCGGCGCTCTGAATGGCCTGTGATCACGTGGGTCGCGCCTGCATCGGCAAGAATGGCGGCTGATGTGTCACCAGTATGCGCACCGCTGGGCTTGTTGTGACAATCCTGTGCGCCGATAGCGATCTCTGTGCTGTGTGCAGCGGCCAATGCGATCAGCGGCGCGGGTGGGCAGATCAGCACCTCGGCGGCTCCGGCAGCCGCATGCGGTGCCATTGCGTCAAGTTCTGACAACGCCTTGCGGCTGCCGTTCATCTTCCAATTGCCTGCTGCCATTTTCCGCCGCATCGGGGTCTCCATTATCGTCTCTTTGCCATGGTGTCGAATATGCGCGCTGCAAGGTCAAGCCGATAGCATGAAGAACGGACCGTGTTGCGGCGCCCGGACCAAGCCATGTGCACCTGTTGGTGGGGCGCTTGTCAGGCAGCAGGCTGACAGGCCAGGCGTTTATGCTGCAGCGTTTCGTCGGCCAGGTGA
>JAKVCP010000095.1 GCA_022448925.1 Paracoccaceae bacterium
CGTCGGGGCATAGGCCTCGGCAAAAATATCGAGGTCCGGCAAAACTTGAAGTCCGTAGGTAAAGGCGATTTCCTCGATCACCTTCCTGCGCCCCAGAATGGCCAATCTGCAGGGATCTTCGACCTTGGTGCTCAGGATCGGAGTGAACCAGCGCTGACCCCGATGGTAGGATCCCACGATATACAGATTGTGCGCCAGCATGATATCGGCAAACGTCTGACCCCGCAGGATAGAGCCTTCGGGGACCACGACTTCAACCAGGTCGGACTTCAGACCATAGATCTTTTTCAGGTAATCCTGAACCGACTGGCCACTGCTTGCTTCGTCACGCGTGCTTCTGTCCGGCAACACCCAGCGCCCCAAAAGCATGAAGTACAAGATGCCCGTCAAAACGAGGCACAGACCAACCGGGGTGACCGAAAAGAGTGAAAACAACGCCATCTTCTGTTCATCTGGCAGCGTTTCATTCGACGTCAAAATCAGATCGTTGAGCAGGATAAGCGGCGATGACCCCACCATTGTGATGGTGCCGCCAAGGATCGCACAAAACCCCATCGGCATCAAAAGACGGCTCAGAGGCAAATTTGTCCGCGTCGAGATGCGACTGACCACGGGCAGGAACAAGGCGGCTGCGCCCACGTTTTGCATAAAGCTTGAGATGACGCCGACTGTGCTTGAAATGATGGGAATGATGCGGGCCTCTGTTTTCCCCCCGTATTTCAGGATGACAGAGGCAACCTTGCTCATCAGGCCTGTCCGATCCAACCCCGCACCAAGGATCATGACCGCGATAATCGATATCACCGCATTCGAGGCGAAGCCCTCGAACAATCGGGAGGGATCCGCCAAATTTCCCAATCCTGGAACCTGTGACAGCAGACCAAGGGTAACCATGACCAGAATGGCGGTAAAATCGATCCGAAAGATCTCGGTCACGAACAGGATGATCGTCGCCGCAAGCACGGCCAATACAACCATCATTTCAGTCGTCAATAAGATGTCCACCCGCAACCTTCCTCTCTGCGGGCTCCTTTTAACACTTTCGATGCGCTTGACCACTGTGATCTGAGGTGCGGAAATTCTTGGCTGGGCGGAATGCAGTGTTTTGCAGAGGCGCTGGATCAGAAGCGACCATCAGACTGTTTGCGCGTTTGCTCCGGGTGTGCTGTACATCGGACCCCATTGGCCAACCGTCATCTGTATCCATTTCAGATTGTACAGAGGCGTCAACCGAAAGGGCAAAGGGACCTCATATCTTGATGCCTGAACTGACTAAATTGAACGAAGCCTGCGGTTGTGGCGGCACTCTGACCGGGCAGCGCTGACAAAAAGTGCGCTTTGCTATGACGCGTCGCACCCTAACGTCACGCGCACAGCGCAGAACGGAGCCCGTGACGGGCGGCCTACAATCGACCTGCACATCGTGTCAAAGGTTGTGCCGTTGTTTCCTGTTTCAAATCAAAGCCCGCGGTCGCAGGATTATGAAACCGACGGCAAGGAGGCACAAAGACGGAGTCTGGAAATTCCTTGGCCAATGCGGCAATTTGTCGATGCATTTCTGCATGCTCATCCTGAACAATCGTTCTAGGTTTACCCTATGCCGTATGAATGGACACCGCCCGCTGATCAAGGACAACGCACGCAGTTGCGCCTTTGGCCACACAACTCGCTGCCCAAACACGGGTTTGCTGCTTTCATTTTGACGACCTTTGTTCTGATTTCCCTGCCGCTTTTCATCATGCTGGGGACCATTCTGATGTGGGGGCTGTTGCCGTTTGTGATGCTCACGGTGGCGGGCATGTTCTATGCCCTGCAGAAAAATGAGAGGGATCGGCAGATCGAAGAGATCCTGACCGTCACATCACAAGAGTTGCACCTGCGCCGCACGGCTCCGCGACAGGATACGCAAGAGTGGGCGTGCAATCCTTACTGGGCGCAGGTCGCGCTGCACGAAACCGGCGGCCCGATTCCGAATTACGTCACCTTGAAAGGCAGTGGACGCGAAGTGGAAATCGGCGCATTTCTGTCGGAAGAAGAACGCAAAGGCCTTTTCGATGATTTGACGCGCCTTTTGCGCCGCCTGGGACCAGAAACCTAGCTGAGGCGGTCTTTCACCATCGGACCCACTGCGCCAAAGTCCATCTGTCCGGTGTACTTGGCCTTGAGCGCCCCCATAACGCGGCCCATGTCACGGATTGAGTCGGCACCGACTTCACCCAAAGCGCTCTCAACCGCCTTGGCGATCTCAACATCGTTCAGCTTGCGCGGAAGAAACTCCGATATGACCTCGATCTCGGCCAGTTCCCGCTCAGCCAGGTCAAGTCGGCCACCTTCTTCATAAGTTTTGGCGCTTTCATGACGCTGCTTGGTCATTTTCCCAAGGATTGCAAGGATTTCCGGGTCCCCAACGCCGTCATCATTTCCTTCGGCGCGGGCCGCGATATCGCGATCCTTGATAGCGGCATTAATCAAACGCAGCGTAGACAAGCGGTTCGCAGCCTTGTCGCGCATCGCTTGTTTCATCTCTGATGTGATCTTCGCTCGAAGTTCCATAACGCCCATCCCCATGGTTGTCGCAACGATACACCCTACAGAAACCGCGCGGTCTGCGCAACCAATGACGCACACATCTAACCTACTGAAAACATTGAATTAGGTATTTTCGATCTCCCCTTGACCCCAACCCTCGTGACGCATAGGTTCCCGCCAATTTAGCCCAACGAAAGAGTCGTGACATGGCGCAGTCCGCTTCAGCCAAGCCAACCGCATGCCTTGCCCTCGCTGATGGCACCGTTTTCTACGGCCAAGGTTTTGGTGCAACCGGCGAGAAAACCGCCGAACTGTGCTTCAACACTGCCATGTCAGGTTATCAAGAAATCATGACCGATCCGTCATATGCGGGACAGATCGTGACCTTCACCTTCCCACACATCGGAAATGTCGGTGTGAATGCCGAAGACGACGAAACCGCCGATCCGGTGGCCGAAGGGATGGTGGTGAAATGGATGCCGACGCAAAGCTCGAACTGGCGTGCGGCTCAAGAGCTAGGGGATTGGCTGGCCGCACGTGGCAGAATAGCAATCGGCGGTGTCGATACGCGTCGACTGACGCGCGCCATCCGGCAACAGGGGGCGCCTCATGTGGCGCTTGCACATGACCCAGAAGGAAACTTCGATATCGAATCACTCGTCACGAAGGCCCGCGCATTTCCAGGTCTCGAAGGCCTGGACCTGGCCCGTGAGGTGACATGTGCGCAATCCTACCACTGGGACGAAAAGCGTTGGGCCTGGCCACAGGGGTACACCAGGCAGACCGAAGCCAGCCACAAGGTCGTGGCTGTGGATTTTGGCGCCAAACGCAATATCCTGCGGTGCCTTGCATCGGCAGGCTGCGACGTCACAGTGCTGCCGGCAACCGCCAGTTTTGATGAGATCATGGCGCACGAACCCAATGGCGTATTCCTGTCCAACGGCCCCGGCGACCCTGCGGCGACAGGTGACTATGCCGTGCCGATGATCCAAGGACTGCTGAATGACACAACATTGCCGGTTTTTGGGATTTGCCTTGGACATCAGATGCTTGCGCTAGCGCTTGGTGCAAAAACGATCAAAATGAACCATGGGCATCACGGCGCCAATCATCCCGTAAAGGACATGGAAACTGGCAAAGTTGAAATCACCTCTATGAACCATGGCTTTGCGGTAGACAGCCAAAGCCTGCCAGAGGGCGTCTTGGAAACTCATGTGTCCCTGTTTGACGGATCAAACTGCGGCATTCGCGTTGCAAACCGTCCGGTGTTCAGCGTTCAACACCACCCCGAAGCCAGTCCTGGCCCACAAGACAGCTATTATCTGTTTGAACGCTTTGCAGCCTCCATGGCCGCGACCTGACTTTAGGGATTTCTTCAACCTGTTTAACGCCGCCTTAACCACCATGCCATTTGCTGGTTCAGCAACTGGATGGTGCCGCTATGAGTCGAGTTCAAAGGACAGAAAACGCAGTCACGGAGCTTAAGCCCGACGCCAACGTCGGTCGGGACATTGCAGGGATTCTTGCACGTGACCGTGATGCCCAGCTGCCTCCGCTGCTTGACGCCATGAGCGAAGCATTTACGACCGGAGCGCCGCTGACAACTGCCGTAAGAGCACATGAAGCAGCCAGCGATGGCAGTCTGTTGAACGCATTGTCACACCAGCACCGGGTGATGGCGCTTTGCCCGGACACCACGCCGCGGGATCCTGATCAAGGCAGTTTACTGCCACTCGAATTTTGCCTCCAGAACACCGTCATGCCCTGGATGCGCATCGGCGAGACCCTCGTGGTTGCAGGGACCGACCCGACGAGCTTTGAACGTCTCGCAGCCCCAATCGAGCGTTTGTTTGGTCCGGTCATGTTCGCAGTCGCCTCAGAGGGCGACATCCACGACGCGATTGCCGAACATCACGCAGAAAGCCTTGTTCAAGCGGCAGAAAACAAGGTGCCGCCTGAGGAAAGCTGCCGCGACATCAATGCGATGACAACCAGGCGCGCCTTATACGCCTTGGCCTTGTTGATACCGGCAGTCTGGCTTTTGGTGGTGTCGCCTGCCGCGTTCTTTTCCGCGGTGCTCGGGTTGGCGATCTTTTCGCTCGTGTTGAACCAGTTGTTGAAACTGACGGCGGCAATCGCCACCCTGGTGCCGGACAAAGACAATGCGACCGCCGCGCCAGAGGCTCAGAAACTGCCGCTTGTCTCAGTATTGGTGCCGCTCTTTCAAGAAGAAAACATCGCGACCATCCTTGTGAAACGCTTGCAAGCGCTGCGTTATCCAAAATCGCGTTTGGACGTCGTCTTGGTTCTGGAAGCCGAAGATGACAAGACGCGCAAGACCTTGGCGAAAACAACGCTGCCGCCGTGGATGCGTGTGATCCGGGTGCCCAAGGGCACAGTTCTGACCAAGCCTCGGGCGTTGAATTTCGCACTGAACTTTTGCAAGGCCGACATCGTCGGCATTTACGACGCCGAAGACGCGCCAGATCCGGATCAAATCGATCGGGTTGTTGCTCATTTTCGGACTGCTCCGCCGGATGTCGCCTGTGTGCAAGGCATATTGGATTTCTACAATCCCAAATCCAATTGGCTGGCTCGGTGCTTTGACATCGAATATGTTACATGGTTCCGGCTCATTCTTCCCGGTCTTGCGCGACTAAAGCTTGTTCTGCCGCTCGGGGGCACCACGCTGTTCATTCGACGCAGTGTTCTTGAGGAAGTCCACGGGTGGGACGCTCATAATGTGACCGAAGACGCCGATCTGGGAATTCGATTGGCGCGGTATGGCTATCGAACTGACTGGCTGCCAACCGTCACACGGGAAGAGGCCAACAACCGGCTGTGGCCCTGGATCAGGCAAAGATCACGTTGGCTCAAGGGGTACATGATCACATATCTGGTCCACATGCGCAGCCCGGTTCGACTGATGCAGGACCTTGGCACTTGGAAATTCCTCGGTTTTCAGGTGCTGTTTCTTGCCACAATTCTCCAATTCGCTTTGGCGCCACTGATTTGGTCATTCTGGCTTGTGCTTTTGGGGGTACCGCACCCTGTCGCGGACCACATCGGCAGCCTTGGTACAATCAGCCTGGTCTCAGTCTTTCTGATGTCCGAAGCCATTTCGATCGGAACATCATGCCTGGCCGTTGCACGCAGCAGTCATGACCGCCTGTTTGCGTGGATTCCGACGATGATGTTCTATTTTCCACTTGGGGTTCTGGCCCTCTACAAAGGACTTTTCGAACTGATTGCCAGGCCATTTTATTGGGACAAGACAAGTCACGGCCATTCGCCTCCCGACCCCGGACTATAGGTTGGCCCCAGCCGCGCAATCACTGCAGCGGTCGCCCTATCAGGCGGTGCGGTTTGATGGTTCGTGCACAGCGGGCCTTTGATTTATCGGAACGACGCTTTCTGGCTCTGGCGGGCGAGAGCCTAATTCGCGGCACAGTCTGACGATTTTGCGGTGGAGACACGCTTCTTCAATCGGTATTTGGATGCGCATGATACCAGGCATTGATAACGCGCGGGCTGATAAGCTAGCAAATCGAAAAGGATATTTCCCGGCTGGTCAAACCTTCTTAAAAAGTGCAGGTAGATAGAGTGGAAAGTATCTCACCGAGCGTGGTTCTGTTTTTTCTATTTGCCAATATAACCTTGGCTTTTTTGTTGAACAAGTTGGGCCTAAATATTTTTGGGCGATCGATAAAGAGGTACGAATTTTACTTATCCCTCATTATCATATTGTTTATTCCAGTTAGCGGTTTGCTTTGGGTTTTTATCGATCTAACCGCCCTTGATATTTTGGCAAACACCAGAAAATTACTTCGCCCAGCTCTTTGGGTGACGGCATTGTTCTCCGCTGTGGCATGTCATGCAGTTGTTGATAGAATTCTGGAGAATGTGCGTGAGCATGGCAAATTTTAGAGACGTAATTGTAGCTGGCCCCTCAAGTCCCGTTGGTGAAGCCACATCGGTGCAAGATTTGGTTGATCTTGCGGAATTGCGAATTTCGACTTCTTAAAGAGCTACTCCACAATAGTTGAATAGAATCTGGCATAGATTAAGCTACTCTTTCCATCTTCTGATCGGGATTGGTTGTTTCAATTCTTTGCCGGTAGACCACAGTATGTGGTTTGCCGCCAAGAGCGGAATGTGGACGTTTGTGGTTGTAAAAGAACTGGCAGCGCACTGCACCATGTTCCAACAGGTATCCAATGGCCTGCCTGTTAGAAATCGCTCTTGCCGCTTGGTTGGCCTTGCAGGCTGTCAAACACAAGGGGGCAAGGCACAGGTAAGCTGTGAGGGTGTTGAATGTTCAACGGTATGACCAGATCGAAGACTGGTTCGCAGAACGCAGGCCCGGCCTCTTGGCATCGCAGAGTTCTACAAAACTATTCGCCGTCCTGCATGCCCTCAAGAATGCGCCAATTGTTCGGCCCTTGCCCGGATCCACAGCGCTGCGGCTGCAGTTTCTGCAGCTTCCAGCACCGCCATCTTGTCGACCCAAAGAGGATTGCCGCCAGAGACAACAATTTTCCCGTTCACGATCACAATATCGACGTCGCGGCCTTGGCCGGTGTGGACAAGCGTTCCCAGAACATGCGTCAGCGGACGCAAATGCGGGCGCCGAAAGTCGAACAAAACCAAATCAGCCCGCTTGCCGACCGTCAGAGAGCCAATTTCGGCATCGAGCCCCATCGCACGTGCGCCCCCCATCGTTGCAGCCTCGAACACTTTTGCAGGCTGCCAGGCATCGGTAATCTTGCCTTGTTGCAAACGACCCGACGCCAATGCCCATCTCATCAGCTCAACCATGTCTGCGTGCATATTGTCGGTCGACAGCGCCAGGTTCATGCCCGCACCACAAAGCGCGTGTGTCGGGGCTATTTGGCCGTGCGTTTGATTGCCTTTGGCGATATGCGCCAGATGGGCCCCGGCGCGGCCTAGGCGCGCAATGTCTGTTTCAGAGACATGGATACAATGCGCCCCGATCAAACGCTCATCAAGCAATCCGACCTCTTCAAGCAACTCCGGCGGGCTCATCCCATCGCGCTCACGAATAAAATCGACCTCAACCCGGCTTTGCGAGACATGGGTGTTGATGCGAAGCCCGTATTCATCTCGCAGTTGCCGTACTTGGCGCAGCAGGTCTGGCGTGCAGGTGTCAGGCGCATGGGGCGCAAGCACCACGCCCGTGCGCAGTCCTTCGGGATCATGAAAATTCGCGATCAATTCGGCCGCGTCTGCCAGCGTCTGCTCACCAATCTTTGGATCATAGCTCCATTCACCCAGATGAACGCGGGTGAAATCTACATCATGGATGCGCCCGCAGCCGAAGGCACGAATCCCGGTTTCAGCCATCGCAGGAAGCGCCACGTCCTGATGGCAGTAGGTATCGTTTATCGTCGTTGTCCCGAAACAAAGCGCTTCCAGTCCGCCGAGCTGGGCCATGGCATAAGCCTCATCCGGTGTTGGATCATGGCCATGGGGAACGCCAATCGTATAGGCCGGGGCAAAGCCCATGTCTTCGGCCACGCCGCGAACCATGCTGAGAATGGCATGAGTATGGACATTTACGAAGCCGGGGGTGACGACATGCCCGCTTGCGTCGATGACCTGAGTGCTTGGGTGCAACTTGTCAGGCGCGCAGTCCTGAATGCCGATGATCCGCCCGCCGGAAATGATGATCCACCCCTTTTCTAGATAGGGCAGTTCAGGGTCCGACGTCAGCAGCGTCCCACCCGCGACAATCATATCAGGGATTGGCTCTGCCTCAGTCATGGGACAGATGACGCAGAAATCGCTGCGCTCCGGCCGTTTTGGGCGCGCCAAACAGCTGATCGGGAGGCCCCTCTTCAGCGATCACACCATCCTCCATGTAAATCACCCGATCGGCGACGTCGCGTGCAAAGCTCATCTCATGGGTAACCACGACCATTGTCATGCCGTCTTTTGCGAGATCTTTCATCACATCCAGCACCTCTTGAACCAGTTCCGGATCAAGTGCCGATGTTGGTTCATCAAACAGCATGACGCGCGGCTTCATCGCCAAAGCGCGGGCGATTGCAACGCGCTGTTGTTGCCCCCCAGACAATTCCGAAGGGCGCTTATCTTTGTGGTCTTGCATGTGGACGCGCGCCAGTTCCTGCTCTGCCAACGCCTGCGCATCAGACCGAGAAAGCCCGCGTACCTTTTCCGGTCCGATCGCCACGTTGTCGCGGGCCGCAAGATGAGGAAATAGATTGAAGCGCTGAAATACGAAACCAAACTGGCTGATCTGGGCGGCGACTTGCTTTTCAGACACGCTGGCGCCCACCACTTCTCCGTCAAGGCGGACGAGACCGTCTGTCGGATCTTCAAGCCTGTTCAAACAGCGCAGAAAGGTGGTCTTTCCGGAACCGGACGCTCCAATGATCACAACCGTTTCACCTGGAGATACATCCATCGAAACGCCGCGCAGGACCGGATTATCCCCGAAATTTTTGCGAAGCCCATGAACCTGGATAACGGGTCTCACCATGTTGGCAACCTACGCTCAAGCTGAACAGACAGCCAGCTGAGCGCCTTTATCAATACGTAGTAGTAGAGCGCCAGAAGCGTATAGATCTCAAACGGCACAAAATGGACCGAGATGATCGCCTGCCCTGCCCGCGTCAGTTCGTAAACCGAAATGACAGATAGCAACGATGAATTCTTTACAAGGCTGATCAGTTCGTTTGTCAGCGGCGGCACCATTTGCCGGTAAGCCTGAGGCAAAAGTATGTAGACAAGCAATTGACGATGCCGCATCCCGATCGCCTTTGCAGCTTCAGATTGGCCGCGTTCGATCGCACCGACCCCGCCGCGCACGACCTCTGCCACAAATGCAGCCGCGTTCAGCGACAACGCCACGACACCGGCCGAAAACTCATCAAATCGTATGCCGATCATCGGCAATGCGAAAAAGACCAGAAAAATCTGGATGAGAAGTGGAGTGCCGCGAATGAAATCGACGTAAGCAGCCACCACCCATCGTGTCACACGATTGCGAGACAGCGCCCCCAAGCCCAGCGCAACGCCAAGCGCCAGCCCCAAAACCGCTGACACAGCCGAAACCTGCAATGTGACAATCACGCCCTCAGCAAGCAGCGGAATGCTTTGAAGGACAATATCCCAGTCAATTTTCATTTCATGCTCCTGGCCGAGCGCACGCATCGGCGTGCATGCGCTCGGCGGTGATTCAGTCCTGTCAAAAGAACGTGGGAATTGTGTCCGACAGCTCCATCTTGAAGCCAAACCACTTTTCCTGAAGCGCGTAGATCTCACCGCTTTCTTTCAGGCGCGTCAGCTCATTGTCCATCCAAGCGACGATTTCCGGATCTTCCTTTCGCGCAGCAATGCCAGCCCAATTGAGCTTGCCGATCGGGCGCACAAGCGCATACGCACCTGGGCGGTCTTTCATCACCTGTCCCAAGGTGGAAGATGTATTGAGCACACCGTCAACGGATCCCTGGCTGAGAGCAAGGTATGCAGAAGGATGATCATCATAGATCTTCACGTCTGCGAAACCCGCACCGCTCGCGGCCATG
>JAKVCP010000096.1 GCA_022448925.1 Paracoccaceae bacterium
CGGTATCCAATTGCGACGGTTGCCCGGACCTCGGTATCGTTGCAAAACACCAGCCCCGCGTCGGCGGGGTTTCCCGGCAAAAGCCCGCACAAAACCAGGGAAAAACATAGAGCAGAACGCATCAACAATCTCTCTTTCAATCAAAGTCTTTCCCCGACCATACGGGCAACGTCAATCAATCGGCAAGCATAGCCCCATTCGTTGTCATACCACGCGTAGATCTTGGCCTGGGTGCCGTTGACCACCATGGTCGAGGGGGCATCAATGATGCTGCTGCGCGGATCGTTGGTGTAATCGGTTGAAACAAGAGGGCGGGTTTCATAGCCCAGAATCCCCTTTAACGTACCCTCTGCTGCGGCCTGGAAAGCGGCGTTCACCTGCTTGACGGTCGTCGGTGTTTCCAGCTCAAACACACAATCGGTCAAGGAGGCGTTTAGCAACGGCACCCGGACCGCGTGGCCATTCAGCTTGCCTTCAAGATCAGGATAAATCAGCGTGATCGCACTGGCTGATCCAGTGGTGGTCGGGATCAATGAATTTAGCGCTGATCGCGCCCGGCGCAGGTCCTTTGCGGGACGGTCGACAATGGTCTGCGTATTTGTCACATCGTGGATGGTCGTGATTGATCCGTGTTTGATCCCAAAGGTTTCATGCATCACCTTCACAACCGGTGCGAGACAGTTGGTCGTGCAACTCGCGGCAGTTACGATCCGGTGCACTGCGGGATCGTAAATGTGATCATTGACACCCATGACGATGTTGGCAGCACCATCGTCCTTGACCGGGGCAGAGACGATCACCTTTTTCACGCCTGCTGCAAAATATGGGGCAAGCTTGGCTTCGGTTTTGAACGCCCCCGTGCAGTCGATAACGACATCAACCCCCTCCAGGGGCAGATCGCCGATTTCGCGCGCAGAGCACACCGGAATGCGCGTGCCGTCGATCGTCACGGCAGCCTGATCGGCGCTGAACGTTGCTGGCCATCGGCCATGCACGGTATCAAACTCCAGCAAGTGCGCATGCATCGGTGCATCACCTACGACATCATTTATGAAAGCGATACGCGCACCGCTTTCCAAAAGAGGCCGCAAGGCAAGTTTTCCGATACGGCCCAAGCCATTGATTGCATATACTGTCATCACACACCTTCCGGCGATAGTTCGGTTGCTAGGTCATCGAGCGCCGCCTGAAGCGACACACGGGTCAGGGTCTGCAGCGGCAAGTCTGCAAAGGCGCGAATGCGGTTGCGCAAGGCACCATAGGTGTGCTGGAACGCAAGACGCCTTTCGGCATCTGTACCTGCGACCATTGTCGGATCGGGCATCCCCCAATGCGCGCTGATCGGCTGCCCGGCCCAAGCAGGACACTCTTCGTTGGCGGCACGGTCGCAAACGGTAAACACAAAGTCGAACTCCGGCGCATCAGGTCCGTCGAATTCGCGAATGTGCTTGGAACGCAGCTCGGTGATATCATGGCCCTTGTCGAGCAACATCTCTATCACGACCGGGTTCACCATATCCCGAGGCTGCGTCCCTGCCGAAAACGCATTGAAGCGCCCCTTGGACTGGTCACGCAACAAAGCCTCGGCAATGACCGACCGCGCCGAATTGCCGGTGCACAGGAAAAGCACATTATAAATGTGCTCTGCCCCGTCAGTGCCCTGTTTCACTGATGCACAATTCGGCAAGCACAGATCTGGCCTGCCGCGGCAGCATTCTTGAAACAAAAAGCGGTGAAGCGCTTCCACTTCACGCATTTCGATCCGGAACAGACGCGAGGTGCCCCGACGTTCCACCGCAACCAACCCCACATTCTGCAATCCAGACAAGTAAACGCTGAGCGTACTCGGCTTAATGTTCAAGACCGCGCCAATTTCACCGGCAGGCACCGCCTGTGGGTACCGCCGCATGAGCAAGCGGAACACAGACATCCGCCAAGGATGCCCAAGTGTTGTCAATTTTTCCAGATTCGTTATTTCCATATTTCATGAATATAGGAAATTTAAGAGGCTGCAAGAGGTGTCCCCGATAAGTCTTTGCGACCATGGCGCGGCATGCTCGCGGACGTTGCCACATCTGTTGAGTCAGATATGCGCGGCACACTCCAACTGGAGCGCCACACGCAGGGCGCGCGGGCACAACAGCCATGCAACAAGGCCACTGTGACACAGAGGGATCAGTCGCCCTCAGCCGGAAAGACGAAACATCGGTCTCGACGCACTGTTAACCACAAAGGCGTACCCGGTTTTGGCAGGAAGACATTTGGCACGGTCGCCTTCAGAATCGCACCCAAATCCGTACGAAACTCCACCAGGCTTTCTGATCCCATGAACCTGGCCCGTTCAACAATACCCCGGGCAGGCGTCCCCGCAACCTGAGTGGGGTTTGGTCCGCGACCGTTGCGGTCGAAATCAATGTGCAGATGCTGAGGCCGAAAAACAATATCGACCGCAGCCCCTTCCGGCAGGCCCGGAGCGAGAAACTGACCAAATGGCGTGTCTGCAAGCGATCCGTGAACCTTGCTTTTCATCACATTGATATCACTAAAAAATGCCACGGCCGCCAAGTCAACTGGCGCATTGTAGACATTGTAAGGTGCGCCCCGCTGCACAATCTTGCCGCGCCGCATCAATGCAATTTCATCGGCCATGCGCATCGCCTCTTCGGGCTCATGTGTGACCAGCAAAACCGAGGTACCCTCGTCTTTCAAGATGGCCAGCGTCTCATCCCGGATCCCGTCTCGCAGGCGATTGTCCAGCCCCGAAAAGGGTTCGTCCATCAACATGACTTTCGGACGCGGTGCCAAAGCACGAGCCAAGGCAACGCGTTGTTGCTCGCCGCCGGACAGCTGATGCGGATACTCGTCCACAAAGCGTAACAGGCCAACCTTGTCCAGCAACTCTTCGATGCGCTTGCGCTGCTCAGCACCACGTTTACGGAGACCAAAGCCGACGTTTTCCCCAACGCTCAGATGTGGGAAAAGCGCAAAATCCTGAAAGATCAGACCGATTGATCGGCGCTCTGGCGGCACCGAGGCCGTCGCGTCAGAGATCAGGTCACCATCCAGGTATATTTCGCCAGAATCCTGCGTATCAACACCAGCAATCATCCTCAGTGTCGTCGACTTTCCACAGCCCGACGGCCCCAACAGACAGGTCACGTGCCCCGGGGCTATGGTCAACGAAACATCATCAACCACGGCCGTTTGATCATACCGACGAACAAGATTTCGCACTTCCAAACGGGGTGTCACGGGGCCTCCTAAGCGATGTCCGATGAAAACAATCGGAATTCAGTGATCGGTATCAGGGGGTGACCGGGCCCGCAACCCTGAGCATCCCCACGACCGTCATGCGGGCAGAACATCAAAATCGATTTCCCCGCGATCGACCCCGTTGACCTGCAACGTGATCCGATGCGGGCCCGGGTGCAACTTGAAGGTGCTGGCATCACCCTTCAGTCTGTGCAGTTTCCGCATGTTCAGCGGCCTGCCGGGCATCGCTTTTCCAACTTTAAGCTTAAAGACCTTTTCACTGCATGCCCTGCCTGGCCGACAAAACCGAATGCGATAATCAACCATCACAGGGGTTGGCTCATCCGCCGTCAGGGTCACCAACATTTCGACGGCATCGCCAATCTTTACCTCATCGGCTGTCAGCCCAAAAGCCACGTGAAGGGGCGCATCCTGCCGATATCCCAGCACCTCAAGCGCTGCGCGCTCACCGCGCTTAACTGCGGTGCGCAAAGCGTGTCGGCACATCCAGTCATGCTCTTTTTGCGCCTGACGCCCTGTTTCACCCCAAGCCCGCAATCGCGCAACAACCACATCCGGCGCGATCTTGGAGATATCGTTCATGTGGTTGGCAACAGAGCGTGTGACATAGCGTGTTCGGTCTGCGTGCAGCACGTCCAAGAACCGAAGCGGCACAAGCGGGTCAAGCGATATGTTCGCAGCCCAGGGCAACCGCGCCCGCGTGCCCTCGCTCACCAGACGCCGAACGTGATAGTTTTCGTCGCGCGCCCACAGGTCAAGACGCGCCATGGTTTCATCCGGCCAAGCGTTCAGAAACGGCCGGATGTAGAACTCCATCGAAAACCGTTGGGTGGCGGCATTGGACAATCCATGACGAACCGCAAGAATGCCCGGTAACGCATGAATAAACCTACCGAAATCTCCGTCGGTCTTTGATGGATCCAAAGGCACGGGCATCGCGGCCTCAAGCGCCTCTGCCATGGCGGGAAAGGCTTGTGGCAGTTGCTGCTCAAGGCAATCCGCCATCCATTCCATGCGCTCAAGCAACCCAAGCTCTGGCAGTCGCGACATCGCCTCGACGTGGAAACGATCTGCATCAAATCCCGGCAACACCGCAAACTCACGCGAAAGATCACCTAAGCTTTGCTCATTAAACAGCTGGTCTTTCAGTGAAAAACCTGCTCCCCCACCTTGTCCATCGGGCCCTCTTGCCATTTCTTACAGTGTCGCGTTTATGCCGCCCCCGTCGAGCAGGATATTCTGCGCGACAATGTATCCGGCATGCATGGAACACAGGAAAGCGCAGGTCGCACCAAATTCCTCGATCGTGCCGTAGCGGCCAGCAGGAATGCCTGCAAAACGCTGCGCCCGGGCCTCATCACGGGTGATGCCCTGCGCCGTCATCATCGCCTGCTCAAGACCGATGATCCGATCAGTCATATGTGCGCCCGGCAGCAAATTGTTGATTGTCACACCTTTGGGCGCCACTTGCCGCGCTGTACCTGCAACATACCCGGTCAAACCGGCACGCGCAGCATTCGACAACCCCAATTGCGGGATCGGCGCCTTGACGGACTGTGAGGTGATGTTGACAATGCGGCCCCATCCCCTGTCGATCATCTGTGGCAAACAGGCCTTCATCAGCGCAATCGGCGCCAGCATGTTGGCCTCTAGCGCGACAAGAAAGTCAGCCTTTTCCCAATCCGACCACAGGCCAGGGGGCGGACCGCCGGCATTATTCACCAGGATGTCAGGCCCGTCTGCGGCCTCTAGCACACGGGCTTGTCCATCCTCGGTGCTGACGTCCGCAGCCACAGTGGTGACCGACACCTGATAGCGATCGCGAAGACCCTGCGCTGTGTCTTCAAGCGCGTCAGCACCACGCGCGTTCAAGATGAGGTCAACACCCGCTGCGGCCAGCGCCTCGGCGCACCCCTTCCCCAAACCCTTGCTTGACGCGCACACCAATGCGCGTTTCCCTGAAATTCCAAGATCCATGAATGCCTCCTGCCGGGCCGCGTCCAGAAATCGTCAAGGGCGCGGCTTCAATCCGCCTCAAACCTGTGTTTACATCCGTTCCGAAGTCAAGACCGCAGATGCATGAGTTTTCCGATGACCCAAATCTCTTTGCACAGCCAAGCTCAGAGCGTTCTGGTATATCCGGCTGAACAGTTCACTGTGGTGAACGGCGCCAATTTGGGTGATCCGCTTGGCCTCGCCGAGGATCTGACCCATGACGACATATACCGATTATCTGCGGCAGCTTCGGCAGCGCGTCTGAATGTTGTCGGCACCGGCCCCCAGCAGTTTCGCGTCGGCAACGAAGGTGACCTGGGCACCCCCGGAGCACAGCTGCATATCGACTGCTGTGTCACATTGATGTCCGGCAACGGCGACACCAGCGAGTGTATCGTTCTGGTGGAGACAAATCGCACAGGGGGGATCGTTGCGCTGTACATACTGCCGCTTGCACCACTTTCGGCCCGCACCGATTATGCGCTGGTTGGCGTCGACACGCAGGGAGCCTTGCAAAAGTTTGGTCAGATCAGCTCTGTGTCATTCACCCGTGGCACCCGGATCACGCTGGCCACAGGAGCGCAGAAACCAGTAGAGCGTTTACAGATCGGCGATCGGGTTTTGACACGCGACGAGGGGCCTCAGGATGTTCGCTGGATCGGCCATTCCACAGTCCGAGCCGTCGGCAGCTTTGCACCGATCCTGATCCGCAAGGGCACATTGAACAATTCCAATGACCTGGTGGTCAGCCCAGATCACCGACTGTTCATCTACCAACGTACCGATCATCTGGGCACGGGCCGCGCAGAAGTGCTGGTCAAGGCCCGACATCTCGTGAACGGGTCGTCGGTACAGCGCCTGACCGGCGGGTTTGTCGAGTATTATCAGATGCTGTTTGACACCCATCAGATCATATATGCCGAAGGCATTGCCGCAGAATCCATGTTGGTCAGCCCCCAAAGCTGCGCCACCTTGCCAGCCGAAGTCGCAAGACGCCTTTCGGACATAGTTCCGCACCAAAAACCTTCGTTTGACGACATCGAGGTGCAAGAGGCCCTGCTGACACGTCCGGATATTGCCACCTTGCTGCGCAGAAGCTCGGGCGGGTAAGGGCGCCTTCATCGGTGCGGCACAGACACCTGGTCACGCGGACCATATCAGTCAGTGCTCCAATGCCGGGCATCACCGCGCTGCGCCGGAGGTACGGGAAACCTGGTCAAGGCAAGTGGTCGAGGGGCGGACAGGCACTGGAGGTCACAGCGCGGCACATCTCAGCCCAGGTGAACGCTGGCATGGACAGTTGCACCAGCATCACCAAAAAGATCAAAACCATGCCGGAAACAGCAAATGGCAGAATGACCCGCAGCCGTGCATGCAGGATAGGCATGTCCGCTTAAACCTCTGACAAAACGGTCAAAACGAATGTTTGGGCCGCAGCGGATTTCACCAATGTCAGAAATGTCAAAATCGCCACAATAGAGAGAATCGCGGGGACAATGGCGCGCAAGCGATGGGCCATCATGGGTCTGCTCCTTTCGTAAATTGCCGCGCGACCGACGTTTTTTGCGCATGTGTCACGCCAAAGGGCAGCAGTCGCAGGATCAAGTTAGCATGTGTTACAAGATATCAGTGAAAGGGCAGATTGTCTGGTCAGGGAAACCTTGCCATTGCCCTGATAAATCGCAGCCTTGACAGGCACCGGTTGTTGCGCTCTGCCCGGCGCGCAGATATATCGCCGCCATGTTGGACACCGCCGCAAACCGCCCCACGCTTCCGCCCGAGATAGCCCGCCGCCGGACCTTTGCGATCATCTCGCACCCGGACGCAGGGAAAACCACTTTGACTGAAAAATTCCTGCTGTACGGCGGCGCCATTCAGATGGCGGGTCAGGTGCGCGCCAAGGGCGAAGCACGCAGGACACGGTCAGATTTCATGAAAATGGAACAGGATCGCGGCATTTCGGTCAGCGCCTCGGCTATGTCGTTCGATTTCGGGGACTTCCGCTTCAACCTGGTGGACACGCCGGGCCACAGCGACTTTTCAGAAGATACCTATCGCACGCTGACAGCCGTTGACGCGGCCATCATGGTGATTGACGGCGCAAAAGGGGTGGAAAGCCAGACGCAAAAGCTGTTCGAAGTCTGCCGCTTGCGCGATCTGCCCATTCTGACGTTCTGCAACAAGATGGACCGCGAAAGCCGCGATACTTTTGAAATCATCGATGAAATACAGGAAAACTTGGCGATCGATGTCACACCTGCCAGCTGGCCGATTGGCATGGGGCGGGATTTCGTAGGCTGTTACGACATGCTGCGCGACCGGCTAGAGCTGATGGATCGCGCTGACCGAAACAAGGTTGCTGAAAGTATTCAGATCGAAGGCCTCGATGACCCACTTTTGGAACAGCGCGTGCCCGCCAATCTGCTGGACCAACTGCGCGAAGAGGTCGAGATGGCGCGCGAGCTATTGCCCAAGCTTGACCCTCAATCAGTGCTGGAAGGCCATATGACACCCATATGGTTTGGCTCGGCCATCAACTCGTTTGGCGTCAAAGAGCTGATGGACGGTATCGCCAATTACGGGCCAGAGCCGCAAATCCAAAGCGCGGCGCCTCGCCAGATTGCCCCAGAGGAAAAAAAGGTCGCGGGTTTCGTGTTCAAGGTTCAAGCGAACATGGACCCCAAGCACCGGGATCGGGTGGCTTTCGTGCGGATGGCCTCGGGGCATTTCAAACGCGGGATGAAACTGACCCATGTGCGGACGAAGAAACCCATGGCGGTGTCGAATCCGGTGTTGTTTCTGGCCTCGGATCGCGAATTGGCGGAAGAGGCCTGGGCCGGCGATATCATCGGCATCCCAAACCACGGGCAGCTACGCATCGGCGACACGCTGACCGAAGGCGAAGCAATCCGTGTCACCGGCATCCCCAGTTTTGCTCCGGAACTGCTGCAAAGCTGTCGCGCCGGCGATCCGCTCAAGGCCAAACACCTGGAAAAGGCCTTGATGCAGTTTGCCGAAGAAGGCGCTGCAAAAGTGTTCAAGCCCAATATCGGATCCGGCTTTGTGGTCGGCGTGGTTGGCGCTTTGCAATTCGAAGTGTTGGCCAGCCGGATCGAACTGGAATACGGCCTGCCCGTGCGCTTTGAACCAAGCCAGTTCACCTCTGCGCGGTGGGTCTCGGGGGACAAAGGCGCTGTTGATACATTCGTCAATGCCAACAAGCAGCATATCGCGTATGACAACGACGGCGACATTGTCTACCTGACACGCCTGCAATGGGACATTGACCGGGTTGTGCGGGACTATCCTGACGTCACTTTGTCGGCGACCAAGGAAATGATGACCTGAAGACGAAATAGGCTTGCGCGGTGGGCGGTGTCCGAACACTGTGACGGTATGAACGACAATCCCCCCAAGACTGACCCCTGGTATGATGGCGGGATGGTCAGCATTCTGGACCGCGCCGAGCGACGCCGCACCAGGCTGAGCTTTGCCCCCGGCGAGGCCCTGCCCTCTTTGCAGGTGGATCTTGGCCCATTTGTCACCGGAGTGATCGGTCCTCCGTCCGGCCCGGCGACATCAGGTCACGCCAAAAAGAAACAAGAGCTACAGGCAGAGTTGGCAGGCAAGCCGAGGATCTGCCTTTTGCACGGCCTTTTGGTGGCCCATCTGCGCAAACGCCGCTTTCCACGTCATGCGCCCGACCTTTTCCAGCGTCTTTGGCGCGAACAGTCCGAGGTGCTTTTGCAAAACCTCGATCTGCGCTGGCAAGTCTCGGCCGCGACGACATTCGGCGATCACGGCATGAGCTCGGTGCAACGGTCCGTCGGGACGGGACTGACCATGTTGTTTGGCATGATGAAGCTATATGAAACAGAGCGACTGTTTTCAGGCCGATCCGCGGATGAACCCTTTGCCAACCAAGACCGCAAACCATCGGACCTGCCGATGACAATGGATGGGTTTTCGATTGCGCGTGGCGATCTTGATTACAACCTTTTGGCGCGCCTATGGCGGGACGCGGCCGATGATCCGGTGATCTTTCATCTCACAGCCAACCTTTTGAACAATCTGGTTGCAGATCCAAAAGGCATATTCCGCAGGATCAGCCTAATGCGCGGAGAGATGGTTGAGATGCGCACAAATGCCAATAAAACAGCACAATAGACACATTTCTGCATCGGTTTTCACATCATGCGGAGTAGAAACCGTCTCGTCCGGCCAGTGGAATTGACCAAAGCAGCCCAATGCGGTATCCGCCGTTTACTTGAACAGCGCCGGACCCGGCGCGCGGGGACATCCCCCGAATGACGAGATCGGCGGGCGCGAGATGTCCGCAACCAGCGGACACGAATGACAAATTTTGCAGATCTGAATCTGAACCCCAAAGTCCTGAAAGCCATCGATGAGGCGGGCTACGAAACGCCCACACCGATCCAGGAAGGCGCCATTCCTCCGGCGCTCGAAGGCAAGGACGTCTTGGGCATCGCCCAAACAGGCACCGGCAAAACGGCAAGCTTTACGCTGCCCATGATCACCATGCTTGCCCGCGGTCGCGCGCGGGCACGGATGCCGCGCAGCTTGGTTCTTTGTCCCACCCGCGAATTGGCAGCACAGGTTGCCGAAAACTTCGATACCTACGCCAAACACGTCAAGCTGACCAAGGCGCTTTTGATCGGTGGTGTCAGCTTCAAGGAGCAAGAGGCCCTGATCGACAAAGGGGTCGATGTCTTGATCGCCACACCGGGCCGCCTGTTAGACCACTTTGAGCGCGGCAAACTGCTTCTGACAGGCGTTCAGGTGATGGTTG
>JAKVCP010000097.1 GCA_022448925.1 Paracoccaceae bacterium
CAGAGCGAAATCACGTTTGGCTCTGTGAATTTGGTTGTTCGGCGCGCGTCCACGAGACTTATGCCGGATCGCAGACGCGCCATATTGGCGATACCTCTTCAACAGCCTGAATATTTGCCGTCGAGTCAGCCCCAGCATGTTTGCCGCATTGTCGACGCTCAGCCGACCATCGTCCACCTGCGCCAGTACTTCCACGCGGTTCAACTCGCGCTCGCTCATGACCACCCATCCCATGTCCGCTCTTCCTCGCATCGTTTTGCGAGGAGAGTGACACTTCTGCTGTGCTCATGGGTGACATTTTTCGCATAATCATTATTATGTTGTTTTTGGCGTTGTATGGTGAGCAATAAATTCGCAAAAACCAAATTTTGGACACAGTGAAGACACTAGACGTACCAAGCCGCCACAGCTAAGACACTAACATATTGTATTGACTGGGATTGCAGTGAACCGGCAGATTGTGCCTATTCGAAAAGGACGCTCACGATATGGTAATTTCAGCTGACCAGCGTAACTACCTGATTGAACTGACAAATGCTCTGTCGGTTGAGATGCTTTGGGACATGCATTGTCGGGCTATGAACGCGTTTGGTTTCGACCGATTGATATATGGGTTCACACGCTTTCGCACGGCCAATTCGCTCGGTGATCCAAACGACTTTGTCCTGCTCAGCAATCATGCAACAAACTATACCGAACGCTTCATCGGAGAGGGCCACTATCATCATGCAACGATGGTGAAGTGGGCGCTGGAAAATGAAGGAAGTTGCAGCTGGTCTGTTGTCGCAGACATGATGCAAAATGGTGCTATGACCGACGCAGAGCGCCGCGTGGTGGAATACAATATTTCCATGGGGGTAACAGCGGGTTACACGGTGAGCTTCAAGTCGATTTCGGCGCGTTCCAAGGGGGCGATCGCTTTGACGGCACGTCGCGATATGACCCAAGATGAAGTGGATGAAGTTTGGGGCAAACATGGTGATACGATCACTTTGATGAACAACTTGGTGCATCTGAAAATCCTCACCCTGCCCTATATTCCGCCCAACCAGGCGTTGACCAAGCGCCAAAGAGAAGCGCTTGAATGGGTCGGAGACGGCAAAACGATGCAAGACATCGCTCAGATCATGGGGTTGACCCAAGCGACGATTGAAAAGCATCTGCGATTGGCGCGTGAAGCGTTAAATGTCGAAACGACAGCCCAAGCCGTCATGAAAGCCGCGTTTCAAAACCAAATGTTCGTTCTTGAAGTTTCTTGATGGTGCACGGCGCGCCCGAGAGTGGTGCCCCCCGACCTGTGTTCTTGGAACGCAAACCGCATAAGCGTTTGGATTTTAGTTGTATTCTGAAAAAATCGTTCAGGTCAGGAAAACCCGACTATCGCGCGCTCGATTATTTTGGCAATTTGGCAGAGTTCCGTGAGTGGTGGCTTTTTCAGCCATGGAACACTAGGGCTGGACCTCGGCGATTACCGTGCTCTCCAGCCCGCCTTCGGTGCAAACCGAAGCTGGTCAAATGTGAGATCGATAAATCTCTCTGATGGCTGGACCGCAATTTCGGCGCCTTGCCTCATCCCCAACGTTTTGAGGTGTCGAATATGGTAACGGAGCCGATCCTGTTGCAGGAACGGCTCCGTTTATTACAAGACAGTTAGCCTTGTGCAGCTTTGGCGACTTCGGCGGCGAAGTCCTCTTCTTTTTTCTCGATGCCTTCACCAACTTCCATGCGGACGTAGCCAAGGATCTCAACGCCGGCTTCTTTGGCCGCCGCTTCAACTGTCAGGTCGGGATTGATCACAAACGACTGGTTCAGCAGCGTGATTTCAGCCAGGAATTTCTTCATTCGCCCGACGATCATTTTTTCAATTACGGCTTCGGGCTTACCCGACTCGCGCGCGATTTCGATCTGGATCGCCTTCTCTTTTTCGACAATTGCCGGGTCAAGCTCTGCCTCGTTCAGGGCTTGCGGACGTGGATCTGCCGCAGCAACATGCATCGCAACCTGTTTCCCAAAGGCCTCGTTGTCACCTTTCAGAGCCACAACGACGCCAATCTTGCCCATATCCGTGCCAACGGCGTTGTGGACATAGGTTACAACCTGGTCACCTTCGAGCTTTTGCATCCGACGCAGACTCATGTTTTCGCCAATTGTGGCGACTTTGGCGGTCACCACATCGGCAACGGACTTGCCGCCCATGTCGGCAGCGGCCAGCGCTTCTGTGTTGTCGACCGTCAGCGCGACGTCTGCAATTCCCGCAACCATGTCCTGGAATTCTGCGTTCTTACCCACAAAGTCGGTTTCCGAGTTGACTTCGACGGCAACACCAACGCCACCGGACACTTTGACGGCGACCAGGCCCTCCGCTGCGATGCGGCCCGATTTCTTGGCGGCCTTGGCAAGACCCTTTGTCCGCAGCCAATCGATCGCCGCTTCGATGTCGCCGTCTGTTTCTGTCAGCGCTTTCTTGGCGTCCATCATGCCTGCGCCAGTCATTTCGCGCAGTTCTTTCACCTGCTTTGCTGTGATCGCCATTGTGGCTCTCCTCGTCCTGGAATGGTTTTGGCGCGACCCTTTGGTCGCGCCCATATCATGCTGTGATGTCGCGACAGCGACAGTTCTGTCGGGCGTCAGCCTTCGGCGGCCGGTGCCTCTTCGGCCACTGCCTCTTCTGTCGGCAGGTCCTCGAATGCGCCCAGATCCACACCGGCAGCGCCCATTTGGGCGGTCATGCCGTCCAGGGCTGCGCGGCTGACCAGGTCACAATACAGACCAATTGCACGGGCCGCATCGTCGTTCCCGGGAATGATGTAGTCGACACCATCGGGCGAGCAGTTGGTGTCGACCACGGCCACAACCGGGATGCCCAGCTTATTGGCTTCGGCCACGGCCAGCGCTTCTTTCTTGACGTCGATGACGAACAGCAGGTCAGGCACGCCGCCCATTTCGCGAATACCGCCCAAAGAGGCTTGCAGTTTGCCCTGCTCGCGTTCCATGCCAAGACGCTCTTTCTTGGTCAGTCCCTCGGCGCCGGTTTCCATCTTTTCATCGATGGCCCGCAGACGGTTGATCGATTGAGAGACGGTTTGCCAGTTGGTCAATGTGCCACCCAGCCAGCGATGGTTCATGTAGTACTGAGCACATTTTTCCGCCGCTTCGGCCACGGGACCCTGTGCCTGACGCTTGGTGCCGACGAACAGAACACGGCCGCCTTTGGCGACGGTGTCACGCACGGCGGTCAGGGCCTGGTCCAACATCGGGACGGTCTGTGTCAGATCCATGATGTGGATACCGTTGCGTGATCCGTAGATGAACGGACCCATGCGCGGGTTCCAACGCTGCGTCTGGTGACCAAAGTGCACGCCGGCTTCAAGCAGCTGACGCATGGAGAACTCGGGAAGAGCCATGTCTTTTTCCTTTCCGGTTTACGCCTCGGCGGGGGTGTGAGAGCGGATGCTCCAACCGGTGGACGTTTGGGGATGTCTCTCCCAAAGGCCCGACCCCACCTGCGGGATTGAGTGGCGCGCGTATATCGAGGTTCCAAATGATTGGCAAGGGGCCATTCGCCAGGCCCCATGTGCGTTGCCCCATCCGACCCGTCAACGCCATTGTGCCACGCCCCAGATGGCAGCCAAAAGGACCACGCGCCGATCGAACGGACACAATTGAGCAGGCACAAAGCGCAGGCGCAGCCGTCAGAAGAACACCCGTTCGACCACCCAGAACGCTCCGACAAGCGCGATAAGGATAGATGATGGCAAGGCGACCATCTTTCGGTAAGCCCCCTGCCCGCCAACCACCATGGCGTTGGCGCACAATCCTGCCAGTATCGCCAAGGCGACAAGCAAAGGCAGACCTGCCTCGAACGTCTGAGCAGACTGGGCGGCCAATGGGATCAATGCAACCGGCAAAATGACGACCGCGACAATCAGATAAATCATGCCCTTGAACACATTTGGCTCTGCTTGGTCAGTCCTGCGAAGCACCGCGAAAGAAATCAGGAACGCAACGGCAATCACTGTCAGTTGTCCAAGCTCTACGCCGATGTTGAAACCAATCAATGCCGAGATGAACTGCCCCTGCGGCAAGCCGAAGTCTCCTAGAACGCTTGCAAACCCCAGACCGTGCAACAGACCAAAACCAAAGATCACCGCTGGACGCCATCTGCTCAGCCGGGTTGTAAACAGGTTTTCGACAGCAACATAGACAATCGAGGCGGCAATCAGCGGCTCGACGATATGCGCGGGAACCGTCACCACACCTGTTGCCCCCAGTGCCAGCGTCACAGTGTGAGCAAGGGTAAAAGCCGAAACCTGCCAGACCAAAGCACCAAGGTTTGGCGCTAGCAGAAACAGCCCAAGCACGAACAAAATGTGATCCAGCCCAAGCGGCAGAATATGATCGAAGCCCACGGGAATGTAGGTCAAGAAAGCCCCCAGAAGGGTCATGGCCTGCCCACCTGAAACATCAATCGGGCCTGTTGATACACCGCCGGCCAAATACCCGGTGTAGGGGTCCTCAACCCCCTGTTGCCGCAGAATGAGAACGCCAAATTCTGCCGGCCACAGCAACTCTAACGTGGTTTCACCGGCCGGTAGCGTTCCGCCAAGCACCAAACGGGTTTCGCGAGGCAACTCGATGTTTGCAACAGGCTCGGCGATGATTTCCAACCCATCAAGTGCAACAGGGGTCGCCCCAGCCATCAAACGCAGCTTGCCCAAAACCTCAGGCAATCCGCGCAAAAGAGCCTGTTCGATCTCGGCCTCTGGAAGGTTGCGCAGGCGATCCACTTCTTCGGCCTGCTCGGCCGCGTCGGTATCTGCGATTCCATTCAGGTCCACGCCGGCCACGATCGCTTCGGCGTTCAGGCGCAAGACGAGGCGGATCTGACCGTCATTCACTGTCAGATCCCCGATTGCGGGACGCAATTCATGCGCTGCGACCAAAGATGACCAAAGAGCCAGCACGCAGGCCAACACATTGGCCAACACAACTGAGTGAATACGTGACGCCATGATCTGCCCCCCTGACTGGTCTAGGCAAGTGATAGGCAAATGGACTGCGAACTCAAGTGCCCATACCGCGTTCGAAATAAACTTTGCGCCATTTGTCGGCGCGCTCTTGCACGCAGCCCCACGGTTGGTCCAATACGCGCGTATGACCACGACACCTGAAATTCTGTGCGTCGGATCTGTCTTGTGGGACGTGATCGGGCGATCGGCCAAAAACATGCGTCAGGGCAGTGATGTTCCCGGCCGCATCACCCGACTTCCGGGCGGGGTTGCGCTGAATATTGCCATGACCCTGCGCCGCTTTGGAATGCACCCTGCCCTGCTCAGTGCTGTTGGATGCGATCCCGAAGGCGATGAACTGATTGCCGCCTGCGCCGCGATGGGCCTGATTACGGACTATGTCTATCGATCAGAAGACCGGCCTACTGACCGCTACATGGCGGTCGAAGGCGCAAACGGCGTGATTGCCGCCATCGCTGATGCCCATTCGCTAGAGGCAGCCGGCGACAAGATTTTGCAGGCCGTGAAAACGGGCCCACTTGGCACGTCTACCGATCCATTTCAAGGGATCATTGCACTCGACGGAAACCTGACAGCCGCACTATTGAAAGAGATTTCTCGTGATCCGGATTTTGCAGGGGTCGATCTGCGTGTGGCACCCGCTTCACCTGGCAAGGCTGACCGACTAATGCCGTTTGTGACGGAACAGCGTGGGTTATTGTACGTGAACCGAGAGGAGGCAGGTCTGATGTGCCAGACTGACTTTGCAGACAGCCAAGCCGCAGCGGCTGGCATGCTGGATCGCGGTGCTCGCCGGGTTCTTGTCACCGACGGAAGCCGATCGGCCTGTGATGGCGCCCTGGACGGCCTGATCACTCTGGATCCCCCTTGCGTGTCCGTCGCCCGTGTCACCGGCGCGGGAGATACATTTATGGCAGCTCACATTGTTGCCGAACTCGGGGGTGCAGATCGCACAACCGCCTTGCAAAAAGCGCTGAACGCAGCAGCATCCTATGTTTCCGGAGGAACCGGTCTTTGATCGACATAACCTATTCACCCGAAGTGCAGTCCGCTCTTGATGAGAACAACGCCATCGTTGCGTTGGAAAGCACCATCATCACGCACGGCATGCCGGCCCCGCGAAACATCGAGGTCGCGCGTCAAGTCGAGGCAGAGGTCCGCGCGCATGGGGCCGTTCCAGCCACGATCGCGGTGCTCGAGGGCCGGTTGCATGTCGGCCTGAGCGATCTTCAGATCGAGACGCTTGGACACGCAAACAATGTGGCAAAGCTGTCCCGCGCCGATCTGGCCGTGTGTCTTGCGACGGGTGGCACGGGGGCTACCACCGTGGCCGCGACGATGATCGCGGCGGCTCGGGCTGGGATAGCCGTCTTTGCGACCGGAGGCATAGGCGGCGTCCACAAGGGCGCAGAAGACAGCTTTGATATCTCTGCGGATCTGCGCGAACTGTCTGAGACACCAGTTACCGTCGTCGCCGCCGGGGCCAAGGCGATTCTTGATCTGCCCAAGACACTCGAGGTGCTAGAGACCTTCGGCGTGCCCGTCATCGCCTATGGGCAAAACGACTTACCGGCCTTCTGGTCCGCCTCCTCTGGTCTGCCCGCCCCGTTGCGTATGGACGATGTGGCACAGATCGCCAGGGCGCATGCGATGCGACAGGCACTGGGCCTGCCCGGTGGGCAATTGGTGACCAATCCGATCCCGAAAGACGCCGAAATCGCGCGCGAGGTCATGGCCCCGTTGATTGCACGTGCCACCAAGGACGCGGAAGACCACGGCATCACCGGGAAACGCGTGACGCCCTATCTGCTGCAGCGAATTTTTGAGTTGACCGAAGGGCACTCATTGGAAGCCAACATTGCGCTGGTCCTCAACAATGCCCGTTTGGCCTCCGGAATCGCCCAAGCTTTGGGCCAAATCCGCTCATAATTCGCATATGAACATCAAAACCATTGTGACGGCGGGCCTGCACTCCTAAGTTCGGCCTGCGTGATCTGGACCAAAGAAAAATGACAACGCCCTTCGACAAAGAGCCCCGCCGCCCCGGCCTGTTGGCCGGATTGCGATCCAGTTTTTTAACCGGGATCGTCGTGATTGCTCCGGTGGGTCTGACCGTTTGGTTGATCTGGACAGTGATCGGCTGGGTCGATGGCTTTGTTCTGCCGTTTGTGCCGGACGCCTATAAGCCGGACGCCATCTTGAACCAGCTTATGGGCAATCCGAGATCCATAGAAATCAGCGGAGAAATCCGACCCAACCCGGATTGGATCGTGGTCAATATTCGTGGCCTCGGTGTTGTCTTCTTTCTGCTGTTCACGGTGATCACCGGCTGGATCGCCAAAGGGTTGATCGGCCGGTCACTGATCCGCTTTGCCGAGTCGCTGGTCGAACGCACACCCGTGATCCGCTCGATCTATTCCGGGATCAAGCAGATCGCCGAGACGGTCTTTGCACAGTCTGAACGATCCTTTGAAAAGGCCTGTTTGATCCAGTATCCCCGAAAGGGCATCTGGGCGATTGGCTTTATTTCCACCAAAGCCAAAGGTGAGGTCACCGAACGCGCAGATACAGCAGGGGACTTGATGAGCATTTTCGTCCCCACCACGCCCAACCCGACCTCGGGTTTTCTGCTATTCTTCCCGCGCGAAGACATTATCGAATTGGATATGTCTGTCGAAGACGCCGCAAAGCTGGTGATTTCGGCAGGTCTTGTCTATCCCAACGGCAAAGATCCAACGCAGCCACCCGAGCAAACCAAACTGTCGTGATCTAGCCGAACATGTCCGCCAGATTCACGGTCTGCTTTTGGTTCAAATCCTGTTTGTGACTGGCCAGAAACCCTTCTGCGGCTTTACGGCCCGCGGCCCTGAGCTGCGCCAGAACCGAAGGCAATGGCACCTGCTTTGTCGCGACAGACAAATCGTTCATCAGGGCATCATCAGAAATCATATGCACATAGACGTTCTTCATTGCGGCCTGCGCAATCGACCCTTGCGCCAGCAAACGCTGCACGAATGAAATCGCGCGCAGTTCGCGCAAGAGCGATGAATTGAAGCTTATCTCGTTGATGCGATTCTGGATCTGCTGTGGCGTGACGGGCAGTTTTTCCCGGCGCAAGGGGTTGATGTTGACGACCACGATATCGTTGGGAAGGCTTGGCGCAAACATCGGGAAAAGCGCCGGGTTGCCGGTAAAGCCTCCATCCCAATATGCCTCAAGCTGACCGGTTTTCGGGTCCTCTATCTCGACCGCCTGAAACAGCGTCGGCAAGCAGGCTGAGGCAAGTATGGCATCTGTCGTGATTTCGTCATTGGTAAAGACACGGACTTTGCCGTCACGCACATTGGTGGCGCAGACAAACAGGTCCGGACCGTCCTGCGCGCACACCTGAACAAAATTGAACCCGTCAACAAGTTCCCGCAAAGGATTGGTATAAAACGGTCCCAGAGCATAGGGCGAATTCAGCCGCGCCAAGGTGTCGGCGGCCATGAAGGGCCACGAATGTTCAATGCGTGACTCGCGGATGCAGCTCCAGGAAACCAGGCAGAGACCCAACCGAACAAACGCTCGTCCGTCAGGGCGCCCATCCGGGACCACACGTTGGCCAGCGACTGGCGGGCGCCCTCGCGTCCGCCCGACAGCAAGCCTGACTTTACCGCAGCCCCATTCAGCGCACCGGCCGACGCCCCCGAAATTGACGCAATTTCGATGTCTTCCTCTTCAAGGAGCCGATCCAATACGCCCCATGTAAAGGCACCATGAGCCCCCCCACCCTGCAAAGCCAGATTGATGCGCTTCATGTCACGTCACCTTCGTCCCTGCACTGCCGGTTCAGCGACATCGGGTGGCGGCTCACATTGCGGCGTATTTCGAAACCTCCGCCATAGGCAGACACCAACGTTTCAGGGGCCTCTGAGAGCAGCGGCCATCGGAAATGGCCGGGCGCGGCCAGGGCCCTCACAGTGCTGTCCAGCCTCCGTCGACGCTGATCGTCGTCCCGGTGATCTGCGCCGCCGCGTCTGAAGCAAGAAAGGCAACGGTACCTCCCAACTGCTCGACCGTCGCGAACTCTTTCGATGGTTGGCGCGCAAGCATCACGTTCTTGATGACCTCGTCTCGGGTCATGTCGTATTCCTTCATCGTATCGGGAATCTGGGCTTCGACCAGCGGGGTCAAGACGTATCCGGGACAGATCGCATTTGCGGTGATCGGCTCCTGGGCTGTTTCCAAAGCTACGACCTTGGTCATGCCAACGACACCGTGCTTGGCGGCCACGTAGGCGGATTTGTAAGGCGATGCCGTCAAACCATGGGCTGATGCAATATTGACGATCCGCCCCCAACCTGCTGCGCGCATCTTTGGCAACGCCGCCGCCGTTGTATGATATGCTGAATTCATATTGATCGCGATGATTGCATCCCATTTGTCCTGCGGGAATTCATCAATCGCCGAGACGAACTGAATACCGGCGTTATTGACCAGAATATCGCAGGTTTCGGCCTGGTCGATCAAAGCGCGACAGGCATCACCGCTGGACATATCGGCGGCGATATAACGCGCCTGAACTCAAACTCAGAGGCGATATCTTCTGCAAGGGCATGGTCCTGATCATGGTCGGTGAAAGAGTTCAGAACGACATTGGCACCGGCCTTTGCCAATTCACGCGCGATACCAAGACCGATGCCTGAATTGGAGCCTGTTACAACAGCTGTCTTTCCTGAAACGCTCATTGGTTCTGCCCCTCTCACATGTCAAACCTGCGACGCATCATGG
>JAKVCP010000098.1 GCA_022448925.1 Paracoccaceae bacterium
CAAACGGACGCGCAACAGCAGCAGAGGCCCTCGGACACAGAGAGTTCTCAATGACAAAACTCTACAGAAGCGCCTGATCATTCGGGCCGGGCGACGCTCATGCCCGGCCTTTTTTACCGCCTTTCCATCAACAAAGGATGCGTGCGTGTATAATCACATACTTATCCCCGTGGCTTTGGATCATGAGCGGCTGGTGCCCGGCAAGATCAAGGTTGCGCGGCGCATGCTGTCGGCGGATGGGCGCATCACACTTCTGACAGTTCTTGAAGACATACCCGGCTTTGTCTCAGAGATGGTGACAACGAAACAGGAAAACCATCTGACACAGCGGATCAACAGCGGTCTGGAATCAGCAGCGAAGGGCTCTGACGACATCGACACCCGGGTGATCAAAGGCAAACCCGGCGTTCAGATATCGGAGTTTGCGCGTTCTGAAGGCGTAGATTTGATTGTCGTCGGATCGCACAGCCCCAGCACGCAGGACTATTATCTGGGATCCACCGCCTCGCGCGTCGCGCGACGTGCACCTTGTTCGGTGTTTATCCTGCGCTGAGCATGTCCCCCGGCCGGACTGTGACCTATAGGTGCCGAGGCGCTTGCAACGCGCCGGGCCCCGCCGGTGGCAGCAGCCTTTGTTGGCCCACCAGCTTACCGAATCTGACCTATCGCATCCGATGTGAGTTGTGTGTTGGCTGTTCAAGTCGTGGGCCGCCACCAAACCGTTTCCGTAAAGATCTTGGACCTGATTGACGTGTTGACCCAGTGGCTGCAGTTGCCCGTCAGTTATGGGCAACAAGCAGCCCCTGCAGCGGCGTGATGGTCCAGTGCACATTTCAGCACTTGGACGCCCATCCCTGATGTGACATGCAAGACAGCACCGAAGTTACGAGGCCGCTTTGGCCTCGGCGGCAGTGCCATATTGGGGCAAGTCGGCGGCCGTGCGCCCATGCGCCGCCAACAATGTGTCGCGCACATAGGCGATCTGGGCGGTTTCCTCGATGATTTCTGCAAGGTACTGCGCCTTCATCAGGCTTGTCCCGACTCCAATTGTGCCGTGGTTTGCCAGAACCGCCGCAACGACCCTTGGGTCACGAAACACCGGGCTGATGTCTTCCTCTGTCTGTGGACCACCCTGCGCGGACAACGGAATAAGGGGCATTCTTCCTATTTTTTCAATGGTCTGAACAGTCAGACAGGGAATCTCGAGCCCGGCGCTGGCATAGCCGGTGGCCCAGGGGCTGTGGCAATGAACAACAGCGCGGATGTCATTGCGAATGCGATAGAGATCAAGATGAAACCCAAGGTCTTTTGAGGGTTTGTAGGGACTTGATTCAATTGTGCCATCCAGATGAACCAATTGCAGGTTGTCACGCGTGCATTCGTTGAAGCCCACACCAGACGGCTTGATCACAATGGCATCCGCATGGTCAAGCCGCACCGAAAGATTGCCTCCCGCATTGGTCTGCAAACGAAGATCGAAGCAGCGTTTGGCGGTGGCGATCAAGGCGTCCTGCTTTTCCCGCAAGTCGTTCATGGCAAGTCCTTCTGGTCAGTCAAATGGTCCAAGGTCGTGATGATTTCTTGTGTCACAACGGGATCAAAGAGGTGGGCATCGAGGGTGCGGATCACTGTTTTCTCAGTAAGCTGATCGTGCAACGTGACCCGCAGAACATCGCGCAGTGTTTGGTTCTCAATGGCGCCACCCGGACGATCCTGATGGGAAAATCCACCCATCGGAATGATCACGGCGGTTGGTCCAGACACGGCGTTAAGAGTGTCTGCAAGACGGGTCGCGACCAGCTGCATCTCGTCTTCGGTCAGCTGTACATGGGTGAAGAAACCCGAATGTGCGTAGTGGGGTCGGTCCCGATAATGGTCAGGCACCTCTGACAGGGCACCCAGACCCAGAAAGTTCATCGCGCCAGGCAGAACCACGCGCGGCAGGTCGGCGCCAGCGCTGAAACGCAGAGGCATCTCGACGTGGGCCCCCGCCAGATGAACGCGTGTGATTTCGTGGGGGGTCACATCGACGATCGCCTCGAAATCGCCACGGGCTGCGAAACGGGAAAAGGCGGCGCCGCCGTATCCGTTTGAATGAAACACCGCACTTTCGCGCCCATTACAAGCCAAAGCCTGCACCAGGGGCAAAACCGCACCGTCGGTCGCGCCAAGGGCGGTGATTCCGACTGCCGGGTTCTGCCGTCGCCCCGCCCCGCTCTTGCGACAGAGCCCCGCTACCATCAGCGCGGTATTCTCGAGCACGTCGCGCAAGACAGAGTTCAGACCGCAGATATCGGCCAGGGTGGGCACGAGCGTGATCGAGCTGTCCGCCACGGCTGCCCGGGGATCAAAGGGCAACGTGGTAACAAGCACCTTTGGGATATGCAAAGGCAAAGCCCTCAGGATGTTCAGAGCGATTTCGCCGCCGGTGCCACCGCCCAGACCTATCACCACACCGACATCCGCGTCGATCTGGCCCAAGGAGGCCACCACCACTGCCTCCATCGCATGTCGCTTTTGATCACCGTTCAGAATGGATCCACCGGTTGCAAGCGAAATGTCCAGTGTATGGGCCGCAACACCAAGCTTATCCAGCTCTTGCATCAAGAAGCCGACTTCATCTTCCTTGGTTTCGAGTGTTGCCAGAATAAGGACCTGCGTTGCCATCCAACCCTAGCCTTTGACTGCGCCCGCGGTCATTCCTGTGATGATCTGACGCGATGCAAACAAGGTAAAGATAATCGGCGGGATTGCCAAAAGCATGCCGGTCGCCATGATCACCCCCCACTCGACGTTGAATTCCGACATATTGTTCACGATCAATATCGGCACCGTCTTTGTGTTGCGATCCGACAGCGCAGAGGCCAGCAGATATTCATTCCAGGCAATGCGAAAGGTAAAGATCGCCGCAGCAGCAAGCCCCGGTTTGATCAAGGGCAAAACAATCTTGAAAAAGACCTGAAACGGGCCGGCCCCATCGACGCGCGCCGATTCCTCCAGCGACCGCGGGACTTGAACAATGAAACTTTGCAAAATCCAGATCACGAAGGGCAAATTCATCGCAACGTAAATCAGGATAATCCCCGAATGTGTGCCCGCCAGACAGACATCCCCCCGGCCCCCAAAAGTGTCACGGATCCATCCCCCCACATAGGTCGCCTTGTCGATGCAGAACTCGTTGTTCCACAGGCCAAACACCGGCACCAACAACACTGCCGGCGGCACCATGCGCACCGTCAGAGTGGTCAGCGATACGGTATCCCGACCGAAGAACCGAAATCTCACCAATGCATAGGCGGCCATTGTTCCGATCACGAGTGTCAGAAGGGTCGACACCAAGGCAATGATCAACGAATTGACAAAGGCTCCGCCAAACTTCAGCGCACAGAAATCCAGATGCTCTGGCTCGTACCACAAAACATCACAAAGCGCCGTTTCGTAATTTTGAATGGTCGGCAGAAACAGCAATCCGGTTGTCCCGCCGATGATGTCCACGTCCAGCTTGAACGAATTGGCAAACATCAGCACGATCGGTCCCACGGCCATGAAAATCAAGGCAACGAGAAGCGCAAAGAAGGCCGGGTTTTGACGTTGATACTGCATTAACCTTCCTCTTGGACCTGTCGTGCCAGCCGCGCGGCGCGGGCGTCTTGAAAGCGCGTGAATGCGAACATGGCGACGGTCAGTAACAACAGCAGGATCAGCAAGTAGTTCGACATTGCTGCGGCTGTGCCCAGTTCTCGGAACTCGGTCGCCGTGCGGCTGATACGCAGGGCGACAATTTCAGTCGACAACCCCGGGCCGCCCTCGGTCATCACCAGGATCACCTCAAGGACCTTGAATGCATCGATCAGACGCAGCAAGGCCGTGACGATCAACACCGGCATCATGAGCGGGATCTTGATATAGACGATTTGCTGCCAGTTTGTTGCACCGTCGATGCGCGCGGCCTCGAGTGCCGAACGCGGCAGCGACTGCAACGCGGCCAGTGACAGGATGAATATAAACGGTGTCCATTGCCAGATGTCCGCGATGATCACCGAAAGCAACGCGTTTTGACCAAGCCAGTCAACGCCCTCTAGGCCGATCGACTTCAGAAAGCGGTTAAACGTGCCGACCGTCGGGTGATACATGTAGCGCCACATCAAACCAACAACGACCGGTGCGATCATCATCGGAAGAATGAAAAGTGTGCGCAACAGCGACATGCCGCGAATGTTGCGATCCAAAAGCAGCGCCAGGCCAACACCGATCACCAGTTCGGCGATCACGACGCTGACCGCAAAGGTCAAGGTCACTCCAAGGCTTTCACGAAAGGCCGGATCAAAGAACAGGTTGATATAGTTTTTGAACCCAACGAAGTCCGCCTCGCCTATGGATTGGCTGGGATTCCAATCGAGGAATGAGCCGTAGATCATGTACCCAAGCGGATACAGCAGGCATAAACCCATAATCACTGCGGCAGGCGCCATGAACATGTAAGGGGCAAGACGGTTGGCAGTGTTCATACGTGCGAATCTCTTGACGGCTTGCGTGGTCCAACGCCGAGTGCGGCGCAATGAGCACGATCAGCAGGGAAATCAAGCAGGGGCAGCCCGAAGGCCGCCCCATACCCAGGGAGGTTATTGCCAGGTGTAGTAACCAGCCTCTTCCATTACGGCCTTGGTCCGCTCTGCCACGCCGTCAAGCGCAGTCTGCACATCCAGCCCCTCTGTCAGAACTTTTGACAGGGTGGTTCCGAGATCCGCGTTGATCTTGCCCCAGACAGGGATGATCGGACGCCAGTCAGGATCGGCATGCTGAAGCGCCTCACCAAAGGTCGCCATATGGGGGAACTTGGCATTGACGTCCGCGTCCGCATGGGTCGAGAAACGCGACGGGTTGCCACCGGCCAGCGCAACAAGCTTGTCACCCTTTTTCGATGTCAGCCACTGCATCAGCAGGAAGGCTGCATCCTTGTTTTCGGCATTTGCCGGAATGCCGATGCCAAAGCCGCCAGTCTGCGACCCGCGACGCACGCCCATTGGATGCATTGCCCAACCGACCTTGCCCACGACCTGGCTTTTCTTGGGGTCGTTGATCTGGCCGGCAACCACGGTGGTGTCCAGGAACATCGCGGTGTCACCATTCAGAAAGCTGCCCAGCGCTTCGCCAAAACCAAACGAGGCCGCACCTTCTGGGCCGCAGTCGACGATCGTCTTGAGAGCTTCGGCTGCCTGAACACCGGCCGCATTATTGACGATGGGGGTCCACTGGTCGTCAAACACCCGCCCCCCCAGAGGCGCCAAATGCAACAGGAACGCGTGGCTTGCATGGTGACCAGAGGCCGCCCGTGAACTCAGACCGCCCATTCCGGGCTCAAGCTCTGGGATCTTGCAGGCAATCTCAAGCATTTCGTCATAGGTTTCCGGAACCTCAAGACCGTGCTTTTCAAAGATGTCCTTGCGATAGCCCAGGATCGACGTCTCAGAGCCGTAGGGGATGCCATACAGCGACCCGGTCTTGCCTTCGAGGTAGCCCTTGTTGCCGCCTGCAAAGCCGATATTGTAGACGTACCCGTCGATCAGGTCATCTGCATCATATGAGGGGTCGGCCAGCTTGGGATTCATGAAGTAACGCGCAAGGTTCTCAAGCTGGTTCGCATACACATAGTCGGCCTTGGAAAAGACCACATAGGCAATCAGGTCATATTCGCCTTCGTCCTGAGCCAGCTCAAGCGTCTGGCGCTCGCGCATTTTCAGGTAGGGCAACTGGTCCACTTCGACCTCTATGCCGGTTTCCTTGGTGAATTCCGGCAGAATTTTCATCACGGCATCGAAATGCGGGTGCGCCGGGAAATTCACGATAAGGGTTTCCCCTTCGTAGGCATCATAGGGCCCCGCGATGGCAGACGTCGCCAGCGCGATCGCCGCCGTGGCGCCCAAGGCGGCCGATTTGAAAGATCTGAGCATTAGATTCCTCCCTCTAGCTCAAGTGTCAGGCGTCAAAGCGCCCGTTCTGTGCTGCGGTCAAATAGGTGAATGCCTTCGGGTCTGACCGCGAACCTCAATGTCTCTCCGAGTGCGATGGGTGTTTCTGACTTAAGCTCGACTGTCACGTCATCTTGCCCACAGGCACAAAGCAGAACAGACTGGGCCCCGATGTATTCGGACACGCGGACCTTTAGATCGAGCGCCACCTGATCCTCTGCATCAGCGCTGAAATTCAGGTCGCTGGGGCGAATGCCAACAATCACCTGACGTGTCGTGGCAGCCAGGGTCGCCGCTTTATCCTCCGGAACCTCCAGCTTGAACGAAGCCCCCTGCACAAACGTACGATCCGCGTCTCGGACCAGTTCGGCCTCAAGGAAATTCATCGGCGGTGAGCCGAGAAACCCCGCGACAAACTTGTTGGCAGGACGCTTGAACAACTCTTCCGGAGAGCCCTGCTGCTGGATATAGCCGCCATGCATCACCACAATCCGGTCTGCCAGCGTCATCGCTTCGATTTGATCGTGGGTGACATAGATCATGTTTTTTTGGACGGTCTGGCGCATAACTGCCAACTCCGCACGCATCTGGCCACGCAGCTTTGCATCCAGGTTGGACAATGGCTCATCAAAGAGAAAGATGCCGCTGTCCTTGGCAAGCGCCCGAGCCATGGCGACGCGCTGGCGTTGACCGCCAGACAAAGCCGCGGGCTTGCGATGCAGAAAATCGGTCAAACCAACAACTTCGGCAACCTCTTTGACCTTGGCCTGGATTTCAGGCTTGGGGCGCTTCTGCAATCTCAAGGCGAAAGAGATGTTGCCCGCAACATCCATGTGCGGATAAAGCGCGTAATCCTGAAACACCATGGCCAGACCCCGATCCTTGGGGTCCAAATGGCTTATCGGGCGCCCATCGACATAGATTTCGCCGCTCGACACGCTCTCCAACCCTGCAATCATGCGCAATGTCGTGGACTTGCCACACCCGGACGGGCCGACCAGGACCGTGAACTCGTTGTCAGCCATTTCGAGCTCGATCCCGTGCAACACCTCCACCGAGCCGTAGCGTTTGACCAGTTTTTCAAGACGAATCTCAGCCATCGAATCCTCACCCTACCCATCGCCACTATTTTGTATACAAAACAAAAAGTAAATATCCAAATTTGCAAAACTTGCCAAATTGCGCTAGCGTTTCTAGATGCGCCGCCAAGGATAGACCATGAAAGCCAGCAAACCAGAACCCAAGCAGTCTGCAGCCCAGCGTATAGAACAAGCCCTCGTGCTAGAGATCGGCGCCGGCGCATTAGAGCCAGGCCAGCGCCTGGACGAAGTTGGACTTGCCACCCGTTTCGGAGCGTCACGCACCCCGGTTCGAGAGGCCCTGTCGCGCCTGACAGCGCAGGGCGTCCTTGTCCAAGGAGAAAGACGAGGCGTCTTTGTCGCACGCTACTCACGCGAAGAGCTCAGCCAGATCTTCGAAGCAATGCATGAAATAGAAGCAGCCTGCGCGCGCATCGCCTCGCAAAGGCTGAATTTACTCGCTCGATCCGAAATCGAGGCCGCACAAGCAAACTGCATTGCGGCTGCAACGGCTGGCGACCGCGAAGGCTATCTTTTGGCCAACGAGGCATTTCATCTCGCAATCTACCGCGCCACAGGAAACCCATACATGGCGGATATGGCCTTGGAGTTCCGGCGCAGAACTGGCCCCTTCAGGGCCAAGAAATTTGTCACAAAGGCAGATTTGATCGCATCGGCCAACAGCCATCAGAACCTGATCAATGACATCTTTTCAGAGGACTCGGCGACTGCATCCAACGGAATGCGAACTCATATGACGCAGAGCTTTGTTGATGCACTCAAAGCCAACTAAATCCGCCTCGGCGGAAGAAACTCCTTGCCTTCGCGTTCATAATCTCTTTTTTGTATACAAAAAGGAATCGACGAATACGGAGGCCCGCAATGGGAGTCGCAGAAACCAAAATTTACCCAATCAACACTGGGTGGCTTGAAGCTGACCTGGGCACCTACATCTTTTGGAAAGGCCCCGCCGGCAAAAAGTATTGGAACCCGGTTTACTGCCACTACGTTGACACCGGTGAACACAAGATCCTGATCGACACCGGCCTTCCCGATGAAGAGCGCGCCACGAAATATCACCACAAATGCGACAAGCGCGGGTGCTTGCAGGTTCATGAACACCTAGAGCAGAAACTTGGCGTTCATCCAGATGAAATCGACGCGATTGTCTTTACGCATTTGCACTGGGATCATGTGCAAAACATGAAACAGTTCAAGAACGCACGCTACATCGCACCCAAGGCCGAAATCGAAATGGCCTACAACCCGCTGCCCTTGTACTACCGCACCTACGAAGCCAACATCGGCGTCGAACAGGCCTATGCGGGCTGCGTTTTTGAGGCCGTTGCCGACGAATGTGAAGTGCTGCCCGGAATCACCATGTTCCACACCCCGGGACATTCAGTTGGCCACATGGCCGTGACCGTTGCGACCTCGATGGGCGACATCGTGATCGCCGGGGACGCGATCTTTGTCGAACGCAACCTCGATCCTAACCCGGCTGAGAAATGGCGCCACTGGGTGCCGGCGCGCTTTGTAAACTCCTACGAGGGGTGGAAGTCGGTGGAAGAGATCGACAAACGCGCGGACTACGTTCTGCCCTGCCATGACGAAGAAGCAAATGCCCGGTCCGACGTCTTTCCCTACGAAGGCATGCCACTGCGCAAACGCCGCCAGCCGATTCCGGGCTACCAGTTCTACTTTGGTGATATGCCCGACGGAATGGCCGATCGCGCCGCTCCGGCGCTGACACGGGACGAAGCAGATGCTTTCATTGCAGGGCTCAAAGACCCAAAGGACATGGCGGAATACTGATCGCATGACGCAAGAAATCGCCTCATTGACCGACATCGCCGGGAACTATGACGCGCTTGTGTTTGACCAGTGGGGGGTGCTGCACAATGGCAGCACCCCCTATGATGCTGCCGTTTCGACGCTGGAACACCTCAGCCGCGCAGGGCACCGCCTTGCGGTGCTGTCAAACTCTGGCAAGCGGGCAGCGCCCAATGCCGCCCGTATTGCTACATTCGGATTTGACCAGACGTGGTTCAATGAGGTGATGACCAGTGGCGAAGCGCTGTGGCGCGACATCGCAGCGGGGCACATCCCCCATCGCAACCTCTATGCCGTGGAGCGGACGCCTGGCGATGCGCTTGCCTGGGCACAGGGGCTGTCCATAAACCTCGTGGAGAGACTTGATCAGGCAGAGGCGATCTTGTTGATGGGCCTTCCAGACGGCACAGAGATGGCAGACTGGCATCCGTTTATTGCACAGGCTGCGGCAGCGAACATGCCTGTTTACTGCTCAAATCCAGACCGTGCGAGCCCCCGCGCTGGCGGGCAGCTTGTCGTCTCGCCGGGAGAGTTGGCATACCGACTGCGCGATGCCGGAACCCCAGTCACGTTTTATGGCAAACCGCATCCGGCGATTTTCAAAGCTCTGCAATCTGCTCTGAACGCGTCGCGCCTGCTGATCGTGGGAGACAGCCTGGAACATGACATTGCAGGCGGATGCCAAGCCGGGTGGGACACCGTGTTGGTGCAGGGTGGCCTGTATGCCGTACCTTTCGCCACCGATAGCCCGGCACGGACGGTACTGAGCGCCCTCGCAGC
>JAKVCP010000099.1 GCA_022448925.1 Paracoccaceae bacterium
TAACCATGGTTATCCATGGTTATCCATCCATGGTTAACCATGGCTAACCATGGTTAACCATGGTTAACCATGGTTAACCATGGCTAACCTTGGTTAACCATGGTGAACCACGGTTATCTATGGCTAATCATGGCTATCCATGGTTAGCCATGGTTTGCAATGTGCTGCTTGTATGGGGTTTGTTTAATTCCACGGCTAACCCGGTTTGGGGGTTTTGGCCGCAGGCCCGGTGTCCGCCCGGTATTACCCCGGGGGCAACGCTGGCGCAATCAAGGCGCTATTCCGCTGCCTTTGCGGCAGGGTTGTTGGGATGGGTCGTCCAGTTGGCATACTCCGGTTCGACCACCTGTCCTGTCCGGTCATCCACAGCCCCAGCTGGCAGTTGCTCCATCGTGATACAGTTTTCGACAGGACAAACGTTGACACACAGGTTGCACGCCACGCATTCGTCATCTTTGACACTGAACACCCGATCCTTAGAAACCGCGATCGCCTGATGTGACGTGTCTTCGCATGCTGCGTAGCAACGACCGCATTTTATGCAAAGATCTTCGTTTATTCTGGCCTTGGCGATATAGTTCAAGTTCAAGTGCTGCCAGTCACTGCAATTGGGAACGGCGCGCCCAACGATCTGATCAACGGATGAAAAGCCCTTGTCGTCCATATATTGGCTTAGACCCGAGATCATTTCCTGAACGATCTTGAACCCATAGGTCATGGCCGCGGTGCAGACCTGAACGTTGCCCGCCCCCAACGCCATGAACTCAGCCGCATCACGCCAGGTGGTCACCCCACCAATGCCGCTGATGGGCAGGCCTTGTAACTCAGGCGACCGGGCGATCTCGGCCACCATGTTCAGTGCGATTGGCTTAACCGCAGGGCCGCAGTACCCACCATGCGCCCCTTTTCCGTCGATGGTCGGCTCGGGTGCGAACAGATCGAGGTTGACCGAGGTGATCGAGTTGATGGTATTGATCAAACTCACAGCGTCGGCCCCGCCATCCTTGGCAGCCTGGGCCGGTTTGCGGATATCTGTGATGTTGGGCGTCAGCTTGACGATCACAGGCATCCGCGTGTGGGCCTTGGCCCAACGTGTGACCATTTCGATGTATTCGGGCACTTGGCCGACGGCAGAGCCCATTCCGCGTTCACTCATACCGTGCGGGCACCCGAAGTTCAGCTCGACCCCGTCGGCGCCGGTGTCTTCCACTTGCTTGAGGATAAATTCCCACGGGTCTTCTTCGCAAGGCACCATCAGGCTGACAATCATGGCGCGATCAGGATAGTCGCGTTTGACCGACTTGATTTCCTGCAGGTTCACCTCAAGGGGGCGATCGGTGATCAATTCGATATTGTTCAACCCCAGCAACCGTCGGTCGGCCCCCCAGACCGCGCCATAGCGCGGACCGTTCACGTTGACGATATGAGGATCAAGGCCAAGAGTTTTCCATACCACACCGCCCCAGCCAGCCTCGAAGGCGCGGCGCACGTTGTATTCCTTGTCTGTTGGTGGGGCCGAAGCCAACCAAAAGGGGTTTGGGCTTTTGATGCCCAGAAAGTTTGAGGCAAGACTGGCCATTGTGCTGGTCCTTTCCCTGTTGCTGCCCAGATCGTCAGATCAGTTTTCTAAAGATCATTTCCGTCGGCGCGATGCGTTGCGCCTCGATGGTTTTCAGATAATTGCCAAGTTTTTCCCCTGCCCTGTCCCCCATCATCAGATGCACACCCAGCGGTGCAGACCCCTGCGCGGCAACCTTGGCAAAGCTCTTTTGGAAGAAGGATTTGGCGAAATCACTGCGATCCGTCTCAGTGATCAGGTCAAGCCCTGCGTCATGTGCCGCCAGGCGATAGTCGGACGGCGCCGCGATGAATGATGTATCGGCGCGCTCGGACCAGGGCAACGGATAGACCACATCCCCGGGCCTTTCGCCCTGCATAACGTCGAACACCGCAAAAGTTCCGCCAGGCACAAGCGCGCGGCTGATCTCGGACATCAGTGCCGCCTTGTCAGCAATGTTCATGCCAACATGCATCATCACAGCCAGATCGAACGACTGATCCGCAATCGGCATCCTTAGCGCACTTGCAACGTGAAAAACTGTCTTGTCACCCAGGCCGACCATCTGACTCAGACGCTGCGCAGTCGTCACGAACTCAGGCGTCAGATCGACACCTGTCACGGCCGCTCCGAACCGCTGCGCCACATAGCGCGCCGTCCCGCCGATGCCCGATCCGACGTCCAGAACACGGGTATCCGAGTTGATATCCAGTTGATCAAACAGGTGATCGGTCGCACGAACGCCCCCAGTATGGAATTCGTCGCCCGCTTTCAGGTCCGCAGGTGTCACCCGGCTTGGATCCACACCCTGCTCTGCCAGGGCACCCATGATCCGCATCATCAGCGCCCCGCTTGTGTAGTGCTGAGCAACGGCTTGTTCCGTTGCGGACATTGGCAGTCCTCCCAAGTCAAAACGGGCTGTGCGGGTCACGGCAAGACATGCAGAGCCCGCCACACGCTACGTGGTCAGCATCGCATGGATGTCCTCGGCAGCATCGCGTCCTTCGGCCACGGCGGTCACTGTCAGATCATCACCGCCCGCTGCGCAGTCTCCTCCTGCCCAGACGCCCGAAACCGAAGTTCGACCAGCGCCCGTGACCGCGATTTTGCGACCCCGCAATTCGGGCAAGTCGTCGCCCGACAAGGTCTGGCCGATGGCCTTCATCACATGGTCTGCGACGAGGCGAAAGGTCTGTCCCGTCGGCTGCAGGTTGTCATCGGTATATTCAAACTCAATTTCGCACACCTCATCAGTGCCATGCACCGCCACGGGTGAGGCGTTGGTGATGATCCGCACCCCTTTGGACGCCGCAAGATCCTGTTCATACACACTGGCGTTCATTCGGTCCTGACCACGGCGATAAACGATTGACACATTCAATGCGCCAAGCAGCTTGGATTGCACCGCCGCGTCCACTGCCGTCATGCCGCCACCGATCACAACAACATCCCGCCCGACTGGCAGCGCGCTCAGATCGTCAGCCTGACGCAGGTCTGCGATGAAATCGACGGCATCCACCACGCCATCCTTGTCTTCACCGTCTACAGCCAAAGCGTTTACACCCCCCAGACCGATGGCCAAAAAGACTGCATCAAAACCATCGCGCAGATTCGCAAGTGTCACATCGCGTCCCAACACCATGCCGGTCTCAACCGTGATTCCGCCGATCTGCAAAAGCCAGGCGACTTCACGGGCTGCAAACTCTTCGGTGCTTTTGTACGCCGCGATTCCAAACTCGTTCAGGCCACCTGCTTTTTCACGGGCATCATACATGACAACGTCATGTCCCTTCATGGCCAATCGATGCGCACAGGCCAGACCCGCTGGCCCTGCGCCAACCACCGCCACTTTTTTTCCTGTCGTCGCAGCGCGGTCAAAGGGATGCACGCCCGCCACCATCAATGTATCGGTTGCAAAGCGCTGCAACCGCCCGATCTGGACCGGCTTGCCTTCTGCCGCTTCCCGCACGCAGGCTTGTTCACACAGAGTTTCTGTCGGGCACACCCGCGCGCACATGCCGCCAAGGATGTTCTGATCAAGGATTGTCTTTGCCGCCGCTTCAGGTGTTCCCGTGGCGATCTGACGAATGAACAACGGGATATCGATATCCGTCGGACAGGCCGTGATACAGGGCGCATCATGGCAAAAATAGCAACGGTCGGCGGCGACCAGTGCTTCATGTGCGTCCAGATTTGGATGCAAGTCCGTAAATCCAGCCCGAAGGGTCGCATCATCCAAACGACCTGCTTGAATGCCCTGGGCCAACGCTTTCGCGTCCATGCCTACCTCCACTCATTGCTTCTTCGTAAATAGGCTGGCACAGGTTAATTTTTTTATCAACTGGTAAAAATTATCGCCCTGTGCGCCGAACGCTATGCACTCTGAGCCGTACCGATATGCGCATATAGCGGTTGCCGCAGCGCAGCATGCTCCGTAGACGCAGAGGCAAATTGCAATCACATTCCAAGAGATGATCCATGGCGCACACTCTGAAAACACGGGCGAAACCTGTATTTGCAACGCTGGCCGCGATCGGTCGCTTCCTGTCAAAGGCGCATACCTCTGCCGGCCGATCACAGGATTTGCGGTACATGCAGAACATGTCAGATGCGCAATTGGCCAAACGTGGCATCAAGCGTGAAGACATCACCCGTCACGTTTTTGGCGATCTGACCTATATCTAAGGTCAGAACCGCTCAAGCAGGCGGCGCAGATACTCAAGCTCAACCTCTGGGCGCTCACCGTCACCAGAGCGGCGGCGGATTTCATCCAAAAGGTCGCGCGCGCGGCGATAGACATCTTCTCCCTGCAACAGATCATCGCGGGTGGACGCCTCGCCGTTGTTGCCAGAGTTTCGCCCCAGGGGATCGCGCTGGCTGCCGGCCTGGTCACCCTCTGCCGCCCCCTGCTCACCCTGCTGACCTTGTTGCTCGGCCATCGCTTCGCCCAGACTGCGCATGCCATCCCGCATGGCTTCCATGGCCTCGGCCTGTCGATCAATCGCCTCTGCAAGATCGCCTTGTCGCAAGGCATCTTCGGCACCGTCCATGGCGGTTTCGGCCCGCCCCAAGGCATCCCGTGCAGCATCACCGGCTTCGCTGCCGGCACCTGGCAGGTTCTGGCGCTGCCGCCCAAGCTGGTTGCGCAAAGCCTGCTGACGATCCGCAAGGCTGTCGCTGAGCGATTGGCCCTGAGCTGTGTCAGCTTGGCCTTCCTGCCCCTGTTCGCCCTGTTCGCCCTGTTCACCCTGGCCGTCCCGACCGCCCTGACCGTCATGCTGTTGTCCACGGCCCTGGCCGCCACTGCGGCCTTCGTTCTGCTGGCTCTCACCCTGATTGGCGCCCGGATTGAACTGCTCCTGCAAATCGCGAAACGCCTGATCACTCAGCCCCTGCTGATCCCTGAGCGTCTCTGCCAAGCCCTCCATGGCCTGCTGGCCCTGCGACTGACCGTTCTGGTTCGGATTTTGGGTAACACGCATGTTTTCCATCATCTGTCGCAACTCATCCAGCGCCTGCTGCGCCTCAGCCATGCGTCCCTGTTCCATCAGTTCCTGGATCCGGTCCATCATTTGCTGCAGATCGTTCTGCGTCATTTGCAGCGACTCGGAATCCTGCCCCTGCGAAGGATCACCGTCCTGAGGCTGCTGCTGCGCCTGGCGACTGAGTTGCCGCATGTAATCTTCTGTTGCCTGCCGCAACTCTTGCATCAATTCGGCGATCTCCTGGTCGGATGCGCCATTTCGCATGGCCTCGCTGAGGCGGTCCTGCGCGCGACGCAAACGCTCAAGCGCGCTGGACAGGTCACCCTCTTCAAGAATGACCGCCAGATCCCACATTGCGGCCGCCAGGTCATCACGCATCGGTGCAGTCAAGCCGGTCTCAACCGAAGCTTCGAGCCGACGCAGAATCGTCCGAAAGCGCAAATAGGCACCGGGTGCGCGAAACAGATCATCCGGCAAATACGACACCGCCCGCATCACTTGAGAAACACGCTTGCCGTTTTCCCGGTTCCAAAGCAAATCCCGGCGAAGTTCGATCACCGATGCCGCCAGAGGATCGAAAAATCGACGGCCCGGCAAGGTCAGAACCCTTTCGGACGTGGTGCCTATTTGGCCAAGCGCGTCTTCGACCTGCAGGGTCACGCGCACCGGAAGAAGGGCCCACGGGTGTTTTGAGAAATCTTCGATCATCGCTTCGGAAAACTCGGCCCGAGAGCCTGAGATCGGCATCGGCAGAGGCACAATCACCGCGTCACGGGGTTCAGGGTCAACCGCAAGACCGAACCTCCGATCAACATCGACAAGTGCCAGATTGATCGTGGCAAGGCCGCTGTCTACGGCATAATCATCCTGTGCCTGGAACGGCAGCGAGGCTTCTCCTTCGAAAGAGGCCTCCCAATCGCCTGTGATATCCACTGACGGAGGGATATCAGGCAACATCGACACCAGCCATTCCTGCCCTCCCGGCCCCTCGATTGCGACGCGTCCCGATTGCACAACGTCGAATTCCATAGCGCTGAGCGGCGCATCGTCCGGCAGTGCGGGCTGCGCCGAAACCGTTTCGCGCACCGCCAATGCGCCCACTTCGCCATAAAGCCGGACCGTGACACGACTGCCGACAGGCGACTTGAGCACGTTCTGAGTCACGTCCTTGAGGTAAACGGCAGGCAAACGCGTGTAGGTCGGGGGTTCCATCCAGCCTTCCCACGTCGGGCCGGCCACAAGACCGTCACCCACCCCCATAGAGGTCACGGATTGCACCCTGAGTACCGATCCAAACAGCGCACCGACGCAGAGCACCAACACAGCGACATACCGAAGCGCGAATGGATCGCGGCCGGCAACCCGCAGATCCGGGACAACCGGCCTTGCAGCCTCAAGGCGTTGCGTCATCCGCGCCTGATGCGCATGCCAAACGGCCTGCGATGCGACATCCTTTGCACCAACGATCTGTGTGTCCATACTGGTCTGGATCGGACGCCCCGGCAGTGTTGCATCCAGACGGTCCAAAGCCGCTTGTCGCCCCGGCCAGCGCATCTTGCGGATGCCAAAGAACAGCGATGCGAGGACCGCCAGAGCCAAACCAGCGCCCGCCCCCCAGATCCAGCTGGCGGCCAGGTGATCCTGCACCCCCAGCATCAAAAGCCCCAGTGCCACGAACACCACTGACCATAGCGGCCAGAAGGCCCGTACAACGGCCTCGGCGATCATGCCAACCCGCGTCAACAACACGGGCCAACGAATGCGTCGGGCCAAATGTTTGGTCATCGGCGGGTCAAAGGCCATGTGCTGCTCCGGCTCCTCATTGGGGCCGGGACACGGGGTCTTTGGGTCACAGCCATGCAGGAATGGTATCGCGATTTATGATTTCGTCAAAGGTTGGGCGGGCCCGAATGACAGCATATTGATCGCCGTGCACCAGAACCTCGGGGATCAAAGGCCGGGTGTTGTATTCACTCGACATCACGGCCCCATATGCACCGGCAGACCGAAACGCCATAAGGTCCCCCTCTGCAAGCGGTGGCATCATTCGCCCCTTGGCAAAGGTATCGCCACTTTCGCAAACAGGCCCGACGATGTCATATGCAGCAAGTTCGACGCCTGCTGGGGGTTCCATCACAGGCACAATGTCATGATAGGCCTCGTACATAGCCGGCCGGATCAAGTCATTCATCGCAGCGTCAAGGATCAGGAAATCACGCCCTTCGCCAGATTTCAGGTAGATGACACGACTGACCAGAATCCCCGCATTGCCCGCGATCAATCGTCCTGGCTCGATCTCGACTTCACAGCCAAGATGGCCCACGCATCGCTTGATCAAAGCGCCATAGTCTGTCGGCAGGGGCGGCGCGTCATTAGAGCGCGCATAGGGAATACCCAAGCCCCCCCCAAGATCAAGGCGGCTGATCTCGTGCCCATCGGCGCGCAACGCCTCGGTCAGCTCTGCGACTTTGGTGTATGCCAGCTCAAATGGCGCCAGATCGGTCAGCTGCGAGCCAATGTGCACATCGATGCCGACCACCTTGAGGCCAGGCAGCGCGGCGGCTTCGGCGTAGACGTCGCGGGCGCGCGCAATCGGTATTCCGAACTTGTTCTCACTTTTGCCAGTTGCAATCTTGGCGTGGGTCTTGGCGTCCACATCGGGGTTCACCCGGATGGTGATTGGCGCAACAACGCCCAAGGAAACTGCCACGTCCGAGATGGCCCGCATCTCGGGTTCGCTTTCGACGTTGAACTGCCGGATGCCATTGACCAACGCAGCCCGGATTTCAGCCTGTGTCTTTCCGACGCCCGAAAAGACGATCCGATTTCCCGGCACACCGGCCGCGACGGCGCGCGCGTACTCGCCCCCCGAAACGACATCCATTCCGGCGCCCAACCCCGCCAACGTCTTGAGGATCGCCTGGTTCGAGGCCGCCTTCATCGCGTAACAGACAAGATGAGGCAAACCCTCGAGCGCCTCGTCAAACAGCCGAAAATGCCGCTCTAGCGTCGCCGTGGAATAGAGGTAAAACGGGGTTCGAACTGCGGCTGCGATGTCGTCAATCGCCACATCCTCAGCGCATAAAACCCCATCACGGTACAGAAAATGATCCACGTCACGTCCCCCGAACTTAGCTGGCGCGATCCCTAACGCAGCAGATCGCTGCGCACCACCCCGATCTTCGTTCTTGCCTGCCCATCATGTTCTGAGGCCCATGCGCATTACGCCTTTGCCCGAATTTCTGGCAGCCCGACCGAGGGCCTAACGGGACAGGCACCGCAGATGCAGAAACAGAAACAGCGGCAAACCGCAGCTGACACCAATGCAGAACGTCGCGGGAATGGCGACAAGCCCGATCCAGAACCGCTTGCGGATCGCCTCAAAGATCACCCAGACCGTCAGGGCAATCGCGGAAATGGTCAGATCCCAGACCAAACCCGTGGTCGCAGAATTGACATACCAGGCATCGATCATCGGCCCCAGCTGCCACCCATTTTCAGAAAACCACGTTACGAACCAAGCCATCGGGTGCACAGCACCCCAAAGGGCCAAGATCAGAAAAACCCATGAAAAAGCGCGCATGTAACCTCCGTTGGTGCATCAAATACGACGTACCTGCACTGTCAGATCACTCCAGGACCGCGTCGTCGCCAATAACTGGGGCCTTTGGACGCTCTGGCTCGCCATCGGCACCACAGGCTGCGAGCATGAGCAACATCAAGGCTGCGGCAATCCCTTTCATCCCAAGTCCTCCCGCCAGCGTGCCACCTGTTCGCGCACCCGAACCGGCGACGTACCACCATAGCTTTGGCGCGAGGCGACAGAATTTTGAACACCCAAAACACCGAAAACCTCGTCCGTGATACCGGAATGCACACCCTGCATGTCCTCAAGCGTCAGATCCGGCAAATCTCCGCCACGGCTTTCAGCCAGCGCCACCAGCGCACCGGTCACATGGTGTGCTTCTCGGAATGGCATATCAAGTGCGCGCACCAGCCAATCGGCAAGATCGGTCGCCGTGGAAAACCCACTGGCTGCAGCTGCCTCAAGACTATCACGATTGGCCGCCATATCTTTGACCATACCTTCCATCGCGGCCAGAGCCAGCATCAGATTATCGGCCGCGTCAAAGACCTGCTCCTTGTCTTCCTGCATGTCCTTGGAATAGGCCAGAGGCAGACCCTTCATCACGGTCATCAAAGCGACATTGGCGCCAAATATCCGGCCAATCTTGGCACGGATCAGTTCAGCCGCGTCGGGGTTCTTTTTTTGCGGCATGATAGAGCTGCCGGTTGAAAACCGGTCCGACAGCGTCACAAAGCGAAACTGGGCGGAAGACCAGATCACCAACTCTTCGGCAAGGCGGCTCAGGTGCATGGCGCAAATCGAGGCTGCCGACAGAAAATCCAGGGCAAAATCTCGGTCACTGACAGCGTCAAGGCTGTTGGACATGGGTCGGTCAAAGCCCAGCGCCTGTGCTGTCATATCACGGTCAATCGCAAAGGAGGTTCCCGCCAGCGCTGCAGCGCCCAGCGGCG